>WHSN01000047.1 GCA_009380045.1 Luteitalea sp.
CCTAGCCGGCATCAGCGGGTTCTTCAAGCGCTCGGCCATCACTCGGACCGCCGGTGCGCCCAGCTCGGCGCAGGGCTGACGAACCGTCGTCAGCGGCACTGGCAGCATGTTCGCGTATTCGACGTCGTCGAAACCTGCCACGCGCACGTCGTCCGGCACCGATAGCGAGAGGTGTTCCAAGACGCGCATCACGTGCGCCGCAGTGTAGTCATTCGAGCAGACGATGCCGTCGGGCGCAACGTCCTTGACCACCTGATGAATCTGCGACGACACAGCCGGATCCACGTGGCGAACGAGGACGGCGGGTAGTCCAGGCCGCGCATTCGCTCGAGCCTCGCGGCGGCGATGAAGAGCCGCGACGTGAGCCACTCCTCTCCGGCGCCCACCGTGATCGTGGCGAAATCCGCCGGCGTTCCCGCCTGCACCTGCTCGAGCACCATTTGCGACGAGTCGTCGATCGGGGCCGACGTCGTGGCGGTGCGAATCTCGTCGAGCAGCGGAGCGGACGACGCGGACGTGGCTGACACGAGCTCGAGCTCCAGCTTGAAAATCGAGAGCTTCGTCACGCGCGCGCCGAGCGCGGCGGCGAACTCTCGAATCGGTGCCCGGACCACGAACGCCAGCACCAGCGCGCTCACGGGCCAGGCGAGCGCGCCGACTGCCTCCGCTCCGCCGGCGGTGGCGCCGGAGCCGCGGCTGGTGGCGGCGCAACCCCCTGAGCGGCGACGGCGGTCGCCCACGCCGCGCCGCCGATTGAGAGCGCGATCCGGACAAGTACCCTTCCACCGCGGGGGTTACTCATGGTGTCCTCTCAGCAGTCCGTCCGGCAATCGGCGTCACACGCCGGCGGTCTCGGCAAGCACCGTTCAGCCGGACCCGCCTCGTACGAACAGACCAGATAGGCCCGGTGCACGACTCCGGCGCTGGCCGGAAACACGAAGTCACCAATTGTGACCTGACGCTCGTCGCTGATGTACGGGAACGGGTATTCCAGGACGCCGTGATACAGGCAGGGCCAATCCTCGCTGGCCACGCACGTAAGGGCGTACCGCTCGCAGCAGTCCTCGCTGCCGTCCTCACACTTGCAATCGCGATCGGGAACGAATTCGATCTCGTGAACCCGCGGATTGCGGCAGCTTTGCGCTTCGAACCACAGCTCCACGCGCCGCATGCGGATCGGCCGCTGCCCCGGCAGGAACGGGAACATGCCACGGCTCATGCGCAGCGTGAGCGCTCGCGTCTCGTCCGGCCGGTCGACCGCGGGCACGCACGCCTTGAACCGCTGCCACGCGTCCGAGAAGTCCTGCCTCCAGTCGAAGAACCGCAATCCCGCGCCGGGCAGCAGGCATGACGCCGCGGCCCAACTGGCTTTGCGAAGCATGTCGCCCCCTTCCCTGGCCGTGTAGCTCAGCTGGAAGATGACGTCACTCACCGTGTCGATATCGAACGCGTTGTTCTCGATGGGCAACTCGAGGCGCCACCGGCTGACGGCGCCGGCAAACTCGAACGGCAGATAGCGTTCATCACGGAAATTGAGCTCGAACAGACCGGCGTCGTTCTGCCCGCTCGACGTCGCGATCGCTTCGGTCGCCCCGTAGCGCTTGACGATGCGGGGATCCTCCTTGATCGCTTCGTAGCGCTCGCGGTCGCAGCACCCGCAGGTGCACTCGCCAGGGCAGCAATCCTCCACGTCGAGCAGCGTGGGCTCGATGCGGGTGGCGCTGCTCAACAGCGTCAGCTTGCAGTGGACGCCGGTATACGGGCCGGCGACGGAGGGAATCGTCAGACTGACCGACTTGATCCTGCGGAGATAATGCCCCGGGTACTCGCGATCGAGACGCCACTCCGGAATCTCGATCTCGCACTTGCCGGTGGCCTTCAGTTCGAGAAACGCCATCGGGAAATCCTGCCGGAACGACATCCGGGTGAGGAGCTCCTGCTCGCGCCGATTCCGATCGAAGTAGGACTTCTCCATCGTGCGCAAGGACGTCGTGAGCCGCTCTCCGGTCAGCAGCCCCTCGTGCAGGCCGTCCCAGATGTTCGCCGGCAGGAAACTCTGCGTCGTCAGCTCGCGTTCGAACTGGAACGCCCGCTGCGCCTGGCGCGCCCAGCACCATGCGATGTCGAACATCCGGTGATGCAGCGCCGCGGTCTCCTGCTGCAGGAACAAGTACAGCGCGTGGTTCGTGAACTTGTCACGCAGGAAGTCCTGCAGTTCGGCCGCCTGCTGTTTCTGCTGCGCCAGGTTGTTGAGCTGCCGCAGCGCCGCATCGCGCCGTCGCTCCGATCCCAGGATCTGGCGCTCGATCTGCTGGATGTCGATGTCCAACACGGTGACCTGGAAGATCCAGTCGGCCTCGCGGCGATCCCAACCGGCCTCGGTCAGCGCCAGGCCCGCCTGCGTCCCGGTGATGTCCGCGACGGTGTAGAGGATCCTGGCCCCGGCTGCGAACGCGTGCGCCAGCTTCGTGCCGATCGGCATCTGGAAAACGGAGACGGGAGTCGAGGCGATGCCGGCGACGCCCGTGGTGTTATCCGGAATCAGGTGCATCGTCTGACCGACGGCCTCGACAACGTTGCCGGCGGCTCGTGTCGTCATCGACACTTGCGTCAAGTTCTGGTACGCCTGTTCGTTCGCGATCAGGCCATTGGCGATCAGGTCCGCGTAGTACTGCCGCTTCGCTTGCGCGGCCTGCTTGGTCTTGAGCAGCGCCTGCACCTGCCAGTCCGCCTCGCGGAATTCCATGCGGCGGATCTCCTCGGTCAGGTTGATCAGCTGGCGCTCGTGCGTCGCGCGCATCGCGGCGAGGAACTCGGCGTCGCCCTTCTCGAACGCGGCGAGCAACTCAGCGCCGAACGTGCGCACGTCGCCAGCCGTCTCCAGCGCGCGCTGGAGCAGGAACGTGAACCGATACGGACTCGGCGGACAGCAACAGCCGTCGTCATCGAGACAGTTCGCCTCCGTCGTTTTCCAGCCGCGGCGGACGGGGGAATCACCCCAGTACGCAGTGTCGACGTGGAGGACGCCGCCGTGTATGCGGGCCCTGGTCAGGCAGTGATGCAGGGCCTCGAGTTGATCCTCGACGCGGTCGTAGATCTCCATGAGGCGCGGGTTGATCGGCGCGAACCTCGGCACGAAGGCCAGGACAGTTTGCGGCGCGACGCCAGCGTCCTGGCCGAAGATCGTGCGCGGACGCTCGCCGAGGAAACGCGCAACGGTGTCGAGCCGAAGCCGCGCGACGGCGTACCCTTCAGGTGAGTCGCGGCACATCGCGGCCTGGGCGTACTGGAGCAGCGTCTCGAGATACGCGAGCAGGATGCTGCGGCGGCGCGCGTCGAGGTCGGTGCGGACGAGCAGATCGCAGCACGGATCGTTGCGATCGCCGGACCCGGTCGACCCGGCCGCCCCTGTCGTCGACGCCGGCTGGCCGGTGCGTGCCGGCTGCGTCGCGCCGGGCCGCGTGCGCCGCCGCGGCGGCGCGCCAGTGGACGTGTTGTCGGGAACCGTGGGTGTCGAATCGTTCGGGTTCGGGTTGACGGGGCGATCCGGTGTCCCCGGGACCGTTCCGCCCGGAGGCTGCCGCGGGTTCCGGCAGGTGGACCAGCGCAGATCCTTATCGCCCGGGGCGAAGTACAACTCGTACCACTTCAAGGCGGATTCGAAACGGCAGTTGGCCCGAAGGGCTGCCGCCACCGTCATCGACGTGGAGTAGACCGAAGGCTCCAGCGGTGCGCCCGGCGTGAAGTAGACGAAGAACGGATACGCGTCGAGTCCCGCCGGGAACGGTCCCGGGGCGGGCGGAGTGATCAGGACCTCCGGCAGCACGACCGCCGTGTCAGGCGCGATGTCGTATCGGAACCCCCATGGCGACAGATCGACGTAGCCCTGCGGCGGCGGCGCTGCATTCGTAATCCGGAATCGCAGCGAGTCTCCCTCGCGCCCAAGGAACTCGAGCTGGGCCACCCCTCCGCCGGCGCTCACATGCGCGCCGTCGTCGGTGAAGCGCGGAGTCTGGAACTCGCCGTTGTGAACGCGACACCACGCCAGCCGCACCATTTTGCTCGTCGGCCACGTGAGCAGCTTCGGCAACTGCGTGCGGCGATGCCAGTCGGACGTCATGTCCGGAGGCAGGACGCCCCAATCGGCGTCCTGATACAAGGTCGGATCCGCCGGATTGAGGGTCTCGGGGTCGTAGAATTCCGAATTCACGATCCAGAAGTAGTACTCGTCCATCACCGGCGGATGCACGCGACCGCACTGCGCACAGCACGCCGCTGGCGCCGGCTCGGGCGGCATGAACGACGATGTCGCGGGTGGTTCACCCGCCGCCGCGATGCGGAGGAAGCGCGTACCGAGCCGGACGGCTGCCTGGATCCACAGCGCCAGCTGCGGAGATGTCGTTGCGGACGGCGGCGTGTTCGTCGACGGTGTCGCGCCCGGGGCGACTGCCAGAACGCTCGGGGGCTGGGATCCGCCGTCGGTCGAGCCCGTTGGTCGACCATCGGTCAGCAAGCGCTGAGTCGGTGCAAGCCAACTTGGCCTCGCATGCCGCTCCGGGCGGCCCATCAGGCCGAGATTCTCAGGCTGCGGGACCTGTTTCAAATGCGACGGTTCACGGTGCTGCAGCGCCGTCAGCGACGGATGCGCCGGCCAGCCCGGACCCGGCCAGTACTCCATCCCTCCTGGCTCCGGCGCCGTGAAGGTCGCGCGACGCAGCTCAAATTCCAGGAGGCGGAACGCTTCGGTCTGGACGGCCCGTCCGTGCTCCGCCCACTCGACATAGTTCTCCCGGTACAACACACGCCGGCGGCAGGCCTGCCACACGCGGAACGTGGCGAACAGCTTGTCCCACGCGGAGGCGAAGGCCGACGCGATCACGAACGACGGCTCCTGCGACAGGCGCGCGCGTTCGACGAAGGCCTGCACGGCCGTGATGGCCTCCTCGATGCGACTAGCCTTCTGGCAGATGCCCGCTTCCACGTCGAGCAGCAGAAGCGCGCTGAGATCCTTCGGCGTCCTGGCGAATGTGCCGGGAGCGAAGGGCAGGGAGACGCGGTTCATGCCGCACAGGTAGGCGAGAAGTGCGGCGCGCGCACGCTCACGCAGGCCGTTGTTCAGCCGCTCCAGATCGGCGTAACGCAGGGGGCTGCCGCGTTCGATCATGCCGTCGCGGTAGAACGTCGTCAGCTTGGCGTTGCCGCTGACGAGCGCCGCCGGAGCGTCGGCGGCCCAGAGATCGGGCTCCGCAGTCGCGAGGTCCAGCGGCACGAACGCCTTCAGCAGGCGCCGCACCCACAAATCCGCGCGCCACACGCGGATGGCCCATCGATCGTCGGACAGCATGACCCAGTCGACGCTGGTGCCGTCGTGGAAGTCGAGGATCACGGGCGCGTGGTCCATGTCGATACCGAGATCCATCAGCAGCGGCACGGGATTGGTCGGCTGCTGGTTAGAGGCTTCCACGAACGTCAGCCACGCGTGCCGCTCGGCGTCGCGTGCGACGGCCTGGCGCATGACGGTGTAGTCGTACAACCGCTCGAACCAGTCGAAGAGCGCCTGGCGGCGCTCGGCCGACGGCGTCGCGCGCGCGTCGAGAGGCGGCGGCGGCACGCGCTCGGGATCACCGTTGTAGGTATCGCCGACCGGCAGGAGATTGAAGTCGAGATACGCGCGGTGCGACGTGTACGGCACACCCGGCACGTACGTGGCGCCGGCGAACAAATCCGGCGCCGAGAGCATGTACTCGATCTCCGAGACGCTCGCGCGCGCCACGCGCCGCGTCGACAGGCGCAGGCGATGGCAGAAGAGCATCGCCTTGAAGGCTCGCTGGTAGGTGCGCCGGATGTCGCGCAGGCTACTCGTGTATTGCAGCGACAGGTAGGCATCCGCCGCCGGCATCACTGCGTTCGGGCTCTCCAGCAGGCCCAGCGAGACGTCGCGATACAGCCGAACGGCCGGAAGCGCCTCGATGCAATCCTTGGTGTCCGGACCCTGGTACTTTACGGTGAAGCCCGTGCGGGCCCGCCCCAGCTCCAGCCGCTCGTCGAACTCCGGCTGCGATTCCTCGAAGTCGATCTCGATGAAATACGCGCCGCGCCTCAGGTGCAGCGGACCGGACGTCCGGTCGGGCGCCTGCTCGTCAACCCAGCGGTAGTTCAGGAGCCGCCAGGTTTTCTGTCCGCGCCGCAGATTGACCCGCCACTTGTTGTGGCTGCACTTTTCAAAGTCCGGCGGCTCGCAGTCCGGCGTCGGCGCGCCCGCGAAGAACGTGTAAGTCCCGGACTCCTCGACGATGAGCACGCCGGTCCAGCGGACCTTATATCCTTCGGCTCCCGCGAGAGGAAGCCCGTCGGACTCGCGAATCGCCAGTCCATTCCGCAGGGCCGCAAACTTGAGATCGGCCGGGGGAATGGTGAAATTGAGCTTCGGGATGGTCGTGCAGACCGGAGCGTTCCAGTCGTTGGCCGATGGTGAGAACGCCGACATCGGACCGCGCAGCTCGGGCCACGTCACGCCGCTCGCGCTCGTGAGCTTGCCGAGCAGCCCGGTACCGGTCAGCCCGGTCAGCGCCGCGAACGCGCCGCCGGCAGGCTGCTCCCAGAGAAATGTCGACGGCGGCTTCCCGTTGTCCTGCTCCCAGAGGGTCGTCGCCTTGTTCTCGTCGCCGAGCAGGCGACGAAGGATCAACCACGCCAGATCGACTTCCGCGTCCTTGTGATCCGAAGCGTACGCGACGTGGCCGGCCAGGTGCTCGGCGACGATCCTCGCTCGCCGCGAGAATTCGACGAAGGATCTCCGGAAGAACTCCCATCGCCTGGCTTCGTCCGGCTCCTCGACGAGCGCCTGCTCGGCGGCGGCGAGACTGGGGAACAGGAACGAGAATCGCGCGAGCTCCGCACGCGGACCGAAGTACAGCTGCTGCACCGCCTTGCGCTCCGCGTCGGTCAGCTGCTCGATCGCATTGAGCTTGACGAGGACGTCTTCATCCCGCAACGGCAGCGTCGTGAACAGCTCCTTGGCCGCCGCGTCGTACTGCAGCGGTCCGTTGTGAGGAAGGTTCCACATGGTGGCGACCGTCGACGCCAGCCCCGTCCGGTACTGGCGGTCCTGCGGGCTGACGACGATGCCCGTGCGCGCCACGGTCTCCGGGAAGAAGTGCGCGCCGAGAGCCTGCAGCGGATCGGTTCCGGCGGCCGGCTCGTAGCCGAAATCGCTGCTCATCGCGCTGGCGAGCCCGGTCCAGGTCAGGGCTGCGATATCCTCGCCGGTCGCGTGAACGTCGAGCAGCTTCTTGCGCAGACGCCACAGATCGAACGGATGCCCCTCTTCCGGAAAGTCGAAGGGCTGATCGAGCGCCTCGTTCTCGTCCTGCTGGAAGAACGGGTCGTCGCCGTCGAGGTGCTGGTCGACCGAAAACAGGTAGAGAAGCTCGCCGGTCGTGAAAAACGAGCCATAGATCTTCGCCAGGATTTCGGCAAAGCGCAGCGTGCCGGTCGGCGCATCGTGCCAGGGAGTCGTGCCGGGATCGAAGCCGGTCAGCACCGACACGGTATCCAGGTTGTCGCGCAGGATCTTGATGAATTCGGGCGGACGATGACGGTGGTGGCTGCCTGGACGGCGTCCAGGGGCGTGCTCCCGTTCGGCCCGGTCTTCAATCCGTCCCAGCAGGTGTTCCACGGCCCACTCGAACGACGCCGCGGGTCCCGCTGCCCACAGGGCGAGTAAGCGCGTGCGATTCGCCCCCGTCGCTCCGGCCGCGGCGCCGGGATCGACGCCGAGGTCGAGCCGCCAGTCGTCCCGCAGGATCTGGAAGGCGGCGAACTGGCGGATGAATTCAGGATTGACGTTGCCGCCCTGGAACAGCTGCAGCACCAGGCAGATGTCCCGAAGGTCGGCGAAGCTGTAGCCCGCGCCCGGCAGGCACCGTACCGTCCGCCACAGGCGGATGAACACCATCAGCCGGCGCAGGGCGTCTTCCGCCGCCATCGGCGGAACGAAATGAATAATCAGATCCTCCGGGCAACAGGGCTCGCATTTCGGAAAGCCCCTGCTCTCGCCTCCGCGCGTGCCGCGGCCGGCAGGGGCTGAAGATGGCGTCGAATCGAACTCGACGAACTTCGACTCCCAGAGCTCGAGGAACTCGCAATAGTCGAGGCCGGTCCGCTTCAGGAACTCCGGCACGCGGACGACGATGGTTTTCCAGTCGAGACCGTTCACCGTATCTGACGGGAATCCGTACATCTCTCGGAGATCGGTTGCCGAGAGCGGCTGCACATAGAGCGTGTTGTATTCCGCCGGCGAGAGCCGCAGGTACTCGATCGCGGGCTCGATGCGGACGGGATACCGCCACAGGTGTTTCTGGAAGTCGGTGGCTTGCTGGTTGGCATCGAGCGCGAATTCGGTGATGTCCTCGCGGAACGTGCGCATCGTGGCGAACCGGCTGGTTCCCATCGCACACAGGTACGACCGCGACACGTCGAGGGCCTGCGAGTAGGGCAGGAGCGGCGACGAGAAGTCGCCCGCGAGCTTGCTGTAGGCGGCGGGCTTCTTGACGGGCGTCGCCGGGCTCGAATGCTCCGGCAGCGCGGAGAACAGCGTGTTCGGTGGGTGACCCTCGCCGTCGTCATCGTCCGCCGGGCGGAGATCGTGTCCGCCAAGGCTCGTGCCGTGAGTGTCGTAGACGACGCCGGGGGCGCCGTTGTCTGCCAGGTCCTCGAGGTTTTCGTTGACGATGTCGAGGAGCGGGAGCGTGGTGTGGATGTTGGCGGCGGTTGCGTGGAGATTGCCGAGGGTGCCGCGCCGCGATGCGATGAGCGTGGCCAGCGTGGCGCCGGTCGCGGCGGGTGCCTCGCAGGTCGCGCCGATGCCGGTCGCGAGCAGATCCTGCAGGTACTTCACTGGGCCGAGCGGCGACAGGTGCCAGGGCGGAATGCAATTGATGAGTGAGTCGTCCGGATTGATCGGCGTGAATGGACCGGGCGCGGCCGGATCCGGTACCGCGATCGACCCCCCGGCCGCCGCCTGGATCGCCGCGGCAAACGGATAGGCGATGGTGCCGGTGAGCGCGTGCTCGAACTCGGCCGGCGTGAGCGCTTGGATCTGCGCACGCGACGTGAACCCCCTGGCGTGGAGCGCCTCCATGAGCGAGAACTGCAGCGATGCCGGTCCGACGCCGTTGGTCGCGCGCAGCAGCTCATCGATGGTCTGCAGCGCGTTCAGGAGCCAGGCCTGCGCGTTCGGGTCGCCGGGAAACACGGTCTGCAGCGCGTTGGTGATATTCGCGCCTGACCAGTTCGCGACCGGGAACGCGAATCCCGGAAACGCCGTCAGGAACGCCCCGAACGGATCGCCGTCGGCGATCGGAAGCGACAGCGCGTTGGCGACAGCGCCTGGGGCGGGAAGCGGCGCCAGCGACACCACGTCGAAGTACTTGCGCACCTGACGGACGAAGGCCTCGACCCGTTCCTCGGGCGTGCCCGGCTTGGTGAACTCCGGCAGCAGGGCGACATTCCCTGGCAGAAAGAAGGTGTGCCACTCCTGCACCGTGATGTTCTTCAGCGCGGCGACGGTCGTCACCGGTATCGCCTCGATCGCCGCGAGGAGGGCCGTGGACGACGGCGTGACGGTGGTCTGCTGCGTGACGACCGCGAGCACGAGATCGAGATGTCCGGCCACGAGCGCCGCCGGGAACGGGTTCTGCTGCCAGAAGTCGTCGATCGACGAGATCATGTGCGCGAGCCACGCCGTCACCAGCGCGTCGACGTCGGCGTTGAGCGGACAGAGGGCCGGGCGAAGCACCCGGCCGCGGCCGAGAGCCGTCAGGCGCCGCGCGGCATTCTCCGGCGTCGTGGCGGCGGCGGCGATCGTGCCGAGATCGATGGCGGCCCGGATCGACGAGACGAGGCTCGGCCCGTCCTCGTCCGTGGCCATCCGGTAGCGCTCATCCGCCGTGACATTGGCCGCCAGTACCGCGGACAGCGCATAGAAGTATTCCGCCGGCACCGTGAAGTTCAGGTTGAAGGGCCCGGCGTTCTCGAGGACCACGTCCGCCTGCCGGAACGTCGCACCGGGGATTGGCGGGACGCCGGTTTCGATGGGGAAGCGCAGACCGACCTTGAGGGGCGCCGCGCTCTGCTGCTCGGCCCACACCGCCGCCGACGCCGCGAAGACGTATTGGGCCAGGCGTTCCGAGTTGGCGTTCTGCAGTGCGTAGTAGCCGAGCAGGCTCGCTTCGTACTGCTTCCGATCCATGTCGGCTTTGTCGCGGTCGTCGGAGCTCCAGCCCGTGGGCGTCTCCGGGCGCGTGTACATGTCCTCCAGACGGCGGCCGTTCGGCCGATCCGGGGGCGGAACGATCTGCCGGTTCCAGATGATCTCGCGTGCCACCTGGCGCGCCTGCGCCGTGGTCAACGGACTCCTGTTGGCGAGCGTGGCGCCGGCGCCGGGATCCTGCGCCAGCACCTTGTTGATGTTGTCGCGCAGAGGCACGAACTTCGGCGCGCTGCCGTCGGCCGGCAGCTCCACGTAGGCCGCGTTGGGGTCGAGCGTCACCGAGGGATCCGGCAGCGTCACCACCACCGCCGGCGGGTCGACGTTGATGTAGGTCGCGGGGATGTTCGAGACCGGCGCGTTGGGTTCGACCTTGACGTTGAAGTCGAGCCGCTCGTACGCCACGAGTTGTCCGTTCTGGCGGATCTCCAGGCGGAGGTCACTGGTGTTGAACTCCGCAGGCGGCGGCGTCAGCTCGATGATGGCTGTCGCGACCGCTTCGAGCCGGACCTCGGGAATGGGCGGGTCGGGGAACGGCTGCGGCACCGGGTAGGTGGTGGAGTGCTGCACGATGCGCTGCGTCGCGGGGGTGAAGGCCGGCCCGACGGCATTCAGGCCGGTGTTCGGGATCCAAGCCCCCTCGGCCTGCCCGACGAGCACACCGGCCGACGAGTCTCCGAAGGAGAGGTCGAATGCGCTGATCGACAGGTTCGTCAGATAGCCGCTGAAGGCCGCGCCGCTGGTGGGCTTCAACGGGGCCAGGCGGACCAGAATTACTTGTGGCATTGCAGCTCCTCTACGTCCGGGTTCTATTGCTTGCGCCTTGACACTGGTCTGGCGCGAATGAGTGCTTGGGTTGATCGGCAGATCGTCAGGAACGTGAACGTGGTCAATATGGCGAGAAGGGGAATTCCAGCCACGAGCGCACTGATTGACACGAGCTGCACGGCCAGCGCGGGAAGCCATGACGCGCCAATGGCGAGCCACGCCAGCAGCGCCAGGGCCGCCAGCCCCAGCGGCGCGGCCGCGAGCCACAAGATGACGGTGATCGGCCTCACGCTCACCGTGCACCCACCGGGAAGCACGCCTGTGCGGCCATCTCGTCCGGCCGGAGCAGACCGCTGCCGAACGGCTCCACAAATGACGTCGACGAATTGCCGCCAACGTCAATCACGAAACTCGAGGCTCCTGGATCCGTGAGTGAGCCGCCGGCGTCGACTCCGAGATCCGACGCCGCTGGGTCGGGCTCTAAGTAGGCCTCGAACGCCGGCGCCACCACGCGGGAGGACGTTATGACCGTGTCGAGTCCGTAGATGAAGATCTGGTTGGTGGCCGGACCCGTGCGGGTGAACACGCCGGTTACCAGGTTGATCGAACCCGCCCCTTCAGAGAACACCGTGCCTGACACGCGTTGCCAGGCGGTGATGGGCCCCAACAGGGACGGTGTTCGAAATGCGCCAACGGCCGCGTCAGGAATGAGAATCGCGCTCGTCGCCTGGCTCGGAAGCAAGCCGGTTCTCGCTGTGATTGCCAAGCCGGACGACTCGGCCAGCGCCGCAGGACCCGCATAGATCGTACTGGTCCCCGTTCCCAGGGTCTTGCTCGCACCAATCGCCACTTCGGCGGTATCCGTCGTGAGGTGGACGAGTCCGCCCGGAGCGGCCACGGCTGTTCGAGTGGTGGCCGCGACCGCCGGTGCTTTCAGGACGGCGCTGCCCCCTAGCGTGAAGAGGACGCCCGCGCCGGCGTCGATCAGATTGGCCTTTCCGGGGCTCACGCCGAGCTCTTGCAGCCCCTTCGACGTGTAGGTCTCCTTCTCTTCGCCGTACCACATCTGCCGCAGACCCGCCCAAGTCGTGTCGGCACCGTGGAGAAAAACGACGCCTCCGCCGATGGCAATGGGAATGCCTATACCGATCTCGGATGTGGCGACGCCGCCCGCCACCATCCCGCCCCCGACGACCATCTCGATGCCGCCGCCCACGACCTTCAGCCCCCCCAGGGCGCGGGGAGCGATTTCCTCTTTCGTGAACTGCCATGGCGCGAACGAGACGTCGTCGGAGAACGGATTGCACCAGACGCACCACTCGGAGTCCGTTCCGTCGACGTCGACGCGGCTGGTCGGATTGCATCGGCAGTAGACGAAGAGATTCGAACCGTCCTTGAATCCCTCTGGATCGCAGGTCGTCCATCGCGTCAGCCACGGAGCGTAGTAGCGGGCCCCGTGATAGGACAGCCCTGTTTCGTCGTCTCTTTCGCCGCCGGTGAACCGATACCTTTTTCGGCCGATGTCCGGCGTTGGCGGCTCTATCCGGAACGACGTCTCTCCGAACGGGTAGTACTCTTCTCGGGAAAGAATCGCGCCGCGCTCATCCACTTCCAGGCACGGACTCTCCAAGTGGTCGGCGAGCTGGAATCGCGTCGTTCGTACGCCCTGTTTAGATTCGACGATCGCGACACGGCTGGTCCCGTCCATGACATGAAGCGATTCGCGCACGGTGACGTCGCCGCCCCGGATCTCCCGCTCGATCTCGAAGGCGCCGATGTAGATGCGCTCCAGGAGCGGCTCGCCGTTCGCGGACACAGAGACCTTGCGCACCCGCTGGCCCGCACCGTCGTAGACGTAATGTGTTGCTGTCCCGCTCTTGCCATCGACGACCTGGGGACGGGTAAGCCGGAGCTGGTCCTTGAAATCCCACGCCATCTCGGGCAGATGGGGCATGGAGACCGTATTGCCGTGGACGTCATAGGTAAAACGCTCGTGAAGCGATCCGATGCGCGATCCGGTGAGCCGGTTGTTCCGCGCGATCGATCCGTACTCGTGCACACGCCGCCATCGAGTCTCGCCAGCCGTATGCAGCAGTTCGAGCAGGTTGCCGACCGCGTCATACGTGAACTGCTCACGATAGCGCCGCACCGCCTGCCCATCCGACGGGAGCGGTGAATGCTCCGGCGGGATGTCGAACTCGCCCGCCGCGACACGATCACCGACGCGGGCATGCTCGCGGCCGGTGGCCGAGATCAGACGATAGAGCGCGTCGTACTCGTACTGCTTGCTGGCATCAACCGCCTGATTCCTGAAGAACACGGTCTCTTGAGCAGCATCCCGGATGCTGATGACGTTGCCGATGGGATCGAACGCGTAGGTCAATTCTTGCAGGCGACTGTCGTCCGAGTGCCGCGTGGTATGTGCCCGCACCACGCGAAATGTGAGCGGATCGAACTCGTAATCGGTCGAGACGCCGTTGCCGTAGCGGATACGCTGACGCTGCGCCTTGGCGTTGTACTGAATGTTGGCGACGATGGTCTCGCGGAGGGCGCCGCCTTTGTCGTTTAGCTCGAGGCGATCGAGCAGGCCGGCCTCGTTGTACGCCGGCCGCACCACACTGCCCTCCGGCATTGTCAGCGCAGTGGCCCGGTTGAGGGCGTCGTAAGTGGTCCGCGACCGATAGATGTCTCTGTTGAGCGCGGGCGGGTGCTGCCAGTCCGGTTCTTCCCGGGAGACGGCGGAGAGCTGACGTACGGCGGAGAGCAAATTGCCCTTGAAGTCGAACGCTTCGTTGGCGAGGACGCCGGCCGCGTCGAAGAGCTGCACCGGCCTGCCCCGCAGGTTGCGCTCGACGGCATCGAGGGTCTCTTCTCCGTAGACCGTTCGCTCGGCCAGGCGCTCCACGCCGTCGGCCTCGCGGACGTAGAGGCCCACCGGACGCCGAAGCACGTCATAGGCCGTGCGCATCCGCCGGCCTCGTCCATCAAAGGCGACCAGCGGTTTGCCCGCGGCATCCGTCAGTGTCCAGCGTTCGCCGCCGTCGGCGCTGTTGTGGTAAATGGGGACGCCGGCCAGGTCGTGCTCGGACCGCATGATGGTGCGTTGGAGCGCGTCCTCCATCTCGCGCGCCGCGTTTTTGATGTCGAGCGCGACGCGGCTCGTCAGCCGGACCTCCGTCGTACTGTTGTCGAGCTGCGCGCGATTGTGCGCGACCGTGAGGAAGGCCCGGCCCAGCGAGTCGAAGTACGCCACTGAGGGCGTACGAACGTGGACGGCGGCCTTGACGGCTGCATCTCGCTCCTCCGCGCCAAGCGCGCCGCCGATGCGCTGGTCGTACCACGACGGCGCCAGGGCCTCCGGCAGGGCGTCGACGAGCAACCCGACATCCGGGTCCGTCCGCGGGTGGAGGCGTGTCGTATCGTTCTCGTCCCACTCTTCCTGCCGCCACGGCTGGTACACCGTCTTCGTGTAGGTGCCATTCGGCTTCAGCGTTGCGATGACCCGGCCGACCGGGTCGTAGACGAGCGTGGGGCTCACGCCCTGGCGAACATCGAACTCGAAGCGATGCGCGGCGCTGAAGAACGGCTCGTACTGGCGAACCGGTTTGCCCTTGTTATTGAAGATCGTCCAGCCGCTGGCCACCCAGCGCCGGTGGACGCGCCGACCGTCCACGTCTCCGGGTTCCGCCTGCACCTTTTTCTGAATCTCTCGACCGAAACCGTCTGAGTAGGTCAGCCCATGTTGGATGCGCGTCGTCTCTCCAGGAGCGAGATCCGCATCGTGCGTCTCACGCTGCAGGGCTGCGGCCACGGATGGGCCGCCATGCCGCGAGAACGCATCGAGATCGTAGATGACCCGTGTGCTCGCGCGACCCAACAGCGCCGCCGGATCGGCGAAGGGATCCGCGAGATATCTGGCGATGGCGGACTCATCGACGTCCGGCGCGAAATCCTCCAGCGAGTCGCCGAGGTGTTCGCCGGCCTTGGCCATAACGGCTGTACCTGACACCAGTCCGAGCGTGTCGAACGCAACCTGTGTACGATTGCCATTCACATCGGTGGCGCGGAACGGCGCCAGGACGCGGTAGTCGTAGTCGAAGGCGCTGCGATTGCCCAGCGCGTCCGTCACCGACACGACGGAAAGTCGGTACGCGTCAAAATCGCTTCTGGTCTCCTGGCCGAAGGCATCGCGCACACGTCGAGGAAGAAAGAAGTTGGCCGCCGCCTCGGCGAGCTCGTCGCCGGCCGGCGCATCCTGAACGATGTAGAACACACGGCCGGACGGGCGCCACAGGTTGCCGTCACCGTCGAGATCGACGTGACCACCGGACTCGACGAGCATGCCGATCGCTTCCGGCGCGCGGTGCGCGAAGATCGGCTCGATCAGTCCGGCGGGGAACGCCAGCGTGTACCGCTCGCCCGGCAGCGCCAGGGACTGCGCCTGGCCAACCGGCAGAAGGCGATCGAGCTGGTTGGCGCGATACCGGGTCCGCTGATGCTCGAGCAGGCGGCGATAGGGGCCACGGTGCCGAGCGGTCGCGCCACGCCAGTCCACGAACGGCACTTCGCGGCCGTGCTCGCGGGTCGCGTCGACGAGCGTACGCATTTCTTCGAGGCCGAAGAGATTCGTCGCGTGCGGCCGGCGCGACAGAGAGACGACGTTGCCGAGCTCAAACGTCTTCGCCGTGACCGGAAGCGGCATGCGAAACGCGTCCGGGAGGTTGACGGCATTCGAGTAGTCTTTCTCGGAGCAGGTCGCCAGAATCTGCGACTGGCGCGCGTGATCCAGCGGCGTGAGCAGGGGGGAGGCGTCCGCGTGGCGGCGCCCGTACCCGATCGCGACCCCTTCGAGCACATTTCCGAACGCGTCGACGCTCAACGTCATCTGATGGCTGACGCGTGGATCGGGACGAAAGCGGCCGTCGACGTTGTACAGCTTGCGCTCGTACTGCAGCGTGACGCTCTCGCGTGCGTGCGTGTGAAAAACGGCGTAGCGATTGCCGCCGCGCGCTTGAAGCAGGCGGATCGTGAAGTTCGATTCCGAGACGCTGTACGGGCGGCCCGATTCCGGGGCGTCGTCGAGCGAATAGATCTCGCGCCGCAGTGTCGACCCCTTCAACGCGCGACACGCTTCGCGGGCCTCCTCGAACGTCAGCCCGGGCGGAACGATCGTGTCGGGCAGCAGAATCGACTGATCGCCTTCGCGATAATACTCGGCCGCGTGGAGTCGCGACATCCGGCGTTCTCCGTCGTAATGCCCGGTGTGGAACCAGGTCCTGGTCAGAACCGGAGCCAGCCGCAACTCCGCGCTCCAGTTGGGCGCGCCGTCGAGCGCGGCAATCCACTCGGAATCCTGCTGCTCGACCATGCCGAAGCCGCGAAACTCGCGCTCGATGCCGTCGTAGTGGCCGTGGTGGTACCGGTAGGAGCCAAGGAAGCGATTGTTCGAGACGTGGTCGATCGTCTCGACGGTCTTCACCACGTGCACGGGGAACGGCAGGCGCGTGGCCCAGGGCCGGCCGGCCTCACGATCGGCCAGATAGAACTCGGTCGAGGACGCGTAGGTGAGGCGGATCTCGGCGCCGAGCTGGTTCTCCCATCGCACCAGCAGGTGCGGCTTCCCACCGCACATCAGATCGATGTAGCGGACGGGCCGCCACGCGATCCCCGGGAGCACGGTCGACCACACCAGGCACGCCGTCCCGCGGCCGAGCAGATCGACCACGTCGAGGGAAACGCCGTCGGTGACGAGAACTTCGGAGACATGCCTGGGAGTGCTCAGCGCGTTGCCGCTCTCGTTGAGGAAGATCGTGACGCCGTGGCGGCCGGCGTAGATGAGATCGGCCGGGCCCGATCCATCGGTGTCGGCCAGGCGGAGACGCCGCGCATCGAAGATGCCTTCCTCGTCGAACCACGGGGAGCGATCCATCGCGACCTTCGGCCCGAATCGTCCGTAGCCGAGGTTGGGCCAGTAGCAGACTTCGCCGTTGCGGATCCGCACGAGATCGGTGAGCCCGTCGCCCGACATGTCGGCGAGGAACACCGACTGGTCCGTCTGGCCAAGGAGTACTCGTGGCCCGCCTTCATCGTTCCAGGACACCCGGACGCGGACGGCCTCGCCGAAGCCGCCATCGCCCAGCGACGGATGCCAGGTGATGGCCTGGTCGTCGGTGATGAGGACGTCGGCGAATCCGTCACCGGTCAGATCGGTGAGGCGAACGTTCGGGTCGGAGAAATCCACGACCGGGAACGAGCGAAACGGGCGGAACGGCGTCCAGCCGGCGTCGCTCGTGCGATCGAAGAACCCGCCGATCCCCGGGGCCAGCGCCGCGAACTCCAGACGTCCGTCGGCGTCGAGGTCGAGCAGTTGGGAACGGCCTCCCTCGAGCGGAGGCGTATCGCGAATGACCTGGACCGGTCCAAACCGCCCCTCGCCGCGGTTCGGTTTGTAGAACCACGCGCCGCTCTGTGTGGTGAGTACGCCGGAGATGCCTTCGCCATCGAGGTCCGTCCAGCTGTAGCCTTCGCCCGTCACGCCGGCCGGCAGATTGTCGAGGCTGTCCTGCGGCAGATCGCGGACGCCCCACACTCGCGGCGACGGATCGTCGAGCGGGCTCGACGAGTAATGAAGCACGAGGGCCGGCAGCGATTTCTCGCGATATTGCCCGTCGCCCAGGGGCCGGTAGCCGGATTGGGTCACGCTCGACAGCCGCGTCCCGTTGGCTTTCTCCTCGTACTCCAGATGGAGGGCGCGCACCAGCGTGCGCGGCTCTCCGAGCGTCTCCGGCATCCGGTGAGCCACGAGAATCCGCCGGCACAGCCGATAGGTCCGGATCTCGAATCCGGCGCGTGACGTGGAGAACGGGTCCACTCGGGAAGGTCGCGGCCGCGACGGGCCGTTGCTCCAGCGCACCGTCCGGAAGCCGGCGGCCGGCGCCGGCCGTTCGAATGGTTCGTCGCCGTAATCGAAGACCACTTCGAAGAGCCAGTCGCGCTCGGGATCGGACGCGGGCTTCGGGATATGACAACGCCGGCCGGCCTCGCACGATGGATCCAGGAGGTGCGGCTCGCGATTGCCGTAGCGGATGCGCTTCAGGTAGCGATGGGCTGTGCGCGAGCGAAATCGCTCATTCGGGCGCGCCAGATCGATCCCGTCGTTCCCCTCTTCGGCGTAGTCGTATTCGATGGCGTTGCCGCGGTCGTCGTAGCTGCGGCAGATGAGCCACGTGAAAACCCGCTGTGGATCGTCCGGGTCGGCGATCCGTGACGCCGCCCCTTCTCCGTAGACCGTCAGAATGTTGTTGGCGGAGATCGTCCGCCAGTGCGTATCGCCATCCGACAGCCGCGTCCAGCTCTCGATACGCGCGAACGTGCCCTCGATCCGCGGGCGATACCCGCGGATGAAGTAGCCGTGCGCGATGCGCTGGCTGATCCACGGGCCGTCGTCTTCCGCGATCGGCACCAGATCTTCCGAGCCTGACAGCAGGAAGATGTCCGCATCGGCATCACCGGCGCGCACGCACGCTTCAATTCGGGCGAATGGCGTGTAGCGGGGGACGCCTTTGTCAGTGCGGCGTGAAATGGAGGGATATCCGGCGGTCCAGCCCAGTCCGTAGGCTCCGTTACCGGCCCCCGAGTTGTAGGACAGCTCGAGCGTGGGCTGAAATTCCGCTCGGCTCTTGCTGAGGGGCACCGGAATCGACAGCGCGCCCGTGCCATTGGCCGGGTTGGTCTGGAACTTCTCCCCCAGACCCCTGATCGCGCCGCCCCCCTTGGGCAGACTGACCTGCGGCGCCGCGAACGGTGATGGTGCCGCCGCCTGTTCGGATTCGGTCAGAGCCATACGGAAATCTGCATGTCCATAGCGCTCGCGGGTTCCATCTACCCATTCGAGAGAGGGGACGGCCTTTTCAGTCGTCGATGGAAGGATCAACGTCGGCTCTCAAGAAACCGAACAGCGCATGCGAGAGGACGGGCGGTGGGCTGTGGCCGGGGCCAGAAGCAGCGGACGAAGTCGGACGGTCAGCCGCGGCGCGACTGTAGAATTCGAACGACCTGCTCGCCCGATATGTCTTCCGGGTTCATCGCCAGAATGTCGAGCAAGGCAGCACTGGCGCGGAAGAAGACGCTCGGGCTCGATCCCACATGGGCGTGGGCTGTGGGGCCGAGCGTCAACGTGCCGCTCCCGAGGACGTCGGGGGCCGCCATCAACGCGGCGAGAACCGATTCGGCGTACTCGTCAGGCAATCCCGGGCGGACGTCGTCCAGATCCGCCGCGAGGGACCACGAGAGGCGATCGGCCGGGGTGCCGCCCACCGGCAATTCCAGCGCGAGCGTGTCACGGTCATTCGGGACGAATCGACCGCACACGAGGGCGTAGCCGGCGAGCGCGCCGGAAGGTACGAACAGCTCGACGCCGGCCCGCCGGATCGTACTGACGCCCTGCCGCGCGGGAAGCGTCCGTGTGACCAGGCGGGTGCCCTCGACCGCGATGTCGGGATGCTCATCGAGCCAGACGCGGGCGCGACCGAACGCAGGCAGCGCCAACTCGATCATTCAATCCCCCAGAACTGCAGCCAGTTCGAATTGAACTCGTGCGGCATCGCCTGAATCACCTCGGGGTGATACACGCTGAACGGCGACACTTGGTACTTCCCGAGCGCCGCGGCATGCGCCGGATCGTACAGTATCCCGCGGCCCATCAACGTAGCCTCGTGCACTTCGTGCATGTAGAAACTGGCGTCCGCTCCGGTGATGCGCCGCCCTTCGCTCAGCGCGGATCGCAGGCGCGCCAGCATCGCCTCGTTTTTCGGAATACTGCCAAATCTCGCCAGGTGGGTCTCGACGATCTGCAGACCCCGGGCCGACACGTTGATCTCGGCTGTCGCCAGGCGCCCGAGACCGGCGCCCCCTGCGGCGCCTTCGGAGAACGCGCCTGTCGCCCCCGAGGCGCCCGGGACTCTGAGTCCGAGTCCCATCGTGGCGAAGCCGACTGCGGAGGTCGCGCCGAGCCAGACGCGCTCCTTGCCCGAGAGCTCACGCCCCTGATCCCAGTGTTTGTCGACCAGGACGGAACTGATATTGGTTATCTGCAGCCCCGAGGTTTCTCCGGTGATGGCTTCACCCCCGCTGACGCCGACGACCCAGGCGCCGCCAACGGGATTCGCCATTAACGGCAATTCCACCAGTCCCTGGATGTAGCCCCTTTGCCAGCTGGTGCTGTAACCACCGATGCTGAAATCGGCAGGGTCCACTTTCGTCAGGATGTGGCAGCCTGCGCACAGATAGTTCTCCGCCAGCTCCGCCGCCTCGTAATTGCCGCTTGCGGCCAACGACACAGCCCATGGCTTTGTGTACTCAGCCCGGAGGGGGCCGCCCGTCCAGTCCCTCGTCGGAATGTGCTCGCCTCGCGGCCCGAGCTCCCACTGCGGACGGTGCGTCGGTGCGGCCACCGGGGGCTCCTCAGCCGCGGGCGGCGCCTCGGTCGGTGCCGGCAGATGCCGCTCGTCTTCGGGGAGGCACGCCTGCAGGGCTTCCTCGCGGGCCGTGCGCTCTGTCGGATCGACGCACGATTGCATGGTGCTGTCGCACGACCGGCCGGACGGGTCGGAGAGCATGATCGGATTGTTCCGGCTGTAGACGTACAGATTCCCGCCGTCTACCGGGCCCGCCGGATCCGGTGCGGTCCAGCGAGCCAGCCACGGCGCGTAGTAGCGAGCGCCGTGGTACGACAGGCCCGTCTCGTCGTCCCGCTCCTTCCCCGTGAATCGATAGCGCTTCCGTCCGAGCCCCGGCGCGGATGGTGCCATCCGGAACGACGTTTCACCGAAGGCGTAGTACTCCTCGCGCGTGAGAATGGCGGCGCGCCCGTCCACTTCCAGGCACGCACTGCCCAGATGATCGGCGAGCTGGAATCGCGTCGTTCGTTCGCCGTCTCTCGACTCGACGAGCGCCACACGCGCGCCGCCGTCCGTGATGTGGAGCGAGTGGCGCTCGATCACCCCGCCGCCGCCGGTTTCCCGTTCCACTTCGAACGGCCCGAGATAGATGCGCTCGAACACGGGCTGGCCGGCCTCGGACAGCACGATCTTGCGTACGCGCTGGCCAGCCGCGTCGTAGACGTACTGCGTCGCCGCACCGGTCCCGCCGTCGACAACCTGGTGACGCGTGAGCTGCAGCTGATCCTTGAAGTTCCACGCCATCTGCGGCAGATGGGGCATGGATAGCGCGTTGCCGTGGTCGTCGTAGGTAAAACGCTCGTACAGCGAGCCGACGCGCGATCCGGTGAGGCGGTTGTTTTCCGCCATCGATCCGTATTCGTGCACACGGCGCCACCGGCTGCCGTCGGCCGTATGCAGCTGCTCGAGAAGATTCCCGACCGCGTCGTAGGTGAACTGCTCTCTGTAGCGCCGCAGCGCCTGCCCGTCGGACGGCGGCGGCGAGCTCATGGCGGGGACGTCGAACTCGCCCGCCGCGAGACGATCGCCGACGCCGGCATGTTCCCGGCCCGTCGCCGAAGTCAGACGATAGAGCGCGTCGTACTCGTACTGCGAGCTGGCGTCGACGGCCTGGTTCTTGAAGAACACCGTCGCCTGCGCGGCGTCCCGGATGCTCGTGATGTTGCCGACCGGATCGAACGCATAGGTCAGATCCTGGAGGCGGGCCCCATCGGCGTGCCTCGTGGCGCGTGTTTGCATGACGCGGAAGGTGAGCGTGTCGTACTCATGATCGGTCGATACGCCGTTGCCGTACTCGATCCGCTCGCGCTGCGCCTTCGCGTTGTAGTCGATGTTGGCGACGATGATCTCGTGGGCGTCGCTGCCCTGGTAGCGCAGCTCAATCCGATCGAGCAGGTTGGCTTCGTTGTAGACCGGACGGATCACGCTGCCATCCGGCGTCGTCAACGACAGGGCGCGGTTCAGCGCATTGTAGGAGGTCAGGGCGCGATAGGTTACGGGGTCGAGGCCCGGCGGGTGCCGCCAGTCGGGTTCTTCTCCGACGGCGCAGAGCTGGCGTACCGTCGACAGCAGACTGCCCTTGAAGTTGAACGCCTCGTTGGTGACGACGCCCGCGGCGTCGAAGAGCTGCGCGGGCTTGCCGCGCAGATTGCGCGCGGCAGCGTCGGAAAGATCTTCGCCGTAGACCGTGCGCTCGGCGAGGCGCTCCCGGCCGTCGATCTCCCGTACGTAGAGATCGTGGGGACGCCGCAACGCGTCGTACTCCGTCCGCACGCGCCGGCCGAGGCCGTCGTACGCGACCAGCGTCTTGCCCACGGCGTCTGCGAGCGTCCAGCGCTCGCCAGCATCGTCACTGTCGCGGTAGATCGGGGCGCCCGCCAGATCGTACTCGTAACGCATGATGACGCGGCCGAGCGCGTCCACCATCTCGCGCGGCGCATTCTCGATGTCGAGCGCCACCCGGCTCGTCAGTCGTTCCTCCGTGACGGTGTCGCCGCGTTGCGCGCGATTGTGCGCGACGGTCAGGAACGCCCGGCCAAGCGAGTCGACGTGCGCGATCGCCGGCGTGCCGGCGTGAACCGCGGCGCTCGCCGCCGCGGCTCGTTCGTCGGCGCCCAGCGCGCCGCTGATCCGCCGGTCGTACCACGACGCCGCCGATGCTTCGGTAATGCGTGCGACGTGCGAGCCCACGTCGGGATCCGTGTAGGCGTGGAGAAGCGTCGTATCGTTCTCGTCCCACGACTCCTGTCGCCACGGCTCGGAAACCGTCTTGGCATAGGTGCCATTCGGCCTCAGCGTGGCAAGGACCCGGCCCACCGGGTCGTAGATAAGCGTCGGACTCACGCCGTGGCGTACGTCGAACTCGAACTGGGGCGTGTCTGTGAAGAACGGTTCGAACTGGCGAACGGGCTTGCCTTTGTTGTTGAACACGGTCCAGCCACTGCCCACCCAGCGGTGTTCGACGCGCCGGCCGCCGACCTCGCCCGGCTCTGCCTGCGCCTTCTTCTGAATCTCCCGCGCGAAGCCGTCTGAATAGGTCAGCGCGTGCTGAATGCGCGTCGTCTCTCCAGGACCGAGGTCCGCATCGTGGG
The DNA here is from genome assembly GCA_009380045.1 of Luteitalea sp. Lineage (GTDB taxonomy): Bacteria > Acidobacteriota > Vicinamibacteria > Vicinamibacterales > CAVVIG01 > WHSN01. The sequence goes on from WHSN01000047.1 coordinate 23,088, forward strand.
TCTCCCGCTGGAGCGACGCAGCAAGGGCAGGCCCGCCATGTCGCGAGAACGCGTCGAGGTCGTAGATGACGCGGGAGGTCGCCCGGGCGAGCAGGGCCGCGGCAGCCGCGAATGGATTGTCGAGAAATTCGGCGACTGTCCGCTCATCGAGGTCCGGGGCAAAACCGTCGAGCGAATCGCCCCGACGCTCGCCGGCCTTGCCCATCACGGCCGTGCCGGCCACCATTCCGAGCGTATCGAATGCAACCTCGGTGCGATTCCCATTGAGATCGGTGGTCCGGAACGGCGCCAGCACATGGTAGTCGTAATCGAACGTGCTCCGGTTGCCGAGAGCGTCCGTTACGGTCACGACCAGGAGCCGATACGGGTCGAACTCGCTCCTCGTTTCCTGGCCGAACGGGTCGCGGACACGCCTGGGAAGAAAGAAGTTGGCCGCCGCCTCGAGCAGCTCGTCGCTGCCCGGCACATCGCCGGGCGCGTAGAACACCCGGCCGGACGGCCGCCAGAAGCTGCCGTCGCCGTCCAGATCGAGGTAGCCGCCGGACTCCGCGAGGATGCCGTTGGCCTCCTCCGCACGGTCGCCGAAGATCGGATCGATCAACCCGGCGGGAAAGATGAGCGTGTATTGTTCGCCCGGCAGTCCCAGCGACTGGATCTGGCCGGCCGGCAGCAGATCGTCGAGGCGGTTGGCGCGATAGCGCGTGCGCTGATGGTCGAGCAGCCGGCGATAGGCCTGCGCCGGCGCCGTGTCGCCGCGCCAGTCCGCGAACGGCACTTCGCGGCCGGGCCCGCGGGTCGCGTCGAGCACCCTGCGCACCTCTTCGAGTGTGAAGAGATTCGTCGCGTGCGGCCGGCGGGATTCCGGAACGAAGCGGCCCAGTTCCCATGACTTCACCGCCGCGGACAGCGGCGTGCGAAACGCATCGGGCAGGCTGACGGCATTCGTGTAGTCGCGTTCTGTGACCGTGACGAGAATCTGCGCCTGCCGTGCGTGGTCCGCCGGCGTCAGGATGGGCGATGCTTCCGGGTAGCGACGTCCGTATCCGATGGCGACGCCTTGCAGAACGTTGCCGAACGCGTCGACCGTCAGCGTCATCTGATGGCCGACCCGCGGATCGGGCCGGAGGCGGCCGTCGACGTTGTACAGCTTGCGGTCGTACTGCAGCGTGACGCTCTCACGCGCGTGTGTGTGAAAGATGGCGTATCGATTGCGCCCGCGCGCCTGCAGCAGACGCACCGTGAATGTCGATTCCGTGACGCTGTAGGGACGGCCCGACTCGGGGGAATCGTCGAGCGCATAGATTTCCTGCCGCAGCGTCGAGCCCTTCAGCGCGCGACAGGCTTCGCGAGCGCCCTCGGGAGTCAGTCCAGGAGGGACGACCGTATCGGGCAGCAGCGCGGAGCGCCCGCCTTCGCGGTAATACTCGGCCGCGAAGTGGCGGGACACCCGGCGTTCCTCGTCATGGTGACCGGTGTGGTACCACGTCTTGGTAAGGGTTGGAGGCAGCCGCCAGACGGCCTCCCAGTTGGCCGCGCCACCAAGGGCGGCGATCCACTCGGAGTCTTCCTGTTCGACCATGCCAAAGCCGCGGAATTCCCGTTCGACGCCGTCGTAGTGTCCGTGGTGGTAGCGGAACGTGCTGATGAAGCGGTTGTTCGAGACGTGATCGAGGGTCTCGACGTTCTTCACGACATGTACCGGGAAGGGCAGGTGGGTCACCCAGGGACGGCCGGCTTCACGATCCGCCAGGTAGAACTCGGTCGACGAGGCGTAGGTGAGGCGGGTCTCGGCGCCGAGATGGTTGTCCCATCGCACCAGCAGGTGCGGCTTCTCGCCGCACATCAGATCGATGTAGCGGACCGGGCGCCAGGCCAGCCCGGGCAGCACGGTCGACCACACCAGACACGCCGTTCCGCGGCCGAGCAGATCGACAACGTCGAGAGAGATGCTGTCGGTCAGCACCATCTCGTTCACGTGTCTCGGCGCGCTGAGCCCATTGCCGCTCTCGTTGAGGAAGATCCTGACCCCCTTCCGTCCCGCGTAGATCAGATCGGTGGGCCCCGAGCCGTCGGTGTCGGCCAATCGCACGCGGCGCGCATCGAACACGCCTTCTTCGTCGAACCACGGCGAGCGATCCATCGTGACCTTTGGTCCGAACTGTCCGTATCCCAGGTTCGGCCAGTAGCAGACCTCGCCATTGCGGATGCGGACGAGATCGGTCAGGCCATCGCCAGACATGTCGGCGAGGAACACCGATTGGTCCGCCTGGCCGAGGAGCACGCGCGGCCCGCCTTCTTCGTTCCACGGGACACGGACGCGGACGGCCTCGCCGAAGCCGCGGTCGCCGAGCGACGGGTGCCACGTAATCGCCTGGTCATCGGTGATGAGAATGTCGGCGAGCCCATCACCGGTCAGGTCGGCGAAGCGGACGTTTGGATCGGAAAAATCCACGATCGGAAGCTCGCGAAACGGGCGGAACGGCGTCCAGCCCGCGTCGCTCGTGCGATCGAAGAATCCACCCGTCCCCGGCGCCAGCGTCGCGAATTCCAGCCGTCCGTCGGCATCCAGATCGAGGAGCTGGGCTTGGCCGTCCTCGAGCGGGGGCGTGTCGCGGACGACCTGAACCGGGCCGAATCGCCCGTGTCCCCGGTTTGGTTTGTAGAACCAGGCGCCACTCTGCGTCGTGAGCACGCCCGAGATGCCCTCGCCATCGAGGTCCGTCCATTTGTAGCCCTCGCCGATTACGCCGGCCGGCAGATTGTCGAGGCTGTCCTGCGGAAGGTCGCGAACCATCCATACCCGGGGCCCGGGATCATCGAGCGGACTCGACGCGTAATGAAGGCGGAGACCGGGCAGCGCCTTCTCGCGATACCGACCCTCGCCCAGAGGCCGGTAGGCGCACTGGGTCACGCTCGACAGCCGCGTCCCGTTCGCTTTCTCCTCGAAGGAAAGGTGGAGGGCGCGGACCAGCGTTTGCGGCTGTCCCAGCGCCTCCGGCATCCGATGCGTCATCAGAATGCGATGACACTGCCGGTACGTCCGGATCTCGAATCCGGCCCGTGACGACGAGAACGGGTCCAGGCGCGAAGGTCGCGGCCCCGGCGGGCCGCCGCTCCAGCGCACCGTCTGGAAACTCTCGGCGGATGCTGACCGCTCGAACGGCTCGTCGCCGTAATCGAAAACCATTTCGAAGAGCCAGTCGCTCGCGGGATCGGTCGCGGGCTTCGGAACATGGCAGCGCCGCGCGGCCATCCACGATGGATCCAGCAGCTGCGGAACGCGATTGCCGTACCGGATGCGCTTCAGGTAGCGGTTGGCCGTGCGGGACCGGAATCGCTCATTCGGACGCGCCGTGTCGACCCCGTCGTCCCCCTCCCCGGCATAG
>WHSN01000242.1 GCA_009380045.1 Luteitalea sp.
AGCTCCAGGTGGTCGGCGAGTCGCACGATTACCCGATCACTCCCAAGGAGCACGGGGTCGACTTCCTGCTCGACCGCCGGCACCTGTGGATTCGAAGCGAGCGGCAGCAGGCGATTCTCCGCATCCGCCATGAAGTGATCGACGCAGTCCGCGACTTCTTCAACAGCCGCGGCTTCGTGCTCACCGACGCGCCGATCTTCACACCGGCCGCTTGCGAAGGCACCACGACGCTGTTCCCAGTGGAGTATTTCGAGGACCAGAAGGCGTACCTGACCCAGAGCGGTCAGCTCTACGTCGAAGCCACGGCCATGGCGCTCGGACGGGTGTACTCGTTCGGGCCGACCTTCCGCGCAGAGAAATCGAAGACCCGGCGTCACCTCACCGAGTTCTGGATGGTGGAGCCGGAGGTCGCCTACGCGGAGCTGGGCGACGTGATGGACCTCGCCGAGGATCTCGTGGTGTCGGTCGTGGCGCGCGTCCTCGACAGGAAACGCCGCGAGCTGACCGTGCTCGAGCGCGATATCAGCGCACTCGAAGCGGTGCAGAAGCCGTTTCCGCGTAAGTCGTACGATGAAGCGGTGGCGACGCTGCAAGGCAAGGGGCTGCCGATTCAGTGGGGCGGCGACTTCGGCGGGCCGGACGAGACCCTGCTGTCCGAGCAGTACGACCGGCCGGTCATGATTCACCGGTATCCGTCGGCGATCAAGCCCTTCTACATGGCTCCCGACCCGGCGCGTCCCGAGCTCGCGCTCGGTGTCGACGTGCTGGCGCCCGAGGGCTACGGGGAGATTATTGGCGGCGGTGAACGTCTGGCCGATCTCGACCTGTTGCTCGCGCGAATCAAGGAGCACGACCTCCCCCAGGAGGCGTTCGAATGGTATCTCGACCTGCGGCGATATGGCACCGTGCCGCACGGCGGATTCGGTATGGGCATCGAGCGCGTGGTCTCGTGGATCTGCAAGCTCGAACACGTGCGCGAGACCATTCCGTACCCGCGCATGCTGTACCGGCTGTATCCGTAGGGGCAATGACATCGATCCGGTGCCTGGCGGCTTCGTCTCTGTGAGCTCTGTCTGCTCCGTGGCTCGTTTCCGTGTGCGTGGTGGTTGGTATCGATTGAAGTACGCATGAAAATTGGCTTGATCTCGCTCGGCTGCCCGAAGAACCTGGTCGATTCGGAGGTGATGCTCGGGCTCGCGCGCGAAGCGGGGCACGAGCTCACGCGGGACCCTGCGGCCGCCGACGTGCTGGTGGTGAACACCTGCGCGTTCATCGACTCGGCAAAGAAGGAATCGATCGATGCGATTCTGGACATGGCGCAGCACAAGAAGGACGGCGCCTGCTCGCGGCTGATCGTCACCGGCTGCCTGGCGGAGCGCTACCGCGACGAGCTGCGCGCCGAGATTCCGGAGATCGACGCCGTGCTCGGCACCGGCGAGGTTCCCGACATCGTCAAGGCGATCTCGGGCGCGCCCGAGAACCGCGGCCGGCAGAACGACGCCGCACCGCTCACCTTCTTCCGGCAGCAGACTGCCCGAGACACCGGGCCCCCGTCACGATCCACCCGGCTCCCGGCAGGATCCATCGCCACCGGCACGCGTCCCGACTATCTCTACGACGCCGAGACGCCGCGGATGCTGGCGACGCCGCGTCACTACGCCTATCTGAAGATCGCCGAGGGCTGCGACTACAAGTGCGCGTTCTGTATCATCCCGACGCTGCGCGGGGCGTATCGCAGCCGGACTGCCAGGTCGATCCTGAAGGAGGCCAGGCAGCTTGTGGCGAGCGGGGTGAAGGAGCTGCTGTTGATCTCGCAGGACACCACGTTCTACGGCGTCGATCGCGACGAGCGCGGGGCTCTGGCCCGCCTGCTCCGCGAGCTGAACGATGTCGAGGGCCTCGAGTGGATCCGGCTGCTCTACCTGTATCCAACGACGATTGACGACGCGACCCTCTCCGCCATGGCTGACTGCGACAAGGTCTGCAAGTACATCGACCTGCCGCTGCAGCATGCCTCGAATACGGTGCTCAGGCGCATGAAACGGCCCGGCACACGTCAGCACTACGATCGCCTGCTCAATCGGATCCGCGAGCGGGTTCCGGGCGTCGCTCTTCGGACCACCTTCATCGTCGGCTTCCCCGGCGAGCGCGAGGCCGACGTCGCGGAATTGTCGAGCTTCGTGACCGATCACCACTTCGACCACGTCGGGGTGTTCACCTATTCCCACGAGGAAGGGACGGCGGCGCACCTGCTCGCGGACGACGTGAGTGCAGCGGAGAAATCCGCGAGGCGCAAGCGCATCATGACGCTTCAAAAGAAGCTCATCAGGACAAAGAATCGTCGCCGTGTCGGGGAGAGGAGCCGCATCGTCGTGGATGGGCCATCCGCCGATCACGATCTGGTGCTGCGCGGGCGCCTGTCCACCCAGGCGCCGGACATCGATGCCGCGGTCTACCTCACCGACTGCGACCCCTCGGCTTACCGCGCGGGAGATTTTGCCGAGGTCCAGATCGTCGGGGCGAGAGATTACGATCTGATCGCGCGACCGGTCCGGTTCGGCGTGCTATAATTTAGTGTTTCGGAGCCTTCAAGCAGGACCGAAGTGGGCATGTGCCCACTTTTTTAGTTTCAGGGCCCGAATTTCACCAGATGCGGGGCGAGGCTGCGGTCGTCGACCAGGTGCGGGCCGCGGCGGCGCGGGTCGCCGGCGGGTTCGGTCTCGAGATCTTCGCGGTCCAGTTTCGCCGCGAAGCGGGCGGCATGGTGTTACGAGTGCAGATCGATCGCCCCGGGCCGGCCGCGACGGCTGAGGAGTCGGTCAGCGTCGAAGATTGCGCGCGGGTCAGCCGCGATCTCAGCGCCGTTCTCGACGTCGAAGACGTGGTGCCGGTCGCCTACATCCTCGAGGTGTCGTCGCCCGGCCTCGATCGGCCGCTGCGAGGGCTGGAGGATTACCGGCGCTTCGCCGGCCGCCGGATCAAGGTGGTGATGCGTGAGGCCGTGGACGGCCAGACGTACTTCAAGGGACGCCTCGGCGGCGTCGACGACAGCGGGCGTGTGCTGGTGGACGGCGAGGATGGACGGCGTCATCTGGTGCCGGTGAACATCATCACGCGGGCGAATCTGGAAGTGGAATTCTAGTGTCGGGGGGGAGGGGCCCCGGAATCAACATGGCGAACCCGCTGATACAGACGATTGAAGCGCTCGCGAAGGAAAAAGGCATCGAGCCTGACGTCGTGATCACGGCCATCGAAGAGGCGGTCGCGACCGCCTCGCGGAAGTACTACAAGACCGGCGAGAACCTGAAGACCCGATTCAACACCGAGACCGGCCAGGTCGACCTCTTCGCGCTGAAGACCGTGGTCGAAGAGGTCGCCACCCCGGCCACTGAAATCTCCCTGAACGAAGCCCGAGAGATGTACCGTCCGCTCTACGGCGATGAAGTGGCCAACAGCATCGAGCTCGGCGACGAGATGGAGTTCCCCAAGCCGACCGAGGTGCTCGGCCGCATCGCCGCCCAGACCGCCAAGCAGGTGATCTTTCAGAAGGTCCGCGAAGCGGAGCGCGAGAACATCTTCGCGGAGTACAACCAGCGGGTCGGCGACGTGGTGAACGGGACGATCAAGCGGTTCGAGAACGGCGACATCATCATCGAGGTCGGCCGCATCGAAGCCGTGCTGCCCCGCAAGGAACAGTCGCGGGCCGAGAGCTACGCCCCGCAGGATCGCGTGCGCACGGTGATCAAGGGCGTGAATCGCAGCGCGAAGGGGCCGCAGATCGTGCTGTCGCGCACCGATCCGGCGCTCCTCATCAAGCTGTTCGAGCAGGAGGTTCCCGAGATCTACGACGGCACGGTGATGATCCGCGGCGCGGTCCGCGAGGCCGGCGATCGCGCGAAGGTGGCGGTGTTCTCGCGCGAGCGGGACGTCGATCCGGTCGGCGCCTGCGTCGGGATGAAGGGCACCAGGGTACAGTCGATCATCCGCGAGCTGCGCGGTGAGAAGATCGACATCGTCGAGTTCTCGGAAGATCCGATTGCCTTCGTGACCAACGCGCTCAGTCCGGCGAAGGTGCAGCGGGTGTCGATTGTCGACGACCGCGACCGGGTGATGGAGGTGGTCGTCGAGGACAAGCAGCTGTCGCTCGCGATCGGCAAGAAGGGGCAGAACGTCCGCCTCGCCGCCAAGCTCACCGGCTGGCGGATCGACATCAAGAGCGAAGAGGAAAAGCGCCGCGAGGTCGAGGCGCAGTTCGAGGATCTCGAGGCGGGATCGGAGCCGGCCGACGAGACCGAGCCGGCAGACGACATCGGGCCGGCGGACGGGATTGAGCCGGCCGACGACACCGGGCCGGCCGACGGGACCGGGCCGGCCGACGGGACCGAGCCGGCCGACGTCGTCGAAGAGTCGGAGACCGGAGCTGCCGCCGATGCCCTGCCCTATACGATCGAGGGGATCGGCGACAAGACCGTCCGAAAGCTGGTCGAGGCCGGCTTCACCACGGCGGAGGCGGTCGCGGCCGCGAGCCCCGAGGAACTGTCGGAGATTGCGGGCATCGGGGACAAGACCGCCGAGAGAATTCTGGCGGCGGCGCGCGGCGAAGCGGCCGCTGACGCGGGCGAATAGCACCCGCGCCATGCGGGCGAACCATACTGATCTGAGGTAAGCCGTTGGGAACTGTTCGGATTTACAGGGTTGCGGAGCTGCTTGGCACCACCAGCCAGGAAGTGACGGCACTGCTCAAGCGCGACCATGGTATCGAAGCGAAGAGCGCGTCGAGCACGATCGAAGAGGTCGTCGCGCGCCAGTTCGTCGATCGCCTTGCGAAGCAGCGCAACATCGTGCTGCCGACAGGGGACATCTTCGCCGAGACGGCAACCGTCAAAGGCAAGAAGCCTGCGCAAGGCAAGAAGGCGCCCGAACCTCAGAAGCCCGCGCCGCCGGCGCTCCCGCCGCCGAGACTGGTGAAGACCATCAAGCCGGTGCCGATCGCACCGGCTCCCGAGGCGGAAGCGCCATCGCTCACCGAGCCGACGCCGGCTGAAGTCGAGCGCGCGCAGTTGGCTTCGGAACCGGTCGTGGTCGAGCCGGTCGCCGAGCCGGAGCCCGCGATTCCGCCGGCCGACGTGCGCGTCGAGGCCCCCGCCGCAGCCGCGGAGGCTCCGACACCGCATCTCGAGGCGCCGGAGCCGGCGGTCGAGCCAGAGTCGCCGACGCCTCTCACCGACGCTCCCCCGGCCAGCGTCCCGATCGCCGCGGCGCCGCCGCCGGTCGCCAGGCCGGCTCCGACACCCGGACGTTTCGTTCCGCCGACGATCCGGCTGCGCATCGAAGAACAGCGTCCGACCACGCCGACGCCGCCGTTACCGACACAGGCGCCGCCTCGCCAGGCGCCGACCCAGCGGACAATGATTGCGCCGCCGGCAGCAAATCG
>WHSN01000097.1 GCA_009380045.1 Luteitalea sp.
CTGCTCCCAGCCGAGACGCGCCGGCGCGAGGGCCGCGAACACCTCGGCGCGCTCGTCGGCCTGAACACCGCTGACGACGAGCGTCCCCGCGCCGTGCAGCATGCGAAGGAGAGCGCCTGCCGCCCGAGTCAGCATCGCACCGGTCAGGTTGGCCGTGACGACATCGGCCCGTGGGAGCGCCTCAGCCAGAAGGTCGCGTACCTCGAACCGGACCCGTCCGAGAGGACGATTGAGCGCCAGGTTCTCTTCCGCCGATTGAATCGCGTCGGCATCGTAGTCGATCCCGAGCGCTTCGCGCGCGCCGAGCAGGCGGGCGGCCAGCGCCAGCACGCCTGAGCCCGTGCCGAGATCGACAAGACTCCGGTCCGCGAGGTCGAGCGTCTGCAGCGCGGCAAGACAGAGTCGGGTCGTCGCGTGGTGACCTGTGCCGAAGCCCATTGACGGCTGGATGACGAGCGCCCCGGGCAGCGGGACTGGACCCGCATTGAACGACTCGAGACTGGGGAAGATGGTGATGCCGCCGACCGTGACCGGGGCGAGGTCCTGCTGTGATCGCCGCGCCCAATCCTCGTCAGCAACGTCCACCGGGCGCGCAAGGAACCGTGACGGCAACCCCGCGAGCGCTTCGTCGCGGCTCCTGGCATCGGCGAAAAATACGCGGATCGGATCCGCGGCACCGCCGCGTTCTTCGATCGCCGTTGCCCGGAAATCGTCGAGCGCGACCAGGAGCAGATCCGAATCGCCCAGGTCATCGAGGTCGAGCGCCGGCCAGATCTTCAAACCCAGCAATCCTCAAACCCAGCAATCCTGAAATCCTGAAATTTGATTGTCCGATTACCCAAACATGTCCTTCACCCGATCGAACAGGTTGCGTTCGTCCTGCGCGTCGGTGTGCGGGCGCGGCTCGAACTTTTCTTTCGGCAGCGCCTTGGCGAGCTGCTCGAGCAACTGCCGCTGCTCTCTCGTCAGCTTCCTCGGCGTCTGCACCTGCACGGTGGCAAAGAGATCGCCCCGTCCCTTCCCGCCGACGTCGGGCATCCCCTTGCCGCGCAGTCGCAGAGTCGTGCCGGTCTGCGTGCCCTCCGGCACTTTCACGTTCTCGGCGCCGTCGAGCGTCGGCACCTGGATTTCGCCGCCGAGCGCGACGGTGGTGAAGTTGACCGCCACCTCGCAGAACAGGTTCACCCCGTCTCGCCGGAAGAACTCGTGCTCCTGCACGTGGACCACGACATAGAGGTGACCGGGGGGGCCGCCCCCCGTGCCCCCCTCGCCCTCGTTCTGCAGCCGGAGCTGCTGGCCGGTGGCGATGCCGGGCGGAATCTTGACCGTGATCTTCCGTTCCTTGGTCCGCCGTCCCGCGCCGTGGCACGTCGGGCACGGCTTGGCGATCGTCTTCCCCGCGCCGCGGCACTGCGGGCAGGTGGTCGCGATGGTGAAGAATCCCTGCTGCCGCCGCACCTGACCCTGCCCCTGGCACATCGAGCACGGTGTGGGGGTGGTGCCGGGCGACGCCCCGGTGCCGCTGCAGGTTTCGCACGTCTCCTGACGTGGAATCTGAACCGAGGTCTCGGAGCCGGTCGCCGACTCTTCGAACGAGATTTCGAGGTCGTAGCGCAGGTCAGCGCCGCGTTGCGGCCCGCCGCGCCGACGCCCGCCGCCGAACAGGTCGCCGAAGCCGAACATGTTCCCGAGGATGTCGCCGAACTCGTTGAACATCGATGGGTCGAAGCCGGGTCCGCCGCCGGCGGCGGAGCTCACGGCCTTGTGTCCAAACCGATCGTACAGGTCACGCTTCTCGGGATCGGCCAGCACGCCGTAGGCTTCAGCCGCTTCCTTGAACTGGTCTTCCGCCGCCTTGTCGCCCGGATTGCGGTCCGGATGACACTTCATCGCCAGCTTGCGGTAGGCGCTTTTCAGCTCCGCCTCGGTCGCGGTGCGCGCCACGCCGAGCACGTCGTAGTAATCCCGCCTGCTCACGCCTTCGCCACCTTGACCATCGCCGCGCGCAGCAACCGATCGCCAATCGTGTAACCGCGACGCAGCTCTCCGATCACCTCGTTCCCGCGGTGCCCGGGGCTCGATTCATGGGTCACCGCCTGGTGCACGTTCGGATCGAAGTCGGCGCCCACCGCCTCGATCGGACGCACGCCCTTCTTCCGGAGGATGTCGTGCAGCTTGGCGTGAATCAGCTCGACACCCTTCCGGTAGGCGGCGGCGCCTTCGCCAGCTTCGACCGTCAGCGCGAGATCGAAATCGTCCACGACCAGGAGCAGGTCCTCGAGCAGGTCGACGACGGCCTGGTCGGCCTGCTCACGGCGTTCGCGCTCGACGCGCCGGCGGTAGTTCTCGAACTCCGCGATCTTCCGGAGCAGCCGATCGTAGTAGTCGTCACGCTCGCGTTTGAGTGCCTCGACGTCCAACCCGGCTTCGCCCAGGCTGGGCGCGTCGGTGGCCGCCGGCGTGGTGGTCGCCGGGTTCATCGTGTCTTCATCAGCCATGGTGTCTTTGCCTAGTTGGGATCGCGGAGGACGCGGGAAATCGCCTGCGCCGCGCCGTCGACCACCGTGATCGCGCGTGAGTATCGCATCCTGGTCGGGCCGATCACACCGATCGTGCCGGTCCCCGTTCCATCGTCATACGTCGAGGCGACGAGACTGAACGGCTTGAGACTGGGATCGAGGTGTTCGGCTCCGATCACCACCGTCATGCCGGCGCCGTCGATGTATTCGTTCAGGATGTGGACCAGCCGCTGTTTCTCTTCGATCATCTCGAGCAGCGCGTGCAAGGTCGCCAGCGTCAACCCGTGATTGTCGCCGAGCAGCGAGGCGGCGCCGTCGACGTACAGAACGTGGTCCTGCGGCAGATCGGAGAAGGTCGAGGTGGCCAGCCGCATCGCCCGGGCCTTCAGATCGTCGTAGAGGGTGCGCTCCTCGTTCATCCGTTCGAGGACCACCTCACGGGCGCGTTGGAGCGGCACGCCGGAGAACTCGCAGTTCAGGTAGTTGGCGGCGCGGCGGAGGTCGTCGGCGCCGAGCTGCTCGCCGACGTCGATGACCTTCTGGACGACATGACCGCCTCGCGCGACGATCACCACCAGCACGCGTGACGCGGTGAGCGGAACGAACTCCACGCGATCGAACACCGCGGTCCCGTGCGCCGGCCGCAGCGCGAACGCCACGTGGCGCGACGCGTGCGACACGACGTGCGAGGCTTGCGAGAAGACGGCGTCGGCGAGAGGACCCGAGCTGTCGCGGCGGAGCCGGGCCTCGACCGCGCTCGCTGTCCGCTGCGAGCGTTTCGACTCGAGCAGCAGGTCGACATAGAACCGGTAGCCGCGATCGGTGGGAATGCGGCCGGCTGAGGTATGCGGCTGCTGGACATAGCCCTCTGCTTCGAGCCGCGCCAGGATGTTGCGGACCGTCGCCGACGACACCCCGATGCCGCCCGCCATCACGAGCAGCGACGAGGGGACCGGCTCGCCCGACGCGATGTACTCGCGCACGAGGGCGGCCAGAATTCTCCTGGAGCGGTCGGCAGGTTTCATTAGCACTCAGGGTCCGAGACTGCTAAGAAATTATACACCGGCGCGAGCGGCCAATTTCCGGGCCGCCTCCCGCGCCATCGCAACCACGTCCGAGCGATCCACCCGGACCGGCATCCCCTCGTGAACCAGCACCTCGCCGTCGACGACGGTCGTCCGGACGTCCGCCCCTCGTGCGGCATACACCAGGGTCGAGTACGGGTCAGGCCCGGGCGCAAGGTGCGGACGGTCGCGGTCAACGACGATGAGGTCGGCCCGCTTGCCAACCTCGAGTGAGCCGATCTGATCGTCGAGGCCGAGCGTGCGCGCGCCGGCGCGGGTCGCCATCCAAAGGACGTTACGGGCGGGGAGGGCGCCTGGCCCGAGCCGCATCGCCTGGAGCACCGCCGCCAGCCGCATCTCGTCGAACATGTCGAGCCGGTTGTTGCACGCGGCGCCGTCGGCCCCCAGCGAAACCGTGACGCCGCGCGCCCGGAGCTCGGGCACCGGCGCCACGCCCGATCCGAGCTTCAGGTTCGAGCCCGGGCAGTGCATCACCTTGACGTCATGGTCGGCGAGCAGCGCCTGTTCCCTCTCGTCCACCCACACGCAGTGAGCGGCGCACAGGTGCGGCGAGGCGAGGTGCACGCGCGCCAGATATTGCACGTTGGTCAGCCCGCCGGACAGCTCCCGCACGATCGCCAGCTCCGCCTGCGACTCCGATGCATGGGTGTGAACAATCGCGTGCTGTTCGGCGGAGAGCGAGGCGACGGCCTCGAGCAGCTCTCGCGAGCAGGACACCGCGAATCGCGGCGCGAACGCGGCCTGCAGACGCCCCTCGGCAGCGCCGTGCCAGCGTTTCCGAATCGCCAGGCTCTCCTCGATCGATCGGCTGGTCGGTTCCCGCAGGCGAGCCGGCACGTCGCCAGCCGCGTCCATCATGCACTTGCCGATCGTCGCCCGCATGCCGCTCTCGGCGACTGCCTCGAACACGACGTCGGTATCGTGAACGGTTTCCATCGTCAGGACGGTGGTGGTGCCGCTCGAGAGGAGCTCGGTGGTCGCGAGCCGGGCTGCGGCCCGGAGCGAGCCCGGCGTATGCGCAGCTTCCATCGGCCACACCCGCTGCCGAAGCCAGTCCATCAGCGGCAGGTCGTCGGCGTAACCCCGAAACAGCGTCTGACAGAGATGGATGTGGGTCTGGATGAGGCCCGGAAGAACGAAGCCGCCGCGCGCATCGATCGTGCGGTCGTAATCGCCGGCGGCGTGTGATCCGATCTGCTCGATCCGTCCCTTGCGAACCGAAACATCCCCCTCGACGACGTCGAGGCGATCGTTCATCGTGACGATGAGACCGTTGCGAACCAGGAGGGAGGGCAAGTCGACAATCTACGATTGTGGGGATCGCCGATCGGCCGGGGCCGATCGGGCGGGGCCTGCGATTCGGGGATCCATCACACCTTGAGGTTGTGCCATTTCATCGACAGTTCGGCGGCGTCGCGGCTCTTCACCTTTCCGTGTTTCACGGCGATGAGCTCAGCGAGGATGCTCACGGCAATCTCCTGCGGCGTGACGGCGCCGATGTCGAGCCCAATCGGCGCGTGCACCTCTTTCAGCAGCGCTGCTGGCATCGCCTCGCTGGTGAGCGCATCGTAGATGCGCGCCACTTTCGCGCGGCTGCCGATCAGGCCGAGGTATCGCAGGTCGCGTGGAGCGAGGGCGCGCAAGGCGTCGAGGTCGTTGTTGTGGCCGCGGGTGACGATGACGACGTAGGCGTGCGCGGGCAGCGCCGTGCGCTCGATCCAGGCCGGGATGTCCTCGGTGACGACTGAGGCGGCATGCGGAAAGCGCTCGGTGTTGGCAAACTTCTCGCGGTCGTCGACGACGTGAACCCGGAAGCCGACTTCGTGCGCGAGGTTCGCGAGGTGAAAGCCGACGTGGCCGGCGCCGACGACGTACAGCTCAGGCGATGGTTCGATCGGCTCGATGTAGACGCTCATTTGTCCGCCGCAGATGAGACCGGTCTCCTGCGCGAAGTCGTCGTCCAGTTGGTAATGCACCAGTTGCGGCCGACGATTGGTGATCGCTTCGCGCGCCTTCCAGAAGGCGTCGTTTTCGTAGCAGCCGCCGCCGATGGTGCCGACCATCCGGCCGTCGGCGAACACCAGCATCTTCGCGCCCACACGCTGGGGAGTTGAGCCGGTGGTGGAAATGATCGTGACGAGCGCCGCCGGTTCGGCACGGTCGAGCGCATCGGCAACGGCGGCAAAGACCTCCTGGTTCATCTCGTTCTGATTATAGAGGGCCGGAGGCGGTTAGAACCGGTGCAGATCGCAGGCTTCGACCGGTTCGGTGCCGGCGACGAAAGCCTCCGTCACCACCTCCGGGCAGAACGGGGCGGCAAGCTTGCCGGTCGCGGCATCGATCTCGGCGAAGCTGATGCCTTCCGGAGTGACGAACGGCACGCTGGTCCGGCCCGCGAGGGCTCGCGTCATGAACTGCGTCCAGATTGGCAGCGCCGCCTGGGACCCGGAGAGGCCAAGGGGCTGATTGTCGTCAAATCCGACCCAGACGACCGTGAGCAGTTCGGGCGTGAAGCCGACAAACCAGGCGTCTCGCAGGTCGTTGGTCGTGCCGGTCTTGCCGCCGGCGTCGAGCTTGAACCCGGCGGCTCTGGCACCGGCGGCAGTGCCTTCGTTCATGACGCCGCGCAGCAGGTTGGTGACCAGGAAGGTGGTTTCCGGCCGGGCGACCGTCTTCGGCCGGCTCCTGGGCTTCCTGGTGACGTCGGCCGTCCCGCGTTCGATTCTCATGATCGGAGAGAGGGGCCGTTCGATGCCCATGTTCGGGAAGATGGTGTACGCGAGCGCGACCTCGTACGGCGTGGCTTCGAACACGCCAAGCGCAATCGACGGGTACGGCTTGGGCGGAGCGCCGACCCCGAGCCGCTTCCAGAGCGCGGCGACCTTGTCGTATCCCGCCGCCTCGGCCACCCGGATCGTGGCGACGTTGCGGGAGTGCGCCAGCGCGCGCCGAAAGGTAATCGGGCCGTCGTACTCCTGCTGGTAGTTCTCTGGTGTCCAGATCTGGTCGTCGAGCTCCCATGTCGCGGGAGAGTCGTCCACGATCGAAGCTGGAGAAACCCCGGTCTGGCCGTTGTCTGCCGCTTCTTCGAACGCGGTCAGGTAGACAAACGGTTTGAACACCGACCCAGGCTGGCGGCGGGCGACCAGCGCGCGGTTGTATTGCGATTGGTTGTACGAACGCCCGCCGACCATCGCCAGGATCTCCCCGGTGCGCGGGTCGACGGCGAGGAGCGCGGCCTCTGCCTGGCCGCGGCGCTTGCGGCGCGACAGCAGCCGATCGACGTTGGTCAGGCCGCCGCGGACGGCGTCCTGCGCCAGGCGCTGCAGGTGCAGATCGAGCGTCGTGTAGACATCGACCGGCTGCGTCGTATTCGTCGTCAGGCCCGGGTAGTCCTCGGCGAGCATCCGGCCGACGTAATCGACAAAGTGTGGCGCCTCGGACTCGAGGGCGCGCTGGACGACAGTCAGCGGTTGCTCGACCGCTGCTGCCGCAGCCTCGGCGGTGATGAACCCGGCGTCGGCCATCGCGCGCAGCACGACATCCCGGCGGTCCTGGCATCGCTCCGGGTTGTTGAAGGGCGAAAGGGCCGAGGGCGACTGGATGACGCCGGCGACCGTCGCCGCTTCGGCAAGCGAGAGGTTGCTCACGTCCTTGCCGAAAAAGAGCCGCGCGGCCTCGGACACGCCGACGATGGCGAATGAGCCGCGCTGGCCGAGCGGGACGGCGTTGAGATACATCTCGAGAATCTCGTCCTTGGTCGCGCGGCGCGATAGGACGAGCGACACCCACGCCTCGAGCGCTTTGCGCCGCCAGGAGCGCTCGCGCGCCATTTCGAGCGTCATGCCTTCGAACTTCGGCAGAAAGACATTGCGCACGAGCTGTTGGGTGATCGTGCTGCCGCCGGCAAGGTAGCTTCGCCGTCCCGAGACGTACGCGAACGTCGCGCCGGCGATCCCGATCGGATCGACCCCCGGGTGCTCGTAGAAGCGTCGGTCTTCTATCGACAGCACCGCCTGCACGACGACGTCAGGAATGGCCGACAGCGCGACCGGCCGGCGCTTCTCGCGCTCGACGATGATGGAGCTGAGGACCGGCGCGTCGAGCGTCAGTCGCTCCCGGGCCTGGCTGCCCAGCTCCAGCCGCTCGACCCGATCGGGCGGCCTCGGTGCGGGACGGCTCGAGGCGCGCCTGACGGCGGCCGGCTTCGGGAACCGCACGCGGACGATCTTGCCTTTGAGCTCCGCGGAACGCGGGAGGATCTCGACCGATGCCGGGCCAACAGCGAACTCGCCAGGCTTCTCGGCGGTGGCCCGTTCCGCGTAGCCGAGATCGTTCAGCCGGTCAATCAACTGCCGATCGCTGAGCGACTGGCCGCGGCGCAACTCGAGTGGACGGGCCAGGATGCGAGGCAGCACGCGCTGACGCTCGCCGTGCAGCTGCGCATCCATCAGCCGGGAGGTCGCGGCATACGAGTAGACCGCGAACGACAGGAGGAAGATGATTGGCGGCGCGAGCACGGCGGCAAAGATCCGCACCGACCGCCGCCGCGAGAGCTTGAGAATGACGCGCCGATTCTTGAATTGCAGGATGGCATAAGGGAACGATTTTAAGGGCGAACGCCCGGCTTTCTTTGATCCCGCCCCCCGCGTCTTCCCTTTCTGCAAGCCTACAGTGCCCCTTCCTGCGATCCCCAATCCCTACCTTCTGCCATCCCTACCCTCTGCCATCCTGCACTGCACGATGACCCGCCATCCTGCAATCACCCGCCATCCTGCAATCACCCGCATCCTGCCATCCTGCAATGCGTGATCAGATGGCCACCACCCAGTGGCGTCCCAGGTCGAGCGGCAGGTCGGCGTCCAACCGCTCGACCAGCGCCGGGCCGTACTGATTCAGGAACGAAACGAAGCCGATCGTGCGTTCCTGTGCGTGACCGTTCGGGAATGCGCGCGCGCGCGTTCGGATGTACTGGCGGCGCAGGGTTTCGTCCCGCCGCTTCGCGGCTTGGATGAGCTTGTTGTGCAGTGTATGGAGGTCGTGCTGCATCCGGCCGAGCGTCGACTTCGCGGCGCCCTCGAGCGTCGGATCGAGCGCCGGCAGAGCCTCCACCAGCCGCGTCATCACCTCGTCGATCGTGCGCGTGGCGGCGTCGAACGACTCTTCGACCACCGGTGGGATCTGGGTCTGGAGGAGTTGGTTGAGGGCGGACTCGTCCTGCGGCTGCAGCGCCTCGAGCGGAAGGTCATATCTGGTCAGGAAGCGGACCGCGGCCGAATCGAGCAGTGTCGCCGACGTGCGCGGGTACATGATCGGCATCGGCACGCCGAAATGCGCGTAGACCTGACGGAGTTGCCCCAGGTAGGCGAGCTCGTTGGGGCCTGCGACATAACAGATGGTGGGGAACAGCGTGTCCTGCACGATTGGCCGCAGCAGGACGTTCGGGCTGAACAACGCCGGGTTGGCCCCGGCCTGCGCCACGAGCTCCTCCGCCGCATGCGGATCGTCACCGATGACCATTCGGCCGTTCTGATGCCGGATTGCGCGGCGGCCGCCCGTGAGATGGAACAGTGCGAGCCCATCGTCGTTCGAGTGGACCTGTGAATGATAGCCATGGGCGACGAGGTCGGATCCGGCGGCGGCCGCTAGCTTCGCCGTTTCCCCGGGCATCGACAGCTCCCGCATGAACACCGTGCTCACCATCGGTTTGGTTGCCGGGTCCGACGAGTCGTAGACGATCAGTCCGCGATCGCCCAGCACCTGCTCGATCCATCGTGCGAATCCGTCCGACATGCCGATGCCAGGCGCGTAGGCGCGGCGCAGATCGGCCAACATCGAGGCGCGGAACTCGGTCGGAGGCAGGGTCCGTTCCAGATCGTCAAGGGCGGACAGGATGGAGTCGTCGAGGACGACCGTGGAAACCGGGGCAGGGTCGGACCCGGTGCGCGGCGGGAGCGCGATGTCTCGCGGCGTCAGCGCCTCGTCGAACACCGTACATGACCGCACTTCGTCCCAGTCGTGGTCCTCGGCATCGATCCAGAAGATGGCGACGGCCGGGACCTGGTGCTCACGCGAAACCTGCTCGGCGAGCTTCAGCGCCGTCAGGGCTTTGAGCAGGGTGAAGAGCGGGCCACCGAAGAGACCCGCCTGCTGACCGGTGACCACGGCGACCGTGTTCGGGTTGGCGAGCCGGCGGCCAGCCGCGACGGCCGGTGCGGGCGCGGCGCGGCGGCCCTGCTGCGCCGCGATGACCGCCGCGACGTCTTCCCGCCGGCGGGCATGCGCCTGCGACCGGCGAATGGCGTCGGCCCAGGCGTGACGATCGGTCGGGTCCCCTGAGAAGAATGGCGCGACGGCGCGGAAATCGTATGCGTAATCGGCCGCAAGTCGGCGGATCCAGGGAAAGCGACGGACATCGACTGCAATCAGCGAATCAGTTGAGTTCGATGACACCGGCCACCTACTGTCTCAAAGAACGGGTGCGCGGTGCAAGGTGCAGCCATGAATGTTCGGGCTAACCGATTGAACGCGTGGCGCTTCAATGTTACGATCACATCGCGTTTCCCCTCGGAGGAGTAGCCACACTGCCCATCGACGCTGTCGACACAGCGCCCCCTGACGCCTTCGGACCGTTCCGCGTTCTCCATCAGATTGGCGCCGGAGCTCTCGGCCCGGTGTATCGCGCCTATCAACCCGAGCTCGACCGCCTGGTGGCGGTCAAGGTGTTCTGCCTCGATGTGCCTGGCGAGCGGCTGTTTCGGTTTCTGGCGGAGCTCGAAAAGCTGATTGCCGCCGATCTTACGCACCCCGCCATCGCCGCCCCTCTCGGAACCGGCATCAGCGGCGCGTCTGCATACCTCGCACAGGATTTCGTTGGCGCGGATCCGCTCCACCTGGCATGGCGTGACGGCGCTCCAGTGACAGCTCTCGATGCCCAGCGCATCGCCACCCAGATGGCCGCCGCGCTCGATTTCGCAGCGGAGGCGGGCATCGTCCATGGCGCGTTGCACCCGGGGGATGTTCTCGTCTCGCCGGACGACACGCGGCTGACCGGCCTCGGCATCGCCCAGGCGCTCGATGCCATCGGGGCGCCGGGGCCCCTCCGTGTTCCGTTCACCGCGCCGGAACGAGCCGCAGGGTACGCCTGGGATCGCCGCGCCGATGTCTTCAGCCTGGCGGCCGTGGTGTTCGAGCTGCTGAGCGGGCGCCAGATTACCGACACCGGCGCCAGGGCAGTCGAGGCGCTCGGGCCGGTGGAAGGCGGTGACCTGGCGCTCCTCGGGTCTGTCTTCGCGCGCGCGCTGGCCGAAGACCCTGAAGACAGGTTCGAGACGGCGCTCGAGTTTGCTGATGCGTTGAGCGGCTGTTTCTTCGACGCCGGCGCTGCTGGGGTTACTGCCGATCGGGGGCTCGCGGCACACGATTTCCCGCTGACCGACGATGCGAGCTCGCCCGGGTCGGGGGGACTCTGGCTGTTTCTCGATGAGCCAGAGCCATCCGGCGGCGGGGAGGCGCCGCGAAGCGGGCATCCGGCGGAGGAGTTGGACTTCCGCGCCCGAGGGAACGCGCGGCACGAGGAAGACGAAGCGCAGCCCAATCTTGCGCCTGGCGGGTCATCCTCGGTCGGTGATCCGGAACCGGCGAAGGCGCCGGGCTACCCGTCGCCGGCGGTTCGATTTTCCGAGTACGCGGCCGAGCGATCGCGTTCGGCGGTGTGGCCGCTCGTGCTGGCATTGTTCGTTGGCCTGGCCGTGGGCGCCGCGGCGACGTTCCTGCTCCTCAATCGCGATCGTCCCGCATTCGTGCAGAGCGTGCAGAACGACGCGCAGGTGGCCTCGAGTGCCACGAACAACCCACCCGCGGCTGCGGCACCGCCGGCGCCCACGCCGGACATCATCGCGGGCGCGGATCCGGCGCCGCCCGCTCCGCGAGCGGCTCCACCCGTGGAACCGGCCGCTCCATCCGTGGCTGCCCCCCGCGCTGAAGCGGCCGCGAAGCTGGAACGTGCGCTGCCTCCCGCGGTCGAACCGGGCCGGCTGATTGTGCGGTCGACGCCGGCCGGCGCTCGGGTATTCGTGGACGGCAGGGACGTCGGCGTGACGCCGGCGACGATCCGGGACCTGGCGACCGGATCGGTCGCGGTCCGCATCGTGCGCGACGGATATCTGACCGCGGAACGGCGCGTGTCCATTACCGCCGCGCGGCCGGCGCAGTCGGTGACGGTTGCCCTGTCCCGTGCACGGCCGTCGGCGACGGCGTCCGCCCCGGTTCCTTCGACCCCGGCGACCGTCGCGCGTCCGAGCGGAGTGTTGTTCTTCGAATCGCGTCCTTCGGGCGCGAGCGTGTTCGTCGACGGCAAGCTGGTGGGCACGACGCCGATGCAGATGGACGGCGTTGACGTCGGCGCGCACGCAGTGGGCCTGGAGCGCGACGGCTACCGACGGTGGTCCTCGTCGGTCCGCGTGGCGCGGGGCCAGCGCCTCCGGGTGTCGGCCTCGCTCGAGAGATGAGTCAATCGAAGATGGAAGCAGTGCTCGCACTTGAAGACGGAACGGTGTTCCGCGGCCTGGCGACCGGAGCGGAGGGCGAGACCCACGGCGAGGTGGTGTTCAACACCAGCATGACCGGATACCAGGAGGTGCTGACCGATCCCTCCTATTCGGGGCAGATCGTCACGATGACCTGCGCCGAGATCGGCAACTACGGCGTCTCGCCGCAGGACGTGGAATCGCGCCGGCCGCAGGTCGCAGGGTTCATCATCCGCGACCAATCGCCCGTGGCGAGCAACTGGCGCGCGGCGGGCACGCTGCGCGACTACCTGGTCGCGAACCACATCGTGGCGATCTCGGACATCGACACCCGCGCGCTGACGCGTCTCCTGCGCTCCTCCGGAGTGATGCGCGGAGTGGTCGCCACCGGCGATGCCCTCGATCTGCAGGCGCTCGTCGACCGGGCTCGGGCCAGCCCGAAGATGGAAGGGTCCGACCTGGTCAAAGGGGTGACCTCCGAGACCGCCTTCGACTGGCCGGAAGAGGATCCTGGAGAGTTCGGCATCGGCGCCGACCGCCGCTCGACGCGGCGGCTGAAGATCGCCGCCTACGACTTCGGGATGAAATGGAACATCATGCGGCGCCTGAGCGCGCACGGCTGCGACGTGCGGGTGTATCCGGCGAGCACGCCGGCGGCAGAACTGCTGGCGACCAACCCTGATGGCGTCTTCCTGAGCAACGGGCCCGGCGACCCGGCGCCGCTCTCGTACGCGATTGAGAACGCGCGGACGCTCGTCTCGTCGGACGTGCCGGTCTTCGGGATCTGCCTCGGGCACCAGCTTCTCGGCCTGGCGATGGGCGGCACAACCTTCAAGTTGAAGTTCGGGCACCGCGGCGCGAACCATCCGGTGAAACACCTGCGGACCGGCAAGATCGAGATCACGTCGCAGAATCATGGGTTCGCCGTCGCCCCCGAATCGCTGCCGGGCGAGGTCGAGGTGACGCACAAGAACCTGTACGACGGCACGGTCGAGGGCCTGCGGCACCAGAGCCGTCCGGTCTTCTCGGTGCAGTATCACCCCGAAGCGTCGCCGGGGCCGCACGACGCCGACTACCTGTTCCTCGACTTCATCGACCTGATTGAGAGCCGCTGAATGCCGCGACGGACCGACTTGAGGCGTGTGCTGGTGATCGGGTCGGGGCCGATCGTCATCGGCCAGGGATGCGAGTTCGACTACTCGGGATCGCAGGCGTGCAAGGCGCTGCGCGCCGAGGGGCTCGAGGTCGTGCTGGTCAACAGCAACCCGGCGACGATCATGACCGATCCCGAGCTGGCCGACCGCACCTACATCGAGCCGCTGACGGTGGAGTTCCTCGAGGCGATCATCGCGAAGGAGCGGCCCGACGCGATCCTGCCGACGGTCGGCGGCCAGACGGCGCTGAACCTCTCGGTCGAACTGGCGGCGGCCGGCGTGCTCGAGAAGTACAACGTCGAGCTGATCGGCGCGTCGATCGACGCCATCAAGGTGGCGGAGGACCGGCTGCTGTTCAAGGACGCGATGCGGTCGATCGGGCTGGACGTGCCGGAGAGCGGGCTCGCCCGCACGCTCCAGGAGGCGCTGGCGCTCGCCGACGCGCTCGGGTTTCCGCTGGTGATCCGGCCGTCGTTCACCCTCGGTGGCGTTGGCGGCGGCATCGCCTACAACGTCGACGAGCTTCGCGACCTGGCGGAGCGCGGTCTGGAGCTGAGCCCGGTCCACGAGGTGCTGATCGAGGAGTCGGTGATCGGGTGGAAGGAGTTCGAGCTCGAGGTGATGCGCGACGCGGCGGACAATTTCGTCGTCATCTGCTCGATCGAGAACATCGACCCGATGGGCGTGCACACCGGCGACAGCATCACGGTGGCGCCGATCCTGACCCTCAGCGACAAGGAATACCAGCGGATGCGCGACGCCGCGCGGCTGATCATCCGCAAGGTCGGCGTCGAGACCGGCGGATCGAACATCCAGTTCGCGGTCAACCCGGCGACCGGCCGGATGATTGTCATCGAGATGAATCCGCGGGTCTCCCGGTCGTCGGCGCTGGCGTCGAAGGCGACCGGTTTTCCGATCGCGAAGATCGCCGCGAAGCTCGCGCTCGGCTATCACCTCGACGAGATTCCGAACGACATCACCCGCAGCACACCGGCCTCCTTCGAGCCCACCATCGACTACGTCGTGGTCAAGATTCCACGGTGGAACTTCGAGAAGTTTCCCCAGGCCGATCGCACGCTCACGACGCAGATGAAGTCGGTCGGCGAAGCGATGGCAATCGGCCGCACGTTCAAGGAAGCGTTCGTCAAAGCCGTCCGGTCGCTCGAGCTCGGCAACAGCGGCATGCTGTTCGCGCCCTCCGCTCTCGACGACGAGGACGATGCGGCGCTGCGGAAGCGGCTGGCGGTCCCGACCGACCGGCGGCTGTGGGACCTGTTCCGCGCGCTCGACCGCGGCTGGACGGTGGATCAGATCCACGAGATCACGAAGATCGATCGATGGTTCGTGCGCCAGTTCGCCGAACTGCGCGACCTGCGGCACGATGCCGCCGTCAGGGGGCTCGACGGTCTGGATGCGGCGTCGTTTCGCCGGTTGAAGCGGGCCGGCTTCGCCGACGCGGATCTCGCCCTGGCGACCGGCGCCTCGGCGGCGTCGGTGCGCGGGCGGCGCGAGGCGCTCGGCTTGAAGCCGGTCTACAAACGGGTCGACACCTGCGCCGCCGAGTTCGAGTCGTTCACACCGTACTTGTACAGCTCGTACGAGCCGACCTGCGAATCGAATCCGTCGAGCCGCGAAAAAGTGGTGATCCTCGGCAGCGGACCGAACCGCATCGGGCAGGGAATCGAGTTCGACTACTGCTGTTGCCACGCCGCGTTCGCGCTCCGCGAAGAGGGGCTGGAAACGGTGATGATCAACTGCAACCCGGAGACGGTGTCGACCGACTACGACACCGCCGACCGGTTGTACTTCCAGCCGCTGACGTTCGAGGACGTGATGGCGGTGATCGACACCGAGCGCGCTGGCGGTGGACCGGTGTCGTGCCTGGTCCAGTTCGGCGGCCAGACACCGCTGAAGCTGGCGCTGGCCCTTCAGCAGGCCGGCGTGCGGATTCTCGGCACGTCGCCCGACTCGATCGACCTGGCGGAGGATCGGGAGCGCTTCGCGGCGTTGCTTCGGGCGATGGACATCACGCAGCCGGCCAGCGGCATCGCGACCTCACGCGAGGAGGCGCGCGCGGCGGCGGCGTCGATCGGTTTTCCGGTGGTGGTCCGGCCGTCGTACGTGCTTGGTGGCCGCGGCATGGCGATCGTGTATGACGTCGCCACGCTCGACCGCTACATGACGCAGGCCGTCGATGCCTCGCCCGAGCACCCGGTGCTGATCGACAAGTTTCTCGAGGACGCGTTCGAGTTCGACGTCGATGCGGTCGCGGACGCGACCGGCGCGGTGGTGATCGGCGGCATCATGGAGCACATCGAGGAGGCGGGGATTCACTCGGGTGACAGCTCGTGCGTCGTGCCGCCGTTTCTCTGTCCGGAGCGCCACCAGCAGACCATCCGCGACCATACCCGCCGCATGGCGCGGGCGCTCAAGGTGGTCGGCTTGATGAACGTCCAGTACGCGATCAAGGACAACGTGGTCTACGTCCTTGAAGTGAACCCGAGGGCGTCGCGCACCGTGCCGTACC
>WHSN01000086.1 GCA_009380045.1 Luteitalea sp.
ATGGGCCTGCACGGCTCGTCAACGACGCCGATCGTGCTGCAGGATGTTCACGTCCCCGCCGGCAACCTGATCGGCGAGATCGGGAAGGGCCACAAGATCGCCTTCAACGTGCTGAATTTCGCCCGGTTCAAGCTCGGCGCGATGTGCGGCGGCGGCGCGCAGGGAGCGATCGGCGAGGCCGCGACCTACGCCGGGCAGCGCAAGCAGTTTGGCCAGCCCATCGCCTCGTTCGGCGCGATCAAGCACAAGCTGGGTGAGATGATCGTCCGCGCGTATGCGATCGAGAGCCTGAACTTTCGAACCGCCGGCATGATCGACGCGCGAATCGCCGCCACGCCCCACGATCCGGCAGATCAGTCGGTTGCCCTCGCGGTGCTGGAGGAGTATGCGATCGAGGCCTCGATCGCCAAGGTGGCCGGCAGCGAGACGATGAACTACGTGCTCGACGAGAACATTCAGGTTCATGGCGGGAACGGCTACGTTCGCGACTACCCTGCGGAGCGGCACTATCGCGACTCGCGGGTGAATCGAATCTTCGAAGGCACCAACGAGATCAACCGCCTGCTC
Source organism: Luteitalea sp. (assembly GCA_009380045.1). Taxonomy (GTDB): domain Bacteria; phylum Acidobacteriota; class Vicinamibacteria; order Vicinamibacterales; family CAVVIG01; genus WHSN01. The sequence goes on from WHSN01000086.1 coordinate 568, forward strand.
ATACCAGGCATGCTCGCGCGACGAGCGGCAAAGGGCGAGGTCGCGATCATCGCCGCTGCACAGGCGCTTCAGGGCGAACTGCTCGGCCCGCCTGCCGTCGCGGTCGACGATGGCTCGCTGCTGGCAGACGAGGAACGGGCCGTCCGGTCGTTCAAGAAGGCGACCCTGATGGTGCTCGGGCTCGCCATGCAGACCTATCGCGAGAAGATCGCCGACCAGCAGGAAGTGTTGATGCACCTCGCCGACATGCTGATCGACACCTACAGCGCCGAGAGCGCGCTGCTGCGCGCCCAGGCGAACGTTGCCGGCGCGAACGGTTCGCTGCAGGGGGACGCGGCGCGCGTCTTCGTGAACGACGCCGCCCAGCGTATCGATACCGCGGCCCGGCAGGCGCTCCCCGTCATGCTGGACGGCGACGCGCTGCGCACGGCGGTGGCGGCGCTGCGGCGCCTGTTCAAGCAGATGCCGGTGAACACCGCCCTGTTGCGCCGGCGCCTCGCCGACGCGGCGGTGGCGCGCGGCGGCTACATCTTCTGACTTTGGCATTGCAGATTGCAGGATTGCAGACTCGCAGGATGGGAATATCGCAGGCGCGCAAGGCGCGGGAGGCGGGTGGCCCCGGAGCGGCAAGGGAAAGCGGCTGGCGGTAAAATAGAGATCGTGACCAGCCGGTCCTTTTTTGTTGCTCTTTTCGCGGCGTCCTTGTTTCTTGGGACCGCCTCCTGCAGCAATCGACCGCCAGACGACCCCCAGGACTACGTCGCGCGGATTGCGGCGGCGCGGGCGGCCAAGGACGCCGACTTCCAGCGCTCGGATGACCCGGTTCCCGACACCAAGAAAGCGGAGTTCCTCCCGCTCGCCTACTTCCCGATCGATCCCGAGTACAACGTGCTTGCCGGGCTCAAGCCAATCACCGATGAATCGAAGCTCTTGATGCCCACCTCCACCGGCCAGCAGCGAGAGATGCGTCGCGTTGGCACGCTCGAGTTCACGCTGAAGGGGGAGCCGATGAGGCTGACGGCGTTCATCGAGGCGGGAACCGCCGACATGAATCGCCTGTTCCTGCCGTTCAGCGACCTGACCAGCGGAACCGAAACCTACGCCGCCGGCCGGTACCTCGATCTCGATCGCACCGGCAGCGGCATCTACGCGCTCGACTTCAACGTGGCGTATCACCCGTACTGCGTCTACAACGCATCTTACGAGTGCCCGTATCCGCCTCCGGAGAACCGGTTGAAGACCCCGATTCACGCCGGCGAAAAGTTCAAGCAACGGTGATTCGGGCGGTCGTCTTCGACTTCGACGGGGTGATCGCGAACAGCGAGCCGCTGCACTTCCGCGCTTTCCGCGAAGTCCTGGCCGCCCGCGGCCTCACACTCACCGAGCGGGACTACTACGACAGGTACCTCGGATACGACGACTCCGGTGCGTTCCGGGCCGTGGCGAACGATCAGCGCGTGCCGATGAACGAGACCGACGTCAGTGAGCTCGTCGCCCGGAAGGCCATCGTGCTCGAGCATCTCGAGCAGGGCGCGTCGGTGCTGTTTGCCGGCGCCCGGGACGCCATTCACCGGATGGCGGCCGCTTGCCCGATCGCGATCGCGTCGGGAGCGCGCCGCCCCGAGATCCTGCGCGTCCTCGAGCACGAGGGGCTGATGCCGCTGTTCCGGTTCGTCGTCGCCGCGGAAGACACCCCGATGAGCAAGCCTGCCCCGGACCCCTACTTGCTCGCGGTGTCGAAGCTCGCCGCCGAAGCCGCTCAACCGCTGTATGCCGCCGAATGCGTGGCGGTTGAGGACTCGCGTTGGGGTCTCGAGTCGGCTCGGGCCGCGGGACTGCACACCGTCGCCGTCACCCACAGCTACGTCGCCGAGGAGCTGACGCAGGCCGACCTGGTCATCGACCACCTCGATCGCCTCACGTGGCAGGCGCTGAACGATCTTCCCCCTCGTCGGGCAGGGATGGCTTTCTCCTAGTCGAACCGACTCAGCAGAGACAGGAGACTCGTCGAATTATCAGGCCCCCGATATGGTGCCCGTGAGCGGGACGTCTGCGAGGAATGCGATCGGAAGCTCTGTGGAGTCAAGACGCGAGGCGACGGGGTGATCGCTGAACGTGGGTGTGGTAATCGAATTCTCGAACCCGAAATTCGTTGGGACGATCGCCCGCCTCAGCGGGACCGATCAGGGAGTTCGTGCGGCATACTGTCGGCTGGATGATTTCAACGGAGGTAGGTCAGATGCGATGTTTCAGAGTCGGAACCCTGACCGCCCTGGCCGTGTGCGCCGCCGTCGGGTCGAGCCGCGCCCAGAGCACGACCGGCACCATTCGCGGACACGTCGTGGATGCTCAGAATCTGCCGCTTCCAGGTGTCACGGTCACCGTGACATCCGCCAGCCTGCAGGGCACCCGCAACGTCGTCACTTCCGAGAATGGCGACTACATCGTCACCTCGCTGCCCTCTGGAACCTACGACATCTCGTTCGAGTTGAGCGGTTTCCAGCGGCAGCAGAGGACGGTGAGCGTCGCGCCGACGCAGGATCTGCCGGTTGAGATCACGATGGGCCCCGCGGCGGTGACCGAGGAAATTCAGGTCGTTGGGCGCGCCGCCGACGTGCTCACGCAGACGGCGCAGGTGGCGACCAACTTCACGCAGGACCTGGTGTCGACGCTGCCGACCAACCGTGACATCAACGCCTATCTGCTGCTGGCGCCCGCGGTTCATCCAACCGGCCCCAGCGGCTACTACTCGATTGCCGGGTCGGTGTCGTTCGAGAATCTTTTCCTGGTCAACGGCGTCACCGTGAACGAGAACCTGCGCGGACAGGCAAATGACCTGTACATCGAGGACGCTATTCAGGAGACCACCATCGCGACTGCGGGTGTGTCGGCCGAATATGGGCGATTCAGCGGCGGGGTGGTGAATGTGGTGACCAAGTCGGGCGGGAACCTGTTCACCGGCTCCTTCCGTGAGACGCTGTACAACGACAAGTGGCGGACGCTGACACCCTTCGAGGACGACAGCATCGCCGCGGATCCGCTGTCTACCGACACTCGCGTCAGCAAGGTTGTGCCGACGCACGAGTACACCCTGGGCGGCCCGATCCTCAAGGATCGGCTGTGGTTCTTCACCGCCGGGCGGATCCAGACACAGTCCGAGGGCCGCCAGCTGGCGGGGACCAACGTCGCCTACGGATACGAGCGGCCGACGCGCAGGTATGAGGTGAAGGCCACGTATTCCGCGAGCTCGAGCCACCGGATCCAGGGCAACTACATCAAGATCAGCGACCGCGAGGTCAACGGCACCTTCAACCGGAACACCTCGATGGACACCAACAGCCTCTACGACCGCGAGCTGCCCCAGGATCTGGTCAGCGTCAGCTACGGCGGTGTGCTCCGGCCGAACCTGTTCGTCGAGGGGCTGTTCTCCCGGCGTCACTACACCTTCGTCGGGACCGGCGCCACCACCACCGATCCGATCGACGGCACGCTGATGATCGACAACTCGCGCGGTCTGCGCTTCTGGTCGCCGACATTCTGTGGCGTCTGCGAGGACGAGCAGCGCGACAACCAGGATCTCTACGGCAAGGCCTCATACTTTCTCTCGACCAGCGACGCCGGGTCGCACAACATCACCTTCGGGGCCGACAGCTTCAACGATTTCCGCCTCGCCAACAACCACCAGTCGGGCAGCGACTATCGCATCTACAACACCGGCACGATCCTGCGCGGCACCGGCGACGCCACCGTCATCTATCCCCAGTCGCTCGGCGACACCACCACCTTCATCCAGTTCAATCCGATCCCGATTCCCAGCCGTGGCTCCAACTTCCGCACCTACTCGCTGTTCGCGAACGACGCGTGGCGCATCAACGCGCGTCTGACGGCGAACCTCGGCGTCCGTTGGGACAAGAATCACGGCGAGGATCAGGAGGGCAATGTCGTCACCAGGGACGGCACGATCAGCCCGCGGTTCGGCGTGGTGCTCGATCCATTCGGCGACCAGCAGTGGTCGGTGACCGCCAGCTTCGCCAAGTACGTGGCGGCGATCTCCAACAGCGTGGCCGACTCGGCCTCGGCTGCGGGCAACCCCCAGACGCTGCGCTACACCTATCTCGGGCCCGACATCAACCCGAACCCGAATGCCGCCACCCTCACCCCCACCGCGCAGGCGGTTCGCCAGATTCTGGACTGGTACACCGCGAACGGCGCGACGAGGCTGCCGCTGCGCGAGAGCCCGAACATCCCGGGCGTGCAGACGCGGATCGCCGACGGTTTGAAGTCGCCCAGCGTGTTCGAATACGCCACCGGGGTCAACCGTCAGTTCGGCAACCGGGCGGCGGTGCGGGCAGACTTCGTCTACCGGAACTACCGCGACCTGTATTCGTTCGTCACCGACACGTCAACCGGCCGGGTCTCGGATGCGTTCGGCCAGCAGTACGACCTGCGCCTCGTGTCCAACTCCAACGAGTTGAGGCGCCGCTACTCCGGGCTGACGACCCAGGGAACGCTGCGGTTTGCCGCGGGCACCGACATCGGCGGGACCTACACGCTCTCGCACGCCTCGGGCAATTTCAACGGCGAGAGCGTCAGCGGTGGACCGGGGCCGGGCGAGATCCTCCAGTATCCGGAGTACCGCCAGGAATCGTGGAACTATCCGGAGGGCGACCTTCAGATCGACCAGCGGCATCGCGCCCGGTTGTGGATCAACTACGGCGTGCCGAAGGTGAGCGGGCTGACGATCAGTTTGCTTCAAACCCTCGCATCGGGTGTGCCGTACGGCGCCAACAACCTGAACAATACGAGTGCGAACGGGGTCGATTCGGGACCGTTCGTCAGCAACCCCGGCTACGTGAACCCGCCGAACGGCTCGATCCTCAACTACTTTTTTCCGGTCGACTGTTCGCGCGCGCCCGACATCGAGGCGAACTGCGTCGGCGGTCAGCGGGACGCGTTCCGAACCGAGCATCAGCTGCGGACCGATTTCGCCGCCAGTTACACGCACGGCGTGAGGGTCGGCAACCACCGACTCAATCTGTTCATCCAGGCGCAGATCATCAACCTGTTCAATCAGTTCCAGTTGTGCGGCTGCGGCGACACGATCTTCAGGAACGGCGGTGGCGTCACGCAGACGGCGATCGACCAGACCGTTCGCACCAACGTCAGTCATCGCGCGCTGTATGAGCCGTTCAACCCGTTCACCACCACGCCGGTTCAGGGGACGCACTGGGACTATGGGCCGAACTTCGGTAAACCGTTGAATCGGCTGGCCTACACCACTCCGCGGCAGGGCCGGGTCACGTTCGGCGTCCGCTTCTAATCAATCGCCGCCTTGCAGCCGATACCTACGGCGGGGCCACTATGGCCCCGCCGTTTTTTCGGCCTCATACACGCTCGAGCGGCCTGATAGAGTCACGAGAATTATAGAGGCGGCAGAAAAACCCTATGCGACTTGTGAAGACCTGTCTGCTGGTCACCGGGGCACTCTGGTCATCAGTCATCGCGACGCACGCACAGAGCACCACCGGCACGATCACGGGCCGGATCGCCGACACCCAGGAACTGGCCGTCCCCGGCGTCACCGTCACCGTCACCTCGGCGAGCCTCCAGGGGACGCGCAGCACCGTCAGTTCCGAGACCGGCGACTACGTCGTGCCGCTGCTCCCGCCGGGCACCTATACCATCACGTTCGACCTGACCGGGTTTGCCAAGGTCGTCAAGACGACGAGCCTCGCGCCCACCCAGGTGCTCCCCGTCGATGCGATCCTCGGTCCGGCGGCGATTCAGCAGGACGTGCTGGTCGCGGCGAGCTCGGCCCAAGTCCTGACGAGAACCGCCCTTGTCGCCACCGACTTCAGGCAGGATCTGATCGCAGCGCTGCCGACAAACCGCGACATCAACGCGTCGCTCCTGCTGGCGCCATCGGTGCACCCGACCGGCCCGGGCGGCGGCTACTCGATCGGCGGCTCGATGTCGTTCGAGAACCTGTTCATGGTGAACGGTGTCGCGGTGACCGACAACGTCCGCGGCCAGGCGTACGACCTGTACATCGAAGACGCCATTCAGCAGACGACCATCGCCACCGCCGGAATCTCCGCCGAGTACGGCCGCTTCAGCGGCGGCGTCGTCAACGTCATCACCAAGTCGGGCGGCAACAGCTTCAGCGGCTCGCTCCGCAACACGCTCGTCAACGACAAGTGGCGCACCCTCACGCCGTTCGAGGACATCACCATCGAGGCAGACCCGGCGCACAAGGACACGCGCGTCGACGTGACGGTGCCCACATACGAGTACACACTCGGCGGCGCGGTGCTGAGAGATCGTCTGTGGTTCTTCGCTGCCGGCCGGAACCAACGGCAAGAGAGTGGACGCGCCCTGGTCGGGACCAACCTGCCCTACACCTTCGAATCGAGGCAGAGCCGCTACGAGGGGAAGGCGACATATTCTGCCATCGTCAATCACCGCGTGCAGGGATCGTTTATCAGAAGCTTCGACGAGCAGGTCAACCAGTCGCAGAATCCGGCAACCGCGATGGACCTCGCGAGTCTCTTTACGGCGAAGCGGCCGATGAACCTGTTCACGGTCGAGTACAGCGGTGTGATGTCGCCCGCCTTCTTCGTGGAGGCGAGGTTTTCCGTTCGCAACGAAACGCTCGAGGACGTCGGCGCCCGTGCCACCGACCTCGTCAACGGCACTCTCCTGGTCGACCGGGAAGGCCGCCGTTTCTGGTCGCCAACGTTCTGTGGGGTGTGCGGCGCGGAAGAACGGGACGGCCAGGATCTGTTCCTGAAAGGCACCTACTTCCTCTCGTCGCGCGGCGTCGGTTCGCACACGATGACGTTCGGCTACGACGGCTACAACAATCGCCGGTACGCGAACAACCATCAGTCGGGCAGCGACTACCGCATCCTCAACGTGAACTCGATCATCCGGGACACCGATATCACCGCACAGTTCATCGGTGACGGCGCGACACTGATCCAGTGGCAACCGATCTTCGTCACCAGTGAGGGAACGAACTTCCGGACGCACTCCGCCTTCTACAGCGACAACTGGCGGGTGTCGGATCGGGTGACCGCCGTCCTCGGTCTTCGCTACGACCATAACGATGCGGTCGACAGTTCCGGGATGCTCGTCGCGAAGGGCAACAGCTGGAGCCCGCGCCTCGGCATGGTTGTCGATCCCCGGGGCGATCAGCAATGGACGATCTCGGGCAGCGTCGCCAAGTACGTCGGCGCGCTGGCGAACACCGTCGCCAATGCGGCGTCTGCCGCGGGCAACGCCGATGCGTATCAGTTCGTCTACCTTGGGCCGGACGTCAACGCCGACACGAGCGGGGTCCTGACATCGACGGCCGAGGGTATCCGTCAGGTGTTCGACTGGTTCAACGCCAACGGCGGCGCGTCGCGGCCGACCGTTCTCGCGATACCCGTCGGCGTCACTCCAATCATCGGCGACGACCTCGAGTCGCCGAGCGCCTGGGAGTACGCGGGCGGTATCAGCCGGCAGGTGGGCAATCGGGCCGCGGTGCGTGCCGACGTCACGTATCGCGACTACGGCAACTTCTACGCTCAGCGTACCGACATCTCGACCGGTCGCGTGATCGACACCCGGGCGCAGGCGCCGGCATCGGTCCGAGGTCACTCGTATGACCTGACGGTGATCGAGAACACGGACCTGCTCACCCGCCAGTATGCGGGCCTGGGATTGCAGGCGAACTACCGGTTCGGCGTGCGGGCGAACGCGGGCGCCACGTATACCCTCGCTCGCGCGTGGGGCAACGTGGACGGCGAGACGGGGGCCGGGCCGTCGGCAAGCGCCGCCCTGCAGTACCCCGAGTACAAGCGAGCCGGGTGGAACTATCCGGACGGGGACCTCTCCATCGATCAGCGCCATCGTGCGCGCCTGTGGCTCAACTACGGGCTGCCGGCGGTGTCGGGTCTGACGCTCAGCGTGATGCAGATTCTCGAAAGCGGCGTGCCTTACGGGGCGATGTCGAACGCAGGCGTGAACCCGCGACCCTACGTCACGAATCCGGGCTATCTGAGCCCGCCGGTCGGCACCGGCACGCTCTACTACTTCACCGCGCGCGATGCGTTCCGCACCGAGGGTCAGCGTCGAACGGACCTCGCGGTCAGCTACGCGCGGTCGGTGAAGGGGTTGCGCGGCCTGCAGTTCTTCGGCCAGTTGCAGGTGTTGAACGTCTTCGACGATTTCCAGCTGTGTGCGTGCGGCGCCCCGACGGTGTTCAAGGACGGCGGCGCCATGAACTCGACCTTCATCGATCAGGCGGTGCGCACATCGGTGACGAATGCGGCGCTCCGGGCGTTCGATCCGTTCACGACCACGCCGGTCGAGAACGTGAACTGGGCGAGGGGCCCGAACTTCGGCAGGGCGCTGAACCGCCTGGCCTACACGACGCCGCGCACGCTGCGGCTGACGTTCGGGGTCCGTTTCTAGCGCATGGACAGCCGCCACGCGTTTCCTTTTGCACTACACTTTTCATGTGGTTTCCGAACAGCTCGTGCAGAGCTTCACGCGTCTCGCACTCAGCCCTGATCCGGATCTGGCGATCGCGGCGCTGATGATTGCGCGGATCGAATACCCGAAGCTCGATGCGCGCCCTTATCTCGAGCAACTCGACTCACTCGGTCGCGAGGCGGCGGTCCGCGTTTCGGGCGCGGGCCTCGATCCGTCCCGCGTACCGCCGAGGGTCGATCCGGAAGCGTTCGCGCGCGTCTCGGCCCTCAATGAATACCTGTTCGATGAGCTGAAGTTCGTCGGCAACGACGTGCAGTTCGAAGACCCGCGTAACAGCTTCCTGAACGAGGTGCTCGATCGGCGCACCGGGATCCCGATCACTCTGGCGCTCGTCTACATGGAAGTGGCGCGGCGTGCCGGCGTGGAGATCCAGGGCGTGAACATGCCTGGACATTTCATGCTGCGCTGCCCGGCGCCCCTCGGCACGCGCTACACCCAGGACCTGATCATCGATGCCCATCACGGCGGCGCCATCGTCACCGAAACGGCATGCCGCGAGATGCTTCGCAAGCACGTCGGCGACAGCGCGGCCTGGGACACGCATCTCCTCGAGCAGCCGACGAAAAGCCAGATTCTCGTCCGGATGCTGCTGAACCTGAAACGCGTCTACGTCCGCATGTGCTCATTTCCCCAGGCGAGGGACATCACCGACCTGATGCTCGGCGTCGATCCGGCGGCGTTCGACGAGCTGCGGGATCGCGGTCTGCTCGCCTACCACCTGCGCGACTACGCCGCCGCCCTTCGCGACCTGCAGACCTACCTGCGCCTCTCGCCCAAGAGCTCACTCGACGACGAGGAGCGGGACGAGCGGGAGCAGATCTGGGAGCACGTCAAGACCCTCCGGCGTCGCGTCGCTTCCCTGAACTGAGCCGCATCGGCGCAGTCGACGCGGTCCGCGAGCGAATACTTGTCCTTCTTGTGGCCCTCAAGAGGCCCGCCTGCCCTGCGGCGGACGTCTCGGCCAGCACCGGGCCATCGAGGACGCGGCGTCAGGACACGTCCGACTCACGCACGCTGTTGTCCGTGTGGACAATCGGCAAGCAGCGGGCAGGCGCCGCAGCGGGGATCGCGTTCCGTGCACGTGACCGATGCATGGTGGGAGAGATAGACCGAGGCGCGGCGCATCGCGCTCACCTCCCGCCGCAGCTCTCGCCTGAGCGCCCGCTGCACCACCGGTACGGACCGCCGGCCGTCGTGGGCGGGCGAGCCGTAGCCGAGCCGGCGAGCCACGCGGTGCAGACCTCGATCGATCGGAAACACCGGGCGATCCGCGGCGAAGAGCAGCATCCGCCGGGTGAGGGATTCGCCGACGCGCGGCAACCGCTCGAGCGTACGGACCGCCGCAGGAAGTGGGCCGCGGATGACCGATGGCAGCTCCGGCGTCCGACGGAAGAGATCGACACCAGCCCGCAACGCGCGAAGGCGCTGTTCGGCGTAAGCGCCCGCCAGCGCGACTGCCGCCTCGAGCTTCGCCGGCGGGGCCCGTCGCATCGCATCGGGCGTCACGGCTGGAATCCGCTTCAACGCGGTCAGCGCCGCATCACGCTTCGAGGGCAGCGAGCGGGTCGCCAGCACCTCCCAGACAAACAGTGCAAATGGCGCCCTCGGCGGCGTCGGCAGCAGGCCGTAGAACTGCTGCAGCCGCGCCAGCAGCCGTTCCAGTCTCGACTCACCCAATCCTGGCGATTTCGTCGTAGAGGTAGGCCGAGGCGATGACACCGTTGTGAAAGTTCGCCAGATCGAGCTTCTCGTTCGGCGCATGCGCGTTCTCGTCCGGAAGTCCGACGCCGAACAGCACCGACGGCAGCCCGAGCACTTCCTGGAACGTGGACACGACCGGGATCGATCCCCCTTCGCGTGTGAAGATCGGCGCGCGGCCGAATCCCTTCTCGATCGCCCGGCCGGCCGCCTGGACGAACGCGTTGTCGAACGAGGTCATCCACGGCTTGCCGCCGTGCATGCGCGTCACTTGCACCGTCACGGTCTTGGGCGCAAGCTTTTTCACGTAGGCTTCGAACCGCTCGGCAATCGTGTTGGGGTCCTGATTCGGCACCAGCCGCATGCTGATCTTGGCCATTGCCACTGCCGGCAGCACCGTCTTCGCCCCCTCGCCGGTGAACCCGGAGAGCAGGCCGTTCACTTCGAGCGTCGGGCGCGCCCATGTCCGCTCCAGTGTCGTGAAGCCGGTCTCGCCGGCCAGCTTCGGAACGCCGAAGTCCTTCCGATACTTCTTCTCGTTGAACGGCAACGACGCCCACGCCTGCCGCTCCTCTTCCTGCAGCGGCTGCACCTCGTCGTAAAAGCCGGGGATCTTGACGCGGCCGCCGCGGTCCTTCATCTGCGCGATCATCTGCGCCAGGACGAACGCCGGATTGGCGACCGCGCCGCCAAACGAACCCGAGTGCAGATCGGTGCTGCTGCCCCTCAGGTCGATCTGGAAATACACCAGGCCGCGCAGGCCGTAGCAGATGGATGGCACGCCCCGGGCGAACATCGCCGAGTCGGAGATGACGACGACGTCGGCGGCGAGCTCGGTCTTGTGGCTGTTGATGAAGTCGTCGAGGTGCTCGCTCCCGACTTCCTCCTCGCCCTCGAGGATGAACTTGATGTTCAGCGGCAGCCGCCCGTTCTCCTTCAGGTGCGCCTCGACCGCCTTCATGTGCATGAAGACCTGTCCTTTGTCGTCTGCCGACCCGCGCGCATAGATCTCCCCGTCGCGGATCGTCGCTTCGAACGGCGGCGACTCCCATAGGTTCAGCGGGTCGACCGGCTGGACGTCGTAATGGCCGTAGAACAGAATCGTCGGCGCACCGGCGGCCCCGAGCCAGTCGCCGTAGACCACGGGATTGCCAGGTGTTTCGATCAGTCGGACGTTCTGCAGGCCGATCCGTTCCATCTCGGCGCCGCACCACTCGGCGCACCGGCGGATGTCGGCCGCGTGCTCGGGAAGGGCGCTGATGCTGGGGATGGCCAGCAGCGCCTTGAGCTCCTCGAGATAGCGTTCCCGGTTGACGTTGATGAAGTCGATGACCTTGTCCATATCTAGAGTGTCCACCGCGCGTCGTTTTCGAACGCCCGTCCCTCCTGTTTCAGCTTGTCGAGGTGGGCCCGCACGTTCTCGTGCGCTGCCGGCATGAGCGCAGGATCGAGACCATCATAGATGCTTTCGGCGATGGCGGGCACCGTGCCGCGCCCGCCGGCCAGGGCGCTGAGCACCTGCTCCTCGCGCCGGCGGCGGTGATCCAGATAGGCCCGCAACACGACGGCCGGGCGGGTGATCGCGGGCCCGTGCGCCGGCAGCAGGACCGCCGGGTCGAGTGTCAGCAGCCGCTCCAGCGACGACAGGTACTGGCGGAGGTCGCCGCCACGGCTGGCATGGATCATGACGCTGCCGCCGAGCACGACCAGGTCGCCTGAGAAAACTGTGCGTGATGCCTCCTGCCAGAACGCCAGGTGATCAGGTGCGTGTCCCGGTGTGTGGAGCGCCAGCAGCCTGCCGCCGGCGGCGTCGAAGGCCGTGCCGTCCACGGCGGGCCGCCACACGACCCCATGGTGATGGTCTTCGTCGGGACGCGGGTACTTGTGGAACCGGCTTTCCGGGTGCGCTGCGGCGATGGCCGACACGCCGCTCACATGATCCGCGTGACCATGCGTCACCAGCACATGGTCCAGGCGCAGCTCGTCTTCGCGCAGCAGGCTGGTCAGCTCGCCGAGATGCTCCGGCTGGCCGACGCCGGCGTCGATTAACAACCTGGATCCGGCCGGACCAGCGATCAGATAGGTGCTGTTGCCGGCGCCGGTCATCGGTCCCGGGTTGCGCGCGTCGATGCGGATCGCGTTCAGCACCGGCGATGACTCGTGCACACCCTGCGTCATTCGCGGCCACCCAGGAGGAGCCTCCGGGTCGCGTCCGAAATCGGGACCGGGCGCCCGGTGAGGTAGTCGAACGTCACGCTGACGGTTCGCGCATCCGCCACGCGTTTCCCGGTGGCAACATCCAGAATCGCGTACTGCAGGGTGAAGCTGCTCTTGCCGCAGTCCGTGAGCGTCAGCCGGATGTCGAGCTCGTCGTGCACGAACGCCGGCGCGCGGTAGTCGCACTCGGCGTGCGCGATAATCGTGTCCGCGCCCGGCAGCCCGCTCGACCCTCCAAGATGCCGCCACCACGCGAACCGGCACTGTTCGAGGTAGGTGAAATACACGGCGTGATTCACGTGGCCCATCGCATCGCAGTCGCGAAACCGCACCGCGAGACGATGGCTGAACACGAACTCGCCGGGTTCCCGACGCGGCAGATGCGTCGGGGTGGGAGAGCCATCAGCCATGGGAGGTAGAATACCTGACCTATCGTGGCGACACCGACGGCGATTGCCGACACCTTCACACCCGAGGAAGCCCATGCGCTGTCGCCGTACTTCACCAATACCGATCGCCCGGTCTTTGCGCTGACCAACCTGCCCGAAACGGTGAAGGGCGCGCTCTTTGCCCGCTACTCCCGATCGGCGAAATCGCTCCGGCGGCTGTTTCTCGACGAGTTCGTTGGCGACGTGCCGCGAGCCGGCGCGCCGGCGGCGCCGGGTGACCTCGCGCCCGGCTCGACGCGAGCCGATCGTCTGTATGCCCGAGTGCTGAGCGAGTACGGTGACGATTCGGTGGCACAGCTCGGAGGCGCGCACATCGCGTGCGAAGGCGTGTCGAATGTGCTGACCAAGGTGCTCGAGTGGGGACGCCTGATGGCGTATCTCGAGCAGTCCACGCGCTACGTGCCCTACACCGCGCGCCCGCACAGCCGCTGGAAGTATCACCTGCCCGAAGAAGTGGCGCACACACCACTCGCGGGCGAGTACGTGGCAACGTTGGATCACGCCTTCGAGGTCTACGCCCGGTGGATTCCGGCGATCGAAGCGTACTTCCAGGCGAAGTATCCCAAGGCGCTCGACGATTCCGACGCGGTCTATCGCGCCGTGGTCCGTGCCAAGGCGCTCGACACGTTGCGCGGCCTGCTGCCGGCGGCGACGACCTCGAACGTGGGCCTGTTCGGGACCGGGCAGGCCTACGAGGCCTTGCTGCTACGCATGTTCGGCCATCCTCTGGAAGAGGTGCGTTCACATGCGCAGTCGATCCTCCACGAGTTGCGGCAGGTGATGCCGGCGTTCGTGGCGCGGGTCGATCAGCCGGATCGGGGCGGCCGATGGAGCGAGTATCTGGCCGGCACGCGGCGGGCGGCCGACGCCGCCGCGGCGGCCGCAGTTGCCGGCGCTCTGCCCGAGCCGCGTGACGAAGTGACGCTGACCGATTTCGACCCGGACGGGGAAATCAAGGTGGTTGCTGCGGCGCTCTATGCCTCGTCCAGCCTGCCCGACGATCAGCTGCTCGCGGTCGCCCGGCGCATGACGACCACCGAGCGGACGACGGTGCTTCGTGCGTACAGCGGCGAACGCGCGAACCGGCGGCACAAGCCAGGGCGCGCGTTCGAACGCACGCACTACCGCTTCGACGTTCTCACTGACTACGGTGCGTTCCGTGACCTGCAGCGCCACCGCCTGCTGACGCTGGAATGGCAGGCGTTGACGCCGCAACACGGGTACGTGGAACCAGCCGCCATCGAAGAGGCGGGGGCGCTGGCCGACTGGCAGACGGTGATGGAGCGCTCGGCGCGATTGCACGCCGCGCTGATGGCGGCCGGGCTTCGGGACGCTGCCGCCTACGCCGTCTGCATGGCCTACCGGGTTCGCTTCTACATGGACATGAACGCGCGGGAGGCGATGCACGTCATCGAACTGCGCACCTCGCCGCAGGGGCATCCCTCGTATCGGCGTGTCTGCCAGGCCATGCACCGGGCGATCGCCGACGTCGCCGGGCACCAGGCGATCGCCGGCACGATGCAGTTCGCCGACCACTCGGAGGTCGAACTGGAGCGCCTGCAGGCCGAACGGGCCCTGGAGAAGAAGCGGTCTGCGAGCAGCCGCGGCCGCTGATCACACCGATCGCCGAAGGTCGGCCGAACGCGGCAGCTCGAGATCCCCCCGCGTGCTCGACGAGGCTCCGCGTTTGAATGCATCACCGACGAGTGGGCTCTCGTCGAGGCGTCTGGATGACAGCGTTTCCGGTTCGCCGTCGCCGCTCAGTCGTCGTCTTTGTCCTTGATCCAGTAGCGGGAGTACTCGTCCAGGAAACTGAGCGTCTCGAACGATCGCATGCGGTCGAAAAACAGCACACCGTCGAGGTGATCGGTCTCGTGCTGGATGACGCGCGCGGAGTAGTCCTGCGCCTCCAGCTCGATCCGTTCGCCATTGCGGTCGAACGCGCGAACCGAGATCTGCCGCGAGCGCGGAACACGCCCGCGGATGTCCGGGATGCTGAGGCAGCCTTCCCAGCCGTCGACCATCTCGGCGCCACGCGGGGTGATTTCGGGATTGATGAGCGCCACCGGCTCGGCGGTCTCGCCAGGCTCGTCCACATCGAGCGTCGCGACGAAGATCCGCAGACCCTCATGGACTTGAGGGGCGGCCAGACCGACGCCGTGGTACTCGACCATGGTGTCGATCATGTCGTCAATCAGCTTCTGCACCGCGGCGGTCCTGATGTCGCGGCGATCCAGCGCCCGCGCCTTCGCGCGCAGCATCGGATGGCCCATGCGCGCAACCTTCAGAATGGACATGATCGCCGAATTATACTTGGCGCGCATCGATGACCGGGCTGCACACGCACGACGACTCGCGCCATTACCGCTTCTGTCCCCGCTGCGGCAGCGCGCTCGAGCGGCGCCTGCTGAAGTCGACCGAGCCGGAACGGCTGGTCTGCACGGCGTGCGGATTCGTCTTCTACATCGATCCGAAGATTGCGGTGGGCACGATCATCCGGTCGCCGGGCGACCGGATCGTCCTGGTCCGGCGGGCGATCGAGCCGGGCTACGGCAAGTGGGTCTTCCCGGGCGGCTATGTCGATCGCGGCGAGCCGCTCCCGATCGCTGCGGTCCGGGAGGCTCGGGAGGAATGCGGCCTCGATGTGCGGCTCGACGGGCTGGTGAACATCTACTCCTATGCCGGCCGCACACCGGTGATCGTCGTCTACGCCGCCACCGCGCTCGGCGGCGAGCTGTGTGTCGATGACGAGGGGCTGGAGGTGGTCGAGTTCGACCCGGCGGCGATCCCGTGGCGCGACCTGGCGTTCCGGAGCACCGAGGAGGGCCTGCGCGACTACCTCGCGGGCCTGCTCCATCCGGTCCGCCGCTGACGGTCGCTTCAGGCGACCCCGCTGACGCGAACGTCGGAGCTGGCCGCGGTCACCGGAGGCGACCGGCCGGTGACGTGCCGCCTGGGCCGCCGGACCCGATCTGCTGGTGAATCGCGCGATAATGTCGAGCGTGGCTGCTCGTCCACCAACTTCCCGCGCGGGTCGCATCACGATGCGCCGGTTTTCGTCCGCCCGGGAGTCCGACCTGCACGACGGCGAGTTCTGGGCGCAGATTCCGGAGGCCGAGCGGATTCTGCAGGTGTGGAAGCTCAGCGTTGAACAGTGGCTCCTGGCCGGCCACCCCCCACATGAACCCGGACTTCACCGATCTGTTGCGCGCGTTCGCCGCCGCTGACGTTCGCTTCCTCGTCGTCGGGGCGTACGCCCTCAGCGTGCACGGCCGTCCGCGCGCGACGGGTGACCTTGATGTGTGGATTGAGCCCACATCGGCGAACGCGGCGCGTGTCGTCAGCGCGCTGACCGAGTTCGGCGCACCGGTAGCCGACATCACCGAGGCGGACCTTGCCAGCGCCGGGGTCACCTATCAGATCGGAGTGCCTCCCGGGCGAATCGACATCCTCACCGAGCTGACCGGCCTGACGTTCTCCGATGCCTGGCCCGATCGCGTCCGACGCCGCTTCGGCGACATCGACGTCGACTTCATCGGCCGTGAGGCATTCATCCGCAACAAGCGTGCGACCGGACGCACGAAGGACCTCGCCGACATCGAGGCGCTCGAGGGAGCTGACTAGTGCACCGCCGTTGAGATGCGGTCAATTTATGATCTAATACGGGCGTGGCACACAGAGTGACGACGACCCGGAAGCAACAGACGAAGCTGGAAGCGCTGGTCGCACGCGCCTCGGCCCCGGCGGGATTGGTCCGCC
>WHSN01000020.1 GCA_009380045.1 Luteitalea sp.
GCAAGACCCTCGACGGCACGATGTGCCCCTCATACATGGTGACGCGGGAAGAAGCGCACTCCACCCGCGGCCGCGCGAACGTGCTCCGCCTGGCGATGGCCGGACGGCTCGGCGAATCTGGACTGGGCGACCAGGGCGTCCACGACGTGCTCGACCTGTGCCTGGAATGCCGCGCGTGCAAGGCGGAGTGCCCGGTCGGCGTTGACATGGCGCGCTTCAAGAGCGAGTTCCTGGCCGACTATCACACGCGTCACGGCAGCCCGCTCTCCGCGCGGGTCCTGGGGCACGTCCATGAGATGGCCCGCCTCGGCAGCCGGCTGGCTCCGATCTCCAACTGGGCCGTCGGCGCCCCGGCGGTGCGGTGGCTGAACGAGCGGCTGCTCGGGCTCGATCGCCGCCGCATCCCCCCACCGTGGAGCCGCCGGACACTTGGCGACCTGTTCGCGAGACGCCGCGCGAAAACGCCGTCCTCGCCGCGGGCCGTGCTGTTTGGCGACACGTTCACCAACTACTACAGCCCGCAGATCGGGCTGGCGGCGGCGGATCTCATCGAGGCCTCCGGACTGACGATTGCCGTCGCCCCGACGCTCTGTTGCGGCAGGCCGCTCATCTCGCAAGGGCTGCTGGCCGAGGCCCGCGACCGTGTCGCACGAAACACCAGCGCGCTGTACTCCCTCGGCGCCGACGGTCAGAGCCTGGTGTTTCTCGAGCCGAGCTGCCTCTCCGCCTTCAAGGAGGACGCGCCCGCCCTGCTTCGGGGCGATCTGCAACGCCAGGCGCTGAGCATCGCCGATCGCTGTCAGTTGTTCGAAGAGTGCCTCGAACAGCAGATGGAGGCGCACCCGCGCGCCCTGACGTTCGCCGCCGGCCCTGAGACAATCCTGCTGCACGGCCACTGTCACCAGAAGTCGATGGGCATGTTGTTGCCGACCCGGGCGCTGCTCTCGCGCATCCCGGGCGCCACCGTCGTCGATCTCGACGCCGGCTGCTGCGGCATGGCCGGTTCCTTCGGATACATGCGCGATCATTTCGAGGTGTCACGGCAGATCGCCGAGCGCAAGCTGCTGCCGGCGGCGCGACGTCAGCGACCAGGCTCGGTGATGGTGGCGCCCGGCACTTCGTGTCGTGCCCAGGTCCAGGATCTTGCCGGCGTGCGGGCCCTTCACCCGGCAGAGCTACTGCGTTCCCTAATGTCGGAGCCCTCATGAGCATCGCCGTGTTGTCGGTCGCCGCGCTCGCGCTCGCCATCGTCGTCAGCTGCGTGACGACGTTGAATGTCGGTGTGCTGTCGATTGCGCTGGCGTGGTGTGTCGGCGTGCTCATCGGCGGCATGCCGGTGAACACCGTGATGGGAGGCTTCCCCGGGCAGCTGTTCCTGACGCTGGTCGGCGTGACGCTGCTCTTCACGCTGGCGCAGTGCAACGGCACGCTCGACCGGCTGGCCCACTACGCCGTGCGTTGCTGTCGCGGCAACCGCGGTGTGATGCCGATCATGTTCTTCGTGCTCGCCGCCGGACTGGCGTCGATCGGCCCCGGCAACATCGCCACCGCCGCCCTGATGGCGCCGATGGCCATGGCCACCGCCGGCCGCGTCGGCATCCCCCTCTTCCTGATGGCGATCATGGTCGGCAACGGCGCCAATGCCGGGTCGCTCTCACCCTTCGCGCCGACGGGAATCATCGTCAACGGCGTGATGGCCCGGATCGAGATGCCGGGGTACGAGCTACAAACCTACGTCTACAACCTGCTGGCGCATGCGATGGTCGCCTTTGGCGGCTACTTCCTGTTCGGCGGCTGGAAGCTCTTTCTCCAGCAGGCGCCCGTCGCCTGCGCCGATCCAGTGGCGCCCGCCACCACCGGCGGCCCGATGGAGACTCGGCACTGGATAACGGTCGCAGTCATCGCGACGCTGCTCGTCAGCGTCATCGTGTTCGACGTCAACGTCGGCATGGGAGCATTCGCCGCGGCGGTGATCCTGGTGCTCTGCCGATGCGCCGACGACCGCGAGGCTCTCCGGCGGATGCCGTGGGGCGTGATTGTGATGGTGAGCGGCGTGACGGTGTTGATCGCGGTCCTCGAACGCGCCGAAGGGATCGATCTCATCGTCGCGCAGCTCGCCAGGTTTGCCACCCGGGAGACCGTGACCGGCCAGGTGGCGCTGCTGACCGGGCTGGTCTCGGTCTACAGCAGCACCTCCGGCGTCGTTCTGCCGGCATTTCTGCCGATGGTTCCGGGGCTCGCCCAGCAGCTCGGGAGCAC
This sequence comes from Luteitalea sp., assembly GCA_009380045.1. Taxonomy (GTDB): domain Bacteria; phylum Acidobacteriota; class Vicinamibacteria; order Vicinamibacterales; family CAVVIG01; genus WHSN01. The sequence continues at coordinate 2,260 of WHSN01000020.1, forward strand.
CAATCCGTTTGCCATCGCCAGCTCCATGAACATTGGCGGGCATCTGGTTGACGTCTCACCGCTGTCCACCATTGGGGCGCTCTGTATCGCCTCCGCCCCAATTCCCGGCGAGAGCCGCGCCCTCTTCAACAAGCTGCTCGCGTGGGGGCTGTCGATGGCCGTGGTCGGCGGCATCGTGTGTTATGTAATCTTCTGACTCCCGGGAACAAGCCATGAGCCTGCTTCGCGAGCTGAAGTTCGCCGTGCGGTCCCTCGCCAGGGCCAAGGGTTTGTCGGCAACGGTCGTGTTGACCCTCGCGCTCGGCATCGGCGCGAACGCGGCGATCTTCAGCCTGGTGCGAGCCGTGCTGCTGCGGCCGCTCGTGAACAAGGACGAGAGCCGTCTGCTGTACATCCGGCAGAGCGCCCCCGGAAACGGTGACGAGAATGCGACGTTCTCGGTCCCGGAGGTGCAGGATCTTCGAAATCGGCTCACCTCGATCGCGGCCATCGGCGAGTTCTCGACCATCACGTTCACGATGGTCGGTCTCGGCGAGCCGCGGCAGGTGCGCGCCGGCGTGGTGGACGGCACGTTCTTCGAGGTGATGGGGCTTCGGCCGGTCGCCGGACGTCTCCTCACCAAGGACGACGACGGACCGGCGGCGGCGGGTGCAGCGGTCCTGACCCATCGCTTCTGGACCAGCGGCTTGAACAGCGACCCCGCGGTGATCGGGAAGACCGTTCGCCTCGGCGCGCGGTCTGCGGAGATCGTCGGGGTGCTCGAGCCGGCGGTGCCCTATCCCGCCGAGACCGAGCTCATCGCCAACGTCGTCACCAGCGCTCACCATCTGTCGGCGACGATGGTGACTGGCCGCGAGCACCGCATGACCGAGCTGTTCGGCCGCCTCACGCCCGGCGCCGATCTCGACGCGGCGCGGTCCGAGCTGCGAGCGGTGCACGGGGCCATCCTCAGGGAGCACCCCGAGGCCTATCCGGTCAAGGCCGACTTTCAGATCGGAGCGGTCAGGCTTCGCGATCAGCTCACGGCGCGGGCACGGACGGTTCTCCTCGTGCTGCTGGCCGCATCAGCCCTCGTGTTCGTGGTGGCGTGCGCCAACGCCGCCAATCTGATCCTGGCTCGGACCGTGAGGCGAGAATCGGAGCTCGCGGTGCGGGTCGCTCTCGGCGCCAGCCGAATGGCGCTGAGACGGACGCTGCTGGCCGAGAGCCTGTTGTTGTGCGGCGGCGGCGCGGTGCTGGGTGTGCTGTTGGCAAGACCGATGGTCGCGGTGCTCGCGCGCTATGCGTCCCGGTTCTCGGCGCGGGCGCTGGACCTGACGGTGGACTCCAGCATGTTGTGGGTCGGGGTCTCGCTCGCGCTCGTCGCCGGGGTGCTGCTGGCATTCGCGCCGCGGCTGCCGTCCGCGGATGGCGCGTCGAGCCTGTCGAACAGCAGTCCACGAGTCACCGGAGGCACGACGCGGCGGTTGCGCGCCTTCGCGCTGACGCAGATCGCCGCCTCGTTCGTGCTGATCGCCGGCGCCGGTGCGCTGCTGCAGACGTTCCTCACGCTGCAGGCCGCCAACCCCGGGTTTGCGACGGAGCGGGTCCTGGCGGTGAACCTGCCGGTCACGCCGTTCGGCAGGACGCCCGAGGAGGTGCGCGGCTTCTACCGCGAAGTGCAGCGGCGCCTGGCGGAGGTCCCCGGGGTCGAGCGGGTCGCCGTCGGCAGCACCGTGCCGTGGCGCGATCCCGGCGGCAACGGGAACACGTTTGCCTTCAGCGTTGAAGGCCTGGCCGATCAGGACGGGTCGGACGATCCGCGCGCGATTCCGGTCGGTGTCGCCCAACTTCTTCGCCACCCTGGGCGTTCCGCTGCTGGGCGGGCGAGACTTCACCGAGGCCGATCGCATCGGCGCCGAGCGGGTAGTGATCGTCAGCGCCAGCCTTGCCGAACGGCTGTTTCCCGGGCAGAGCGTCCTCGGTCGCCGCCTGACATGGACCGACGGGTTCATGAAATTCATCAACATCAGCGGCGAGCCGCGCCGCATCGTCGGCGTCGTCGCCGACATCGACGACGAGCGGGTCGCGCCGGCGCCGGCGATCACCGTCTATCATCCCTTCGAGCAGGAGATCGCGGGCGGCCGGCTGTTTGTCCACGCCCGCACCGATCCGTATGCGCTGGTGCCGATCGTCACCCGCATCGCCCGCGAGCTGTCCGCCGATCAGCCGGTGGAGCGGGCGGCGACACTGGCGGATGTGCGGGCCGAGGTGCTGGCGCCCGATCGGTTGAACGCCCTGGTGTTCGGCGGGTTCGCCGGTCTCGCGCTGGCGATCTCGATCGTCGGTGTCGCCGGCGTGCTGGCGTTTTCGGTGAGCAGCCGCACCCGGGAATTCGGCATCCGCCTCGCCATAGGATCGGCACCCGGACGGATTGTGGCTGGCGTGCTGAGGGAAGGCGCGTGGATCGGCGGCGTCGGGGTCGCTGTCGGCCTAGCGATTGGCATGATCCTCGCGCAGGTGGCCGGCAGCTATGTCGAGGGCCTCAGGATTCCCGGGGTGGTCCCGGCGATCGGCGCCGCTGCCGTTCTCCTCTCGTCGGCGGTGGTCGCATCGGCGCTGCCCGCCGCCCGCGCCGCCCGGGTGGATGTCATCCGATCGCTGCGGACAGAGTAGCCACGATTGACTATGATTCCTTCCGTGAAACTCAGCCTCTCGATTCGCTCTATTACCGTCGTCCTCGTTCTGACTGCCGCCCGGCCGCTGCTGGCCGGCCAGCAGGCCGGGATCGACTACGACACGGCCAGGGCCACCAGGACCATCAGCCCGGCCCGCGTGGCAGGTCCGATAACGCTCGACGGAGTACTGGACGAGACGGCGTGGAACACCGTCACCGAGCTGAAGGGTTTCATCCAGAACGACCCGCGCGAGGGAGAGCCGGCCACCCACGACACGGAAGTGCGCATCCTCTACGACGACGACGCCCTGTACTTCGGCGTCTTCGCCAAAGACGACCAGCCGGGATCGATCATCGTCAACGACCTGAAGAAGGATTTCGATACCTCCAACAGCGACGGGTTCCGCATCATCCTCGACACCTTCAAGGACGGACGCAACGGGTTCGAGTTCGCCACCAATCCGGGCGGCGCCAAGTGGGACGGCCAGATGGCCAACGAGGGCCGCGAGAGCAACGTCAACTGGGACGGGATCTGGGATGTGGCCACGCGGATCGGCGAGCTCGGCTGGTATGCCGAAATCAGGATTCCGTTCCGCACCCTCAAGTTCGGCGCCGCCGAACTCCAGAACTGGGGGCTGAACTTCGAGCGTAAGCTCCGGCGTCTCAACGAGGACAGCTATTGGTCACCGCTGCCGCGGATCTACGGCATCGAGCGGGTCTCGATGGCCGGCACCCTCAGCGGGCTGCGCGGTGTTCGCCCTGGAAGGAGCGTGCGCGTCAAGCCGTACGCCCTCGGGAGCACGAATGCGATCAGCGGGCTCAGCACCGAGGGCGACGTCGACGCCGGGGTGGACGTCAAGTATGGGGTCACCAACGGCCTGACCTGGGACTTCACCGTCAACACCGATTTCTCACAGGTCGAGGCCGACGAACAGCAGGTCAACCTGTCGCGCTTCAACCTGTTTTTCCCTGAGAAGCGCGATTTCTTTCTCGACAACTCCGGCATCTTCCAGTTCGGCGGTGGCGCCACGAGCGGCGGCGGTGGTGGTGGCGGCGGCGGGGGTGGCGGCGGCGGACGCCAGAATGCGTCGCAGGAAATGCGGCTGTTTTTCAGCCGGCGGATCGGCCTGTCGGACGGCGGCAACGCGATCCCGATCCTCGGCGGCACCCGCCTGACCGGTCGCGCCGGCCGCTACTCGATCGGCGCGCTGAATATTCAGCAGCGTGAGAAGGACGGCGTGCCCTCGACCAACTTCACGGCCTTGCGGGCACGGCGCGACATTCTTGCCAATTCAGACATCGGCGTCGTGCTGCTGAACAAGGAGGTGAACGGGCCCTCGTACAACCGCGTCGCCGGAGTGGACGCCAACTTCCGCTTCGGCTTCCTGTCGGTCGATAGCTACGCGGTGAAGACGTTCTCGCCCCAGGCGGTGACGCCAGGCGACGGCGAGGACTTCGCGGCGCGCGCCCACGCCAACTACCAGTCGCGGACCTGGCAGTTCCGGGGCGCCTATCACGCCGTCGGCGAGCGGTTCCGCGACGAGATGGGCTTCATTCCGCGAGTCGGCGTCAACAACGCGGTGCTCTTCACTGGCCGGGCGTTCCGGCCGGCCTGGGCCTCCAAGCTCGGCATCCGGGAGATCCGACCCCATTGGCAGATGGACATGTTCATCCGCCGCGACGGCGCCGGTCTCGAGTCGCGCTACCAGGACTGGCACCTGCCGTTCAACTTCAACGACGGCGCGTTTCTCGAGATCGGCGTCAACCCGAACGTCGAGGAGATCCGGCAGCCGTTCAGCATCAACAGCGCGCGCGGCGTTCAGGTGATGCCCGGCCGCTACGAGTTCAAGGAATGGTTCGTGCTCTGGCGGACGAACAGCTCCGCACCGGTGTCGCTCGAAAGCCGCTGGTCGGTCGGCGACTTCTACGACGGCCGGCGCAGCGGCTACACCCTCGGGCCGAGCTTCCGGGTGAATGAACACTTCAATGCGGCGGTGAACCTGCAGATCAACGACATCGATCTGGCCAACGGCTCGTACGTGTCGAAGCTGGTGACCAGCCGCATCAACTACAACTTCAACTCGAAGACGTTCATCAACGCGCTGCTGCAGTACAACTCCGACACCGACCAGTGGAGCTCGAACCTGCGCTTCAACCTCATCCACCGCCCGTTGAGCGACATCTTCGTCGTCTACAACGAGCGGCACGACCAGACCGACCGGATCGATCGCGCCGTGGTCGTGAAGATGACCTACATGGTTGCTTTCTGAGGAGATCGAGATGCACCTGGCGGTTGTCTGACGGCAGCGGGGTGCGCGATCGCGTTGGCCGGCACGACCGGCTTCGGACAGGCCGCCGCCCGGAAGCCCGAGTGGGCCCGCCTTCAAGAGGAGACCCTCCAGCACTATCAGGCCCTCTTGCGGATGGACACCAGCGATCCGCCAGGCTACGAGCGGCCGGCCGCCGAGTACCTGGAGCAGGTGCTCGAACGGGACGGCATTGGCGTCCAGTCGTTCGAACCCGAACCCAAACCGGGTCAACGTCGTTGCCCGGCTGAAAGGTAACGGCGCCAAGCGGCCCCTTCTCCTGATGGCGCATACCGACGTGGTCACGGTCGACCCCAGGAAATGGACATTCCCGCCCTTCAGCGCGACGCGGGATGGCGGCTACGTCTACGGCCGCGGCGCCATCGACGACAAGGACAACGTCGTCGCGGCATTGATGACCATGCTGATGCTGAAGCGGCTGAACGTGCCGCTCGATCGTGACGTGATTTTTCTCGCCGAGGCTGGCGACGAGGGCACGACCCGTGTCGGCATCCAGTGATTGGTCAGAGAACATTTCGCCGAAATCGACGCCGAGTTCTGTCTCGCACCCCGACGCTAAGCGGTCCCCCGGCTCATCTCGAGCGCCTTCGCGATCACTGCGGTCGCGACCGCCGTCAGTGCATATCGCTGCAGGCCGTCAACGGGCACCCAGCAGGCGTCGGCGGCGTCCGAACTGTGCGCCATGTCACCGCCGGCCACCGTGCACAGGTAGTCGATGACGACGAAGTGAAACTCCACGCGTCCATCGGCGGTGCGGTGAACCCGGTCCACCACCTCGACCACCGGGCCGACGTGCACCTCGAGACCGGTCTCCTCACGGACCTCGCGCACAACCGCGTCGTGCAGCGCCTCCCCGACTTCAACCGCGCCGCCCGGAAGGCTCCACTCGCCCTCGAGAGGCGGGTGCGCACGCTTCACCAGCAGCACGCGGTCGCGATCGACGATCACCGCGCCGATCCCGACGATCGGACGGTCTGGAAAACGTCTCAACGTGTCTGCCCCTCTACTTGCCCATCACCTTCACTACCACCCGTTTCTTCCGCTGGCCGTCGAACTCGGCATAGAACACCTGCTCCCAGGGTCCGAGGTCCAGCTTCCCGTTCGTGATCGGGATGAGGACCTGATGGCCCATCAAGGTCCGCTTCAGGTGCGCGTCGGCATTGTCCTCACCGGTTTGATGATGGCGGTAGTTCAGCCCGGCGGGGGCGAGCGTCTCGAGCCACTCCTTGAAGTCGTGGATCAATCCATCTTCCCAGTCGTTCACATACACGCTCGAGGTGATGTGCATCGCGGACACCAGGACCATGCCCTCCTGCACGCCGGCTTGCTCCACGATGCCGGCAATCTCGTCGGTGATCCGGATGAACTCCTGGCGCTGTTTCGTGTGGAAGAACAGGTAGTCGGTATGAACGAGCATGACTGGACCTGCAGGTGCTTGGGTGCGCGGCGGTGGGCGCGCGCCGCCTCGGATGGGCGGTGGCCTCGCCTAGTCTTCCTTCCAGGGGTTGGTGGCAAACACCGCGAGCTCAGGCCACAGCGCGCGGCGGGGCATGTCGAGCGCGGCGAGGATGGTGGCCGCGATGTCTTCACCGTATAGCTTGTTCGGGTTGTTGCGGCCCGATCGGCCGCCGAAGCCGGTCTGGACTTCCGACGGACAGATACAGACGACACGGATGCCGTGCGGTCGGAGCTCGGCCTGCCAGCATTGGCTGATGCCCCGGACCGCCCACTTGCTGCCGCCGTAGGACGTGGCGCCGCTTCCTCCCTTCATCCCGGACGTGGAGGCGACGTTCACGATGTCACCTTCGCCCTGCGCCTTCATCAGCGGCACGATCCGGTTCGTGATGTCGACCAGGCCGAACACGTTGGTGTCGAACATCTTCCGCATCGCCTCGAGATCGAGGGCGCCGATCTCCGCTCGGTACGCATAACCGGCGTTGTTGACCAGGACGTCGACGCCGCCCATGCGCTCCCGGCACGCGTCCACCGTCCGGGCATTGTCGGCATCCACGGCGACGTCGGCGCGCAGGCCGTGCGCCCCGGTCTTGCTGGAGACGGCCCCGATTCGGTGTGCGTCGCGTCCGGTGAACACGACCTGGTGTCCGGCCTTCCGCGCCTGCTCGACGATGGCGGCGCCGATACCCTGGCTGCCACCGGTGACGAGGAAACGTCGTGCCTGCATCTCGTTCAATCTCCCTGGCGCCCTGAATCAGATGACGGCCAGCCTCCAGAGGCGCCCGCCCGCAAAGGCCTTTCCTCTGGTGACGACCTTCTGATTCGTGACACTACATCGGCATCTGAATCTGAAGGAGCTCGTAGGCGCGCAGCACGGCCCGCGCGTCGGCACGGCCCGCCCGCGCGCCGTACTGCGCCGCGTACTTGCTCAGGTCCATCCGCTCGGTCGCCTGCTGCGCGGTCAGCCCCTGCGCCCGCAGCTCTGACGCCTGGCGCCAGAAGTCGCGCAGGTAGCTCTGAAAGTCGTCAATCTGCTTCCGCTCGCGGAGCGGCGTGCCATGCCCCGGCACGATGACGTCGAAGTCGAGCGCCTTGAGACGCTCGAGACTTGCGGGCCACTCATCGATGAACGCGTCGCCCAGGTACGACAGCACGCCGCCACCCGGGCGGCCCTCGAAGAAATCGCCGGTGAAGACGATGCGCTCCGCCGGCAGGAACACCATGGTATCCCCGCCGGTGTGTCCCCGCCCGAGGAAGTGCAGCTGCACCTCGCGGCCGCCTTTGTGGATTACCATCGTGTCGGTAAAGGTCACGTTCGGCGGCTTGGGCACCACCTCCTGGACCGCCTTCCAATGCGCCTCGGTGACGCCCAGGCCCGCCTCGAGCCCGGCACGCTCTTTCGCGTCGGTCGTCTCCGCGATCCGCTGCTTCATCTGCGCAATCTGGCCGGGCAGATTCCCGGTGAAGGACCGGTTGGTGCGCTGCTGCAGAACATTGGTCAGGTGCATCCGGCGGATGTACTCGTGCCCGACAATCTCGACATCGTCGCCGAAGATCTGGTTCCCGTGCGCGTGGTCGAAGTGATAGTGCGAGTTGAAGACGTACTTGATCGGCTTTGGGGTCAGTTCGTCCTTGACCTGCGCGACCAGCGCCCGCGCCGCCGCGGGCGTGACGCTCGTGTCAACCAGCATCGTGTGGTCGGCGTTGACGATGACGAGCGCGTTGCTCATCGTGGTCATCACGCCGGTGCCGGTCGCGAAGTAGACGCCCTCCGCGAGCTTCTCGAACCGGTAGGGCTTGCCCGACGGCGCCGCGCTTGCCTGACCGGCCGCGTCCACGACGTCCCGCCCGCCCAGGGCGTAGGACGCGCCAACCATTACCAGAACCATGGTTGCGAAGAAATAGGGTCTCATCGGGTTTGCGTCTCCATTTGAATCAGGTCCGCCGCCAGCGGGATTTTTATCACAACCGGGCGCCATCGAGGTGGAGGTGGCGCCCTCCCGGCATGCGCCGGACAGGCGCCGATTGCCATTCAGAGCTTCAGCCCGGCTTCTGCGTTCATGCCGAACGATGACGTGACCCCGGCGCGGAGCTGGCGCAGGCCGGCGGCGGCGATCATCGCCGCGTTGTCGGTGGACAGCTGCAGGCTCGGCACGAACGTGGGCATCTCGCGCGATCGGCCGTAGGCCTCGACGTCGGCGCGCAGGCGGCTGTTCGCCGAGACGCCGCCAGCGACGCCGACACTCGCCGCGGCATGGCGACGGGCGGCGGTGAAGGTGCGGTCAACCAGAGCGGTCACGACCACGCGCTGAAAGCTCGCGCAGACGTCGGCGATCTCGCGCTCGGTCAACGGGCCGGTTCGGCGGCGCTGGTTCACATGGCGCAACACGGCTGTCTTCAGGCCGCTGAAGCTGAAATCGAGATCGCCCTTGAGCGCCGGCGCATTCCGGTCGGCATGAGTGAGGCGCGTCGTCGGCAGCGCGACGGCGCGATCGTCGCCCGCCGCCGCCAGCCGATCGACGACCGGGCCACCGGGATAGCCCAGCCCGAGAAGCTTCGCCACCTTGTCGTAGGCCTCTCCGGCGGCATCGTCTCGAGTACGGCCGATCAACTCGTACTGCCCCGGCCGGTTCACCAGGTAGAGACTGGTGTGCCCGCCCGAGACGACGAGGACGACGGAGGGAACCGGCAGCTCGCCGTTCTGCAGGACGAGTGACTCGATGTGACCGGCGAGATGGTGCACGCCAATCAGCGGCAGTCCGGCCGCCGCCGCCGCGGCTTTCGCGAACGACACGCCGACCAGCAGTGAGCCGACCAGCCCGGGTCCCTGCGTGACCGCAACCGCCCCGATATCAGCCCACGAGGCCCGCCCTTCCTCGAAGGCCCGCTCCACGACGCCGCAGATGTCGCGGATGTGCTGACGGGAGGCGAGCTCCGGCACGACGCCGCCCCACTCGCGATGAATCGGCACCTGCGACGCAATCACGTTGGAGCGGGTTGTCCACGGCCGCTGGACATCGCCGGTTTCCTCGACCAGCGCCGCCGACGTTTCGTCGCAAGAGGTCTCGATGCCCAGGACAATCATTCGAAGGCGCGTTTCAACGATTGGGTGTACGGCGGACGGAAGATGCCCCGCTCGGTGATGATTCCGGCGATGAAGTGATGAGGCGTGACGTCGAACGCCGGGTTCCAGACGAGCGCCCCGGTTGCCGCCACCTGGGAACCGCCGACGTGTGTCACTTCGCGCGCGCTCCGCTCCTCGATCGGGATCGCTGAACCGTCCGGGGCGCCAAGGTCGATCGTGGACAGCGGCGCCGCGACGTAGAACGGAATCTGGTGTTCGCGCGCCAGCACCGCCACCCCGTAGGTGCCGATCTTGTTCGCGGTGTCGCCGTTCGCCGCGATGCGATCGGCGCCGACGACCACGAGGTTGACCTTGCCCTGGCGCATGAGCGAGCCCGACATGTTGTCGGTGATCACGGTCGTCTCGATGCCGTCGCGCACCAGCTCCCACGCGGTGAGCCGGGCCCCCTGGAGAAACGGCCTGGTCTCGTCGGCGAACACGGCGACCCGCTTTCCGGCCTCGACGGCGCCCCGAATCACCCCCAGTGCCGTGCCATAGCCGGCGGTGGCGAGGGCGCCGGCGTTGCAATGGGTGAGGATCCCGGCGTCCCCCGGCACGATCTCGGCGCCGAACGCGCCGATCGCCCGGCAGCTCGCGACGTCTTCGTCGTGGATCGTCCCGGCTTCGCGATCCAGGCGATCCTTGATCTGATCGACCGATTCCCCGGCCTCGGCGCCGGCGGCGAATGACCGCTTGATCCGCTCGATCGCCCAGAACAGGTTCACCGCGGTCGGCCGCGTCGCGGCCATCAGCTCGCAGGTACGGTAGAACTCGGCGGCGAACTTCTGCGTGCCGGTCGCGCTGCTCTTGCGCATCCCGATCGCGATGCCCATCGCCGCGGCGACGCCGATCGCCGGCGCGCCGCGGATCACCATGGTCTTGATCGCGCGCGCCACTTCAGCGGCGGTCTTGCAGCGGACGTAGGTCTCCTGCGCCGGCAGCTTGCGCTGATCGATCATCACGACGACGTCGTCTTCCCTGGCGATGGTTGGCAGCATCAGATTCGAGATCCCTTGTCGTTGCCACGAAAACACGAAAACACGAAGTCAAGAGCTCGGGTCCTGACCTTCATGACACGTTGCAAGCGTAGCAGCAGTCGTGCGAACCACGGGAACGGCATGAACCGGGACGCCGTCCTGTCGTGGCCACCAAGACATGACAATGAGAACGTAACCGCATTCGTGCTTTCGTGCTTTCGTCGCGGTGAACGGCAAGCCGACCTCGAGATTACAGTTCAAGCGTCACAGAAGCCGCGAGTCGAAGGGAAGCGGCAACAGGTCCTCGAGCCTGTGGGTGCCGATGTGCTCGGTCAGGTTGGCGAGCGTCACTTCCAGGTTGCCACCGAACTCCCAGAGAATCTGCCGGCAGGCGCCGCACGGCGGGGTCGGCGCCGCCGTGTCGGCGACGATGGCGATGCGGGTGAAGGCGCGGTGTCCCTCCGACAGCGCCTTGAACATCGCGACCCGCTCGGCGCAGATCGTGAGCCCGTAAGTGGCGTTCTCGATGTTGCAGCCCGTAACCACGGAGCCGTCGGCGGTCTCGAGCGCGGCTCCGACCTTGAACTTCGAGTACTCGGCCCGGGCGTGCTCGCGCGCCCGGCGAGCGGCGGCCACCAGTTGCGCCCCGGTGACCGGCAGCCGCGCGCCATCAGATGCGCTCAACGATCGCCTCCAGCAAGGCGATGAACTGCCCTCGCACGCGACCGGCCGTCGCCATCACTTCGGCGTGGTCGAGCGGCTGCGGCAACACGCCGGCGGCCATGTTGGTGATGCACGAGATGCCGAGCACGGCCATGTTCATGTGCCGGGCGACGATCGCCTCCGGCACCGTTGACATCCCCACTGCGTCGGCGCCGATCGTCCTCAAGTAGCGGATCTCGGCTGGCGTCTCATAGCTCGGTCCGAGGAGCGAGACGTAGACACCATGCGGCAGCGACAGGCCGATCGCACCGCCCGATTCGTCGGCGATCCGGCGAAGCCGCGCCGAGTATACCTCCGACATGTCGGGAAAGCGTGGGCCGAACCGCTCGTCGTTGGCGCCGGCCAGGGGATTGGCGCCGAGGAGGTTGATGTGATCGTCGATCACCATCAGCGCGCCGCTCGAGAACCTGGTGTTGATCCCGCCGGCGGCGTTGGTGAGGATCAGCGTCTTGACCCCCAGCAGGCCGAGCACGCGCACCGCGAACGTCACGGTCGCGAGGTCGTGCCCCTCGTACATGTGGCAGCGGCCGGCGAGCGCGGCAATCACGCGACCCTTCAGGGTGCCGACGACCAGCCGGCCCTCGTGGCCGATCACCCCCGACCGCGGCCAATGCGGCAGGTCGCCGTAGGGCATCGACACCTGGTCGCCGAGAGTGCCGGCCAGATCGCCCAGACCCGAACCGAGGACGATGGCGATCTCGGGAACCGCGGCGATCGCGCTCCGGATCGTCGTCGCCGCTTCGGCGACGCGGTCATAGTGCGGCGTCCCGGCGCGCTCGGCGGGTCCTTGGCCGCTCACAGGAGAAATCCGGCGATCGTCGCGGTCATGAAGTTGGCGAGCGTGCCAGCGAACATCGCCCGCAGGCCGAGACGCGCCAGGTCGTGGCGGCGGTTGGGCGCCAGCGCGCCGATGCCGCCAATCTGGATGCCGATCGAGCTGAAGTTCGCGAACCCGCACAGCGCGAAGGTCGCGATCGTGAACGATTTCGGATCGAGGCTGGCCTTGAGCGGGCCGAGCTGGGAATAGGCGACGAACTCGTTCAGCGCCATTCGTGTGCCCAGGAGATTGCCGATCACCGGCGCGTCGCGCCAGGGCACGCCCATCGCCCACGCCACCGGCGCGAAGCCCCACCCGAAGATCTGCTGCAGGCTCAACCCAACCAGGCCGAGCAGGGCGTTCACAAGCGCCACCAGCGCCAGGAACGAGATCAGCATCGCGCCGACGTTCAACGCCAGGTGCAGCCCCTCGCCGGTGCCTCGCCCCGCCGCGTCGATGACGTTGACGTCGGTCTGCTCGATCACCAGCTTGACCGTTCCCATGGTCTGGGGCATCTCGGTTTCCGGGACCAGCATCTTGGCCATCATGATCGTCCCCGGAGCGGTCATGATCACCGCCGTCAGCAGGTGCTGCGCCTCGATCCCGAACAGGATGTACGCGGCCATGATGCCGCCGGAAATGTGAGCCATGCCCGAGGTCATCACGGTCATCAGCTCCGACTGGGTCATGTTCGGCAGGTATGGCCGGATGGTCAAGGGCGCTTCGGTCTGACCCATGAAGATGCTCGCCGCGACGTTCAGCGACTCGGCGCCGCTGGCGCCCATGACCCGCTGCATCACGACCGCGAACAGCCTGACCACCAGCTGCATCACACCGTAGTAGTAGAGGATGGCGAACAGCGCCGCGATGAAGATGATCGTCGGCAGCACCTGGAACGCGAAGATGACGGCGTACTGCGAGCCCTCGGGACCGAGCGCTGCGGTCATCGCCCGCCCCCAGATGGTCGAGCTCCCGAGCGGACCGAAGACGAACGCCGCGCCCACTCCCGCGAAACCGAGCAGGCGATTGATCCCCTCGCCGAGCGTCGCGAACACGCGCTGGCCGGCCGCCGTCTTGAGCACGATCAGGGCGAAGACGATCTGGAGGCCAAGGCCCCACGCGACGGTCCCCCAGTTGATGGCGCGGCGGTTGGTCGAGAATGCGTATCCGATGCCGAGAATGATGATCGCCCCGAATATCGGCTGGATGAGGCTGAGCATCAAACGACCTCGGAAGCGAGAACCGGAAGGGCCGGCGCGGGCCGATCGTCGATCGCGATCGCCGCCCGGGCGAGCGCGAGCGCGGCCTCGAGCCGCGCGCCGTCGCGATAGTGTATTTCGAGCAGCGGCTCGCCGGCCGATACCTGATCGCCGGGCTTGCGCAGCACCAGCAGCCCCACCGCCGGATCGACCGTGTCCTCGACGCGGTCCCGGCCGGCGCCGAGCGCCACCGATGCCCGGCCCACGCCTTCGGCGTCGAGCCGGGTGATGAAGCCGGTCCGCGACGCCTTCACCACGTGGCGTTCGGCGGCAGTGGGGAACCGCGAGGCTTCGTCGATCACCCGGCGATCGCCGCCCTGATTCTCGATGATCCGTCCCAGGCGCTCGAGCGCCGCGCCGGATTGAATGGCGGCGCGCACCCGCCGCTCGGCGTCGTCCTTGTCCGGGGCGATCCTGCCCAGCACCAGCATCCGCGCCGTGAGCTCCACCGACACGGCAATCAGGTCCGCCGGCCCGCCGCCTTTCAGCACCTCGATGCACTCGATCACCTCGAGCGCGTTCCCCACCGCTCGCCCGAGGGGCGAGTCCATCGCGGTAATCACCGCTTCGGTCTTGACGCCCGAGGCATTGCCGATCGAAACCAGCGATTCGGCCAGGCGGCGCGAGTCGGCTTCGGTTTTCATGAAGCCGCCGCTGCCGGTTTTCACGTCGAGCACCAGCGCGTCGATCCCTTCCGCGATCTTCTTGCTCATGATCGACGCGCTGATGAGGGCTATGCTCTCGACCGTGCCGGTGACGTCGCGAAGCGCATACAACTTCTTGTCGGCCGGGGCGATCTGGGCGGTCTGCCCGAGCATCGCGCACCCCACCGTCGCGAGCGCCGCCTTCATTTGCTCGAGCGAGAGGTCGACGCGAAAGCCGGGAATCGCCTCGAGCTTGTCGAGCGTGCCACCGGTGTGGCCGAGGCCGCGCCCCGACATCATCGGCACCAGGAGGCCACATGCGGCGGCAACCGGCGCCACGATCAGCGACGTCTTGTCGCCGACTCCGCCGGTGCTGTGTTTGTCCACCTTGACGCCGTCGATGTCGCCGAGGTCGACACGAATCCCCGAATCCACCATCGCCTCGGTGAGCCACGCCGTCTCCTCGGACGACATCCCGCGCACGACGATCGCCATCAGGAGCGCGGACGCCTGATAGTCGGGCAGCGAGCCCTCGGTGACACCGGTGACAAAGTGTGCAATTTCTTCGCGGGTGAGCGCGTACCCGTCGCGCTTCCTGATGATGATGTCGACGGCACGCATGTGCCCGGAAGTATATCGAAACTGAGCGATAATCTTGGTCGTGGCCGAGGACGCTCCCGCCTCGCTCTCGCCCGCTGAGAGCGCCAGGCTGATTGAGTTCGCCCGGGCCTTCAAGGCCGCGGCGCGCGCCGTCGTGCTGTACCCCGCGGGTCATCCGGCGATCGACGCGACGCTTGGCCGACTGGTGCAGCTCACGTCTTCATCGGCGCTCGCCGCGCCGCTGCGTATCGCGGTGTTGACCGACGCGCTGCTGGTGGACGGCCTGGCCCCGCTCCGCCCCGACCCGGCGATCCGCGAGCTCGCCATCACCCTGCACGCTCATCTCATCGGCGAACTGGTCGTGCACCCCGGCGGTGACGTCGAGAGCTGGCGCGGCTTCCTGCTCCTCATTGGCCGCGGCACCGAGGATATCCGGACAGAAGGCGGGATCGCCAGGCTGTGGACGACGATGGCCGGGCGGCACGTGGAGCTGCGGGAGATCGATTACGCCGAGGTGCTGCGCGAAGACGCGGACGGCGGCGAGGCGGGATGGGCGCAAGTGGTCGCAAGCTGCCTTCACGGCCATGCGTCAGATCTGAGCGTAGGGGTGATTCAGGCACTCCTCCCCGCGACGCTCGATCCGTCGGAAATCGCTTCGGCGATGCAGGCGATCGATGCGAAGGCCACTGAAGGGAGCATGGGGATCGGCGCCCGGTCCGCGGCGCTGATGCGGGTGCTCCGGGGCATCCTCGACGCCGTCGGCGCGAACCAGCCTGACCGCCTGCAGCCTGTGCTCGACCACCTCGGAAGCGCCGTCGGCCAGCTGACCCCGGACACGATGCTGGCGCTGCTGTCGCAGTCCACAGGGACCGACCCCGCGGCGCGGGGACTCGTCTCCACGGTCGTCAGCCACATCCCCGATAGCGCCATCGCCGGCTTCGTGGCGCGGAACGCGACCAGCGAGGATGCGGCCCTCGATCGGGTGGCGCAGGCCTTCCAGGCCCTCGTCACCAGCTCCGAGCAGCGCGAGCGGCTGCTCACGCTGGCCCACGACGAAGCCGCCCGCTCGTCGGTCGGTGGCGCCGCCGACTTCGCAGAGACCTGGGACAAGGTGGCGGCGAAGCTGATGGCCTCGTACTCGGACAAGCCGTTCGTGTCCGACGACTACGCCGACGAGCTGTCCGGCGCCCGGACCCAGGCGCTCGAAGTGGAGCAGGTCGGTGACGACCCGGCAGACCGCCTGGCAGGGTGGCTCGGCACCGTCGCCACGACCGAGCTGCGGAAGCTGGATCTGATGCTGGTTCTCGACGTGCTCCGCATCGAAAGCGACCACGAGCGATGGTCGTCGATGATGCCGCCGGTCGTCGCCCTGCTCGAAGACCTGTTCTTTGTCGGCGACCTCGACGCCGCTGAATCGCTGGTCGGCGTCCTGGCGCGTGAAGCGCGCGCCGACCCGCCGACCGGCCGCGGCCCATCGGCCCGGGCGGCGATCGACCAGCTCGTCGCCGGCCCGATGATGCGCCACATCGTCGCGCACCTGGTGTCGATCGACGAGCCGCAGTTGGAACGCCTGAAGGCGATGTGCGTCTCGCTGGGGAGCGGGCTGATCCACCCGCTCGGCGAGGCGCTCGCGATTGAGGAGCGCAGCCTGCCGAGCGAGCGGCTGACGGCGATTCTGATCGCGTTCGGGGCCATCGGCCGCCGCGAAGTCGAGCATCTCAAGACCTCGCCCAACGCCTCGGTGAGACGGACCGCGATCTACCTGCTGCGCGAGTTCGGCGGCAGCGACGCGCTGCCGGAGCTGACCGAGCTGCTCGACGACCAGGAGCAGGGCGTCCAGCGCGAGGCGGTGCGGGCGATCCTGAACATCGGCACCAACAGCGCCTACCAGGTGCTGCAGGAGGCGCTCGCCAGCGGCACCACCCGATCGCGGGGAGCGATCATGCAGTCGGTGACGATTCTGCGCGACGAGCGCGCCGCTCCCCTGTTCGTCTACATCCTGCGCCACGTCGATCACCGCGGTCCTCTCGGCTGGGTCTACGCCCGGGCCCTCGAGGCCCTTGGCACGCTGCGGGATCCGGACAGCGTGCCGGCACTCACCAGCGCGCTCTATCGCGGCGAATGGTGGGCGCCGCGGCGTACGTCGGCGCTGAGGTCGGCGGCCGCCGCCGCGCTGGCGCGCATCGGCACCGCGCCGGCGATCGAAGCGCTCGAAGAGGCGGCCAGGAGCCGGTCCCGCCAGGTGCGGGCCGCCGCCCGCGCGCATCTGCACCACGGCCAGCCGCTGAAGATCGAGATCACACGATGAGCGCGCCGCGCACCCAGTTGGCAGAGGAACTGCTCCGCCGGTTCGCCGCCACCCTGCGATCGAGCCAGCTCTATTCCAAGGGCCATCCGATCATCGCGCGAAACATCGAGTCGCTGATTCTGGCGATCGAGGGGTTGCACAACCTTCAGCCCTCGATCGTCATCGGCATCGTCGGCGAGGAGGTGATCGTCGACGACCAGCCGGCGCGGGTCGACGGTCTGGGCGCGCTGATCAAACGGCTGAAGCAGATCGGCGTCGAGCGCATCACGATCGACCGGGGCGTCACCAGCGAAGAGGTGACCGCACTCCTCGCGGCGGTCTCGACCGTCGAGCCCAGGGCGAACCGCGAGACTCCCGAGCTTCCGTCGTTCCCACACGTTCGCGTCGGACGCGTCACCATCGCACCGCGGATGGAGACAGCGCCGGCCGACATGGCGACGTTCAAGCGGCTGTACGGTGACGCCGTGGCGGTCGCCGAGGCGATGTGCGAGAGCGCCAGCATTGAGCGGCGGCCCGATGCGACCATGGCCCGCAACATGATCGACGGCCTGGCGCAGGCGGTCTCGCAGAACCGCACGGCGCTGCTGGCGCTGGCGACGCTCAAAGACTACGACAACTACACGTTCACCCACATGGTGAACGTGTCGATTCTCACCATGGGTCAGGCCAGGGGCCTCGGCATCGACGGCCCGCTCCTCAGGGAGTTCGGACTCGCCGCGCTGATGCACGACATCGGCAAGGTCCGGACACCGCTCGAGATTCTGAACAAGCCGGACAAGCTCACCGACGCCGAGTTCACGATCATGAAGCGTCACACCATCGACGGCGCCGAAATGCTCCGGGCGACGCCCGACATTCCTGCGCTGGCGCCGGTCGTGGCGTTCGAGCATCACCTCCGTCTCGACGGCACCGGTTACCCGTTCGACGTCTCGAGATCCTCGCTCAACGTCGGCACGATGCTGTGCAGCATCGCGGATGTCTACGACGCGATGCGGTCGCAGCGGAAGTATCAGCAGGCCTTCCCGAGCGATCGCATTCTCGCCGTGATGAAGCGGAACGACGGCCTCCAGTTCGATCAGCACCTCGTCCGGCGGTTCACACAGCTCGTCGGCGTCTACCCTCCCGGCAACCTGGTGCGCCTGAACACCGGCGAGACGGCGGTTGTGATCAAGATCTACGCGCCCGATCCCCGCCGGCCGCAGGTTCGCGTGATCTCGGACAGAACCGGCAGGCTGGTGGCGGCGCCGTTCGACGTCGACTTGTGGGACCGCGTCTGCGACGGCGTGCCGGCGTCGGTGGCGGTGCCTCTCGACCCCGCACAGGCCGGCATCGATCCGCTGGCCTTCATGTAGCCGGCGGTGACTACAATGGGTCCCGGGATGCGCAACCTTCTCACCTGGGCCGCCGTTGTGCTGTCGGCCTACACCGTCGCGGCGGCTGGTCAACCTGCCTCCCCCGCCTCTGCCGCCGCACCGAAGCTCGCGGTGATGCTCGTCGTGGATCAGATGCGTGCGGATTACGTCCACCGCTTCAAGGATGACTGGACCGGCGGCCTGCACCGCATGGTGTCGCAGGGCGCGTGGTTCACGCATGCTGCGTTCCCCTATCTGACCACCGTCACCTGCGCCGGCCACGCCACGATCGCGACCGGTGCGTTTCCATACCTGCACGGCATCTTCCAGAACACCTGGTTCGATCGCGCCAACGAGCGGACCAGGGCCTGCACAGACGACGACAGCGTGAAGCCGCTGTCGTACGGACGGAAAGCCGGCGAACCGGAGAGCGCGACGTACCTGCTGCTGCCCACCTTCGCCGAGGCGATGCGCGCCGAGCGGAATGCGCGGGTGGTCGCTCTCTCGATGAAGGCGCGAAGCGCCATCATGCTCGCCGGGCACGTCGGCGACGCCGTCACGTGGCTGAACCGGTCGCTCGACACGTGGCAGACATCGACGGCGTACTCGGCCGGCCCCGTGCCCCAGGTGCAGGCATTCGTCACCGCCAATCCGATCGAAGCGGACTACGGCCGCACCTGGACGCGCCGGCTTCCTGCAGCCCGCTACCACGAGGTGGACGATGCCCCTGGCGAATCGCCGCCAAAGGGATGGACGACGACATTCCCGCACGTGCTGCGCGGCCGGACCGACGGCAGCACGCCGGACGAGGAGTTCTACGACCAGTGGGAGCGCAGCCCGTTTCCCGACGCCTACCTGGGCAGGATGTCGGCCGCGCTCGTCGAGTCGATGACGCTTGGCCAGGGCAACACGACCGACGTGCTCGCCGTCAGCTTCTCGAGTCCCGACCTCGTGGGACACGCGTTCGGCCCGCGCAGCCAGGAAGTACAGGACGTGTACGCGCACCTGGACCTCACAATCGGCGCACTCCTCGACAGGCTCGACGAGCTCGTCGGGCGCGGCGAGTATGTGGTCGCGCTCAGTGCCGATCACGGAGTGAACGACATTCCCGAGCAACTGCAGATGAAGGGCCGGGAGGGTGGCCGGTTCGACACGCGCGCGCTCACGGACCTGCTTGACCGTCGGGCACAGGTCGCGCTTGGCCCCGGGCGTCACGTGGCGCGAATCAGCGGTAACGACGTCTACTTCGCGCCGGGCGCATACGCGAAGCTGATCGCGGCCGGCGCCGTCGAGGGCGTGGTCGCGACCCTGGCGGCGCAGCCTGGAGTGGCCAAGGTCTATCGTGGGGAGGATCTGCGCCGCAGCCGG
Organism: Luteitalea sp.; assembly: GCA_009380045.1. Lineage (GTDB taxonomy): Bacteria > Acidobacteriota > Vicinamibacteria > Vicinamibacterales > CAVVIG01 > WHSN01. The sequence goes on from WHSN01000020.1 coordinate 21,870, forward strand.
ACGGCGGGCGATCCGCTCCTGCGCGCCGCAGCGCTCAGTTACGTCCAGGGCCGCAGCGGCGACTTGATTATCGTGCCCAGGACCGGGTGGATGTTCAGCGCCAGGGGAACCACCCACGGCACGGCGAGTCCCGAAGATCAGCAGGTGCCGATTCTCCTGTTCGGCCGTGGCATCAAGCCCGGACGGTATGAGGAGCCGGTCACGCCCGCCGATGTCGCACCGACGCTGGCGGCGCTGTGCGGCATCACGATGCCGCGCGCCGACGGCCGTCCGCTTCGCGCCGCCCTCCGATGAGCCGCAGCGTTCGCGCGGACTTCACGGCCCGCGTGCTGTCGGCGGTGCGGCGGATTCCGCGCGGACGGGTGGCTACCTACGGCGACGTGGCCGCGATTGCCGGGCGGCCGCGGGCGGCCCGCGCGGTCGGCAACATCATGCGCACCTGCGCACGCCCCGACGTGCCTTGTCACCGCGTCGTCGCCGCGGGAGGCCGGCTGGGCGGATACGGCGGCAGCGAAACGGTGAAGCGCGCGCTGCTCGTCGCCGAGGGGGTGCAGTTCCGCGGGAAGCGGCTCGCGGACCTGAAGACGGTCCGGATCCGGCATCGAGCTTGCTGAGGTTCTATAATGACCAGAGGGTCAGCTGGGCACAGTTGAGGAGGCGGAACGCAATGAAGCAGGTGATTTTCGCAGGGTTTCTCGCGGCGGCGTTGGCGACCGGATCGGCTCCGGCGCTTGCGCAAACCGCATCAAAACCGGCCACGTCTCTCGGGAGTGTCACGATCAACCACAAGGTGATGGCCGACGGGCAGGCGCTGCCCACGGGCACTTACCAGATCCGCCTGACCTCGGACGAACCGAAGCCGGCCGTCGGCCAGTCGCCCGAGAGCGAACGGTTCGTGGAGTTTGTCAGGGGCGGCAAAGTCGTGGCGCGGGAAGTGGCCACCGTGATGTCGAACGCCGACGTCGCCACCATCGTCAAGGGCCCGAAGCCGGCGACGGGTGGCGTGCGCGTTGACGTGTTGAAGGGCAACGACTACGTCCGCGTCTGGATCAACCGGGGCGGACAGAACTATCTCATCCACCTGCCCGCACAAGCGTGAGCCGGGGTCGGAGGATCGAGAAATCACGAATTGAGGATTGCGAATCGGGAATCGGGTGACCGGTTCCCGATTCCAGTCCTGATTCCTGCGGGCACTTTCCCGATCCCAGGTCCTCCTGTCGTCGTGGCGTCACGTCAGGCTGGCATCGCCTGGCCTACACGGCCATGACGTCGAACTGCTCGTGATGCAGTTGGATGTCTGCCTTGATCGTCACGTCCTTGCCGATTGACTGCCTCAGATCGGTCAGCACCTCGCTTTCCTCCTCCTCCAGCGCCCGCGCAATGTCGGGATTCACCCGCAGCAGCAGGCGGTGGCCGTTCAAGTCGAGACCGATCTTCTTGACCTCGCTGAGAATCTCGTAGCAGATCGTCGAGCTCGACTTGATGGTGCCGGTACCGGAGCAATACGGACACGGCTCGGTCAGCACCCGCTCCAGGCTTTGCTTCACGCGCTTCCGCGTGATGATCACCAGCCCGAAATCGGCGACCGCCAGCGCCTTGGACGGCGATCGATCCTTCTTCAGCTCCTGCTCGACCGTCTGCAGCACCTTCTGGCGGTTCTTCTTGTCCTCCATGTCGATGAAGTCGAGCACGATAATGCCGCCGAGATCCCTCAGCCGGACCTGCCTGACGATTTCCTTCACCGCTTCGAGGTTGGTCTTGACGATCGTGTCCTCGAGGCGGCCGGCCGACTTCTTCCCGACATAGCGCCCGGTGTTGACGTCGATGGCGACCAGCGCTTCGGTCTGGTTGATGACGATCGAGCCGCCAGACTTGAGCCACACCTTGCTTTTCAGCGCCTTGTCGATCTCAGCCTGGACTCCGTACTCGTCGAAGATCGGAAACGGCTTCGAGTACAGCTTCACGCGAGGGGCAAGGGTCGGCAGGATCCGCTGGACGAGGTCGAAGACCCGCTGGTACTCCTGCGGATGATCGATCCTGATGGCCTGGAACTCGTCGGTCAGCAGGTCGCGCAGCAGCTTTCCGACCAGGCTCTGCTCCCGGTAGACCACGGTCGGCGCGCGTGACGACTCCATGCGCCGGCGGATATCGGTCCAGATCGCATGGAACGCGTCGAGGTCGCTCAGGATGTCTTCTTTCGGCCGGCCCGCGGCCGCGGTGCGGATAATCACGCCGCCGGTGAAGCCGTGCGCATCGCGGAACTCGCGGACGATGCCGCGCAGCCGAGCACGCTCGTCGCGCGATTCGATCTTCCGCGAGACACCGACATGGTCGACCGCCGGCATGAACACCAGGAACCGGCCGGGCATCGTCACGTGCGAGGTGAGGCGGGCGCCCTTGGTGCCGAGCGGCTCCTTGACGACCTGCACCAGGATCTCCTGGCCCTCCTTCAACAGGTCTTCGATCTTCGCCTGCGGCCGGATCTCGTCGCGGTTGCGCGAGGACCCGGCTGCCTTGGCTTCGCCGTCCTTCTCATCATCGTCGCCCGACTCGAGCTTCTCGAACTCCTCGAGCGTGTCGATCACCTCGGCGACATACAGAAAGCCGTCGCGCTCGAGCCCGAGATCGATGAAGGACGACTGCATGCCGGGCAGCACCTTCGAGACCCGGCCTTTGTAGACGTTGCCAACCACCCCGCGCTGACGTTCACGCTCGACGAACACCTCAGCGACGAGATCGTCCTCGAGGATCGCCACCATGGTTTCGTGGCCGTTCGAGGAGATGATCATCTCCTTGGTCATGCTCAGACTCCAGCGGACGCTTCGCGCCACTGGAGAATTGGATCATCTGGTAATCTCGTCATCTGATCATTGATTGCACGATTTCAAGGACCAGATAACCAGATGACCAAATGACCAGATTCTCCAACCGCGCGTGAGCGCGCTCAATTGGTGAATCTGCGCATGCGGACGTTGAGCACCAGCCCGAACGCGGCGAGCGTGGCGACCATCGACGAGCCTCCGTAGCTCATGAGCGGGAGCGTCAGCCCTTTGACGGGCGCCAGTCCGGCCGACATGGTGATGTTGTAGACCACCTGGAAGGTGAAGCTGGCCAGCACACCGAGCACGAGATACGAGCCCAGGCGATCCTTGGCCAGACGGGCCGCCTCGAGCGCGCGCAGAATCACGAACAGATACAGGCCGAGCGCCACCAGGACGCCGGCAAACCCCTGTTCCTCGGCCAGCACCGAGAAGATGAAATCGTTGTGGGCGACAGGGAGAAACCGCAACTGGCCTTGCGTCCCCTGCATGAAGCCCTTCCCCTGAACACCGCCCGATCCGACGGTGATGCGCGCCTGGATCTGCTGGTACCCGGCGCCTCTCGCGTCTTGTGATGGATCGAGAAATGTCGAAATCCGGCTCTTCTGATAATCCTTCAGCGCAAACTTCCAGACGATTGGCGCTGCCAGCACCAGGCTGAGCGCCAGGACGCCGAGGACGCGCATCCGCATCCCGGCGAGATAGGCCACGGCGAGCAACACCGGCAGGAGGGTGACCGCCGTCCCGAGATCCGGCTCCTTGGCGATCAGCGCCAGCGGCAATGCGGTGAGCGCGCCGCCGATCGCCAGATCGCTCCACCCCGGGGATCCGCGGTTCTCGCCGAAGAACTTCGCCAGCACCAGCGCCACGCCGACCTTGGCGAACTCCGAGGGCTGCAGATTGAACCCGCCGAAACTGATCCATCGGCGCGCGCCCATCTGCGCCTGGCCGAAAAAGAGCACGTACAGCAGAATCGCCAGCAGACCGACGTAGATCCAGTGCGACTTGTCGGCGAATGTCCGATAGTCCAGCGCCAGCATGAACACCATCAAGCCGACGCCGAGGACGATGGCGTAGAGCTGGGTGACGTGGAGCCGCGAGTTGCCGCGGATCGGGTCGGCGCTCGTGCTGTAGATCATCACCACGCCGAGCGCGCACAGCGCGAGAATCGCGAGCAGCAGCGCCCAGTCGATGTGATAGTAGAGCCTGCGTTCGAACATTCAGTTCGTCACCGTATTCTGCCCCGACGGGGTCGCGCTCGGCGCCGGGTCCGGATCGTCCTGCCGCGGCGTGGGCTTCGGTCCGAGCGGATCCGACATGTCCAGCCGCAGCTCGGCGCGGGTCGGCGCGGGCGGCAGAGGACGCCCTTCCTTCTTGGCGAAATACGTGTCGATGATGTGACGCGCCACCGACGCGGCGTTCGGCCCGTGCATGCCGTGCTCGAGGAGGACGACGCCGGCAATCTCCGGTCGATCGCGGGGCGCGAAGAAGACGAACCAGCCGTTGTCACGCAGATCACGATTGGTCCGCGCGGCCAGGCGCCCTTGATTGGAAATCACCTGCGCGGTTCCGGTCTTGCCGGAGACGTCATGGCCGGCGACGCGCGCGCGGCCACCGGTGCCGCGGCCGTTCACGACCCCCCAGAGACCGTCGCGAATCGCCTGCAGCTTCTCGGGATCGAGCGGCACCGTTGAATGCGGCGCCGGCGTCGGCACCGCCTCCCACCCGTTGCCGTCGTCCACTGCCTTGAGCAGGTGCGGCGTGATGCGCGTGCCCCCGTTGGCAAGCGTCGCGGCGTAGACGGCCATCGAGACCGGTGTGAGCGAGACCCCCCCCTGTCCGATCGCGACCGAAATGGTTTCGCCCGCGTACCACTTCTCCTTGAACCGCCGCTGCTTCCATTCGGGCGACGGCACCAGGCCCTGGATTTCGTTTGGCAGATCGATGCCGCTCTCTTCGCCGAGGCCGAGGAGCGTCGCCCACTTGTGGATCTTGTGGATCCCGGTCATGTTGCCGATGGTGTAGAAGTAGACGTTGCACGACTGCTCGATCGCCTGGCGCAGATCGACCGTCCCGTGGCCGCCGCGCTTCCAGCACTTGAAGCTGCGCCCGAAGAAGCTTGCCGAGCCCGCGCAACGCACCTGGTAATCCGGTGTGATGACGTTCTCTTCCAGCGCCGCCATCGCCACCGCCATCTTGAACGTGGATCCCGGCGAGTACAGGCCTTGTATCGCCCGGTTCTGCAGTGGGCGCAGCTCGTCGGTGTTCAGGGCCCCCCAGGTCGCCCGATCGATGCCGGTCGCGAACGCATTCGGGTCGTAGGCGGGACGGCTCATGAATCCGAGCACTTCCCCGTTGCCCGGGTCGAGGATGACCGCGGCGCCGTTGAATCCTGATGCGTTGAAGGCGTCTTCGATCGCCCTCTGCACATCGGAGTCGACCGTGAGCTGCAGGCGGTTCCCCTCGTCGGGATGCTCTTCGTCCAGGACGCGGATTTCGCGGCCGAGGCTGTTCACGATGACGCGCTTGGCGCCGTCCTTCCCCATCAACAGGCGGTTGTAGACCTTCTCGACCCCCGACTGCCCGACGATGTCGCCGCTCTTCAGCCCGGTATCTCCGGCGACCTGGGCGTCATTCACCTCGCCGACGTAGCCGAACAGGTGCGCCGCCACCGCATCTGCCGGATATTGGCGCGTCGGCACGTCCTCGACGACCACGTCCGGCAGCTCGGAATCGAGCCGTCGTGCCGTCACGGCGGCAACCTGCGCCAGTGTGGCGTCCTGCACGACGGTGATTGGCCGATACGACGGCTCGCGCCGGTGGCGATCGACGGTCTCGCGAATTTGCGCTTCATCCACGCCGAGGACGGCGGCGAGCAGGCGCACCGTTCGATCGAGGCTCTTGGTAGGCTCACGAACGATGGAGATGCTGTAGGAGGGCCGATTCTCGACCAGCACGCGCCCGTTCCGATCGAAGACCACACCTCGGGGCGCCCGCAACGGGAGCGTCCGCTGATGGTTGTTCTCGGCCATCTCCTCGAACTTCGCGTGCTGCACCACCTGCAGCACCCAGAAGCTCACCGCCAGGATCGAGAACAGAACAGTGATGAGGTACTGGGCCACGCTCAGCCGGATGCCGATACGCCGCCGCTCTTCGTGCTGCGCCATGAGGTGAGCTTAGTATTGCAGAATTGCGCGATGGCAGAATTGTAGGATAGAGCACAATTGCGGGATGGGCAGAATGGCAGGATGGGCAGAATTGCAGGACGGGCCAGGGATCGCAGGTAGCGGAGGAATTGCAGAGTGTAGAGGTTGCAGAAGGGAAGGCGGCAATTTCACAGTTCTGCCCTCCTCGATCCTGCCATTCGCCAATCCCTGCAATCCTGCAATCCTGCCAGCCCTGCCATTCTAAGTGCAGGAGGCGCCGGTCACCTGCGCAGCCGGGGCCGTGTCAGGCGCCGGCGCTCGACAGCGCCCGGTAAGAACTCGGCCAACTGGAAGGCGACGACGCCAACCACCGCGTTGGCCGTTCCCTGGCCGAGGACGGCGGTATAGGGTGCGTCGAGCTGCCACAACCCCAGCAGCACGTACAAGCCGATGAAGATGGTCGCGTGCAGCAGCGAAGCGCCGAGAAACACCACGAACCTCGGCAACGGCTGCGCGACGATGAACTGGGTTCCGATGATGCCTGCGATGAACCCGACAAGTGTCTTCGCGAGCGCGCCGATGCCCACGACCCCGGTCGACAGGTAATCCTGAATCAGCCCGGCGAACGTGCCGGTGAGGAGGCCGGTGACCGGCCCGGACAGGAGTGCCGCGTACACGACCACGACCAGCACGAGGTCCACAGCCACGGTGCCGCCGATCAGGAATCGGCCGAGTACCGTCTGGAGGGTCAGCGCGACGACAGTGGCCAGGATTACCCCGGCGGCCCTCACTTCACGGTCTCCCGCACCGCTTCCTTCGCCGGAGTGGGCGTCAGCACCACGAGCACTTCCTCGATGCTCGAAAAGTCGACCGACGGCCGGACGATGATTTCGCTGTACTCCGAACCGTTCTTGAGAACGGTCTCGACCTGGCCGATGATGAACCCTTTGGGGTAGATACCGTCGATGCCCGAGGTCACGACGACGTCGCCGACCGCAATGTCGGAGATCTCCGAGACGTATTCCAGCCGCAGCCGGTCGTCCCCGCCGCCGACGACCACGCCCTGCGCCCGGGTGCGTTCGATCAACGCTCCCGCGGCCGCGTTGCGATCGATCAGGAGCTGAACTTTCGATGCCCGACGGCTCGGTGTGACGATCCGGCCGACGACGCCTGTCGGGGCGATCACCGCCATGTCGGCGCGGAGCCCTTGGCCGGTGCCTTTGTCGATCGTCAGCGTCCGGAACTCGGGGGTCGCCCCGGCCGCGATCACTCCCGCCGCCGCCGTCTGGAGCGCGAGACGATCGCGAAGATCGAGCAGCCGTTCGAGGTTGAGCGTGCGATCCGCGAGCGCTCGCTGCTCCTGCAGCTCGATCTGGACCGCGGACAGCTGCTGCTTCAAGACTTCGTTTTCAGCTTTCACCCGACGCAGGTCGACGTAGTCGGCCCAGCCGCTGCTGAGCGCGCCGAGCAGGGTGGACGCGGCGCGCTGCACCTCGGCGAACACCCCGAAGGTGACCGACTCGAGGATCGGCACACCGCTGCGGGAGTTGACCTGCGCGGAAATCAGGAGAACGTGCCCCAAGATCACCGCCAGCAGCAGATAGCCGGCGCGCTGCCGAATCTCGGGCAGAGCCACGGCTGTCAGTCGATGGAGATCTTCCGCAGCAGGTTGAAGTCCGACAGCATCTTGCCGGCTCCAAGCACAACCGAGGAGAGCGGATCTTCGGCCATCGCGAGTGGCAGCCCGGTCTCCTCGCGCAGCCGCTTGTCCAGGTTCTTGAGCAGCGAGCCGCCGCCGGTGAGCACGATTCCGCGGTCGACGATGTCCGCCGACAGCTCCGGCGGCGTGCGCTCGAGCGCCACGCGCACCGCGTCGACAATCACGTTGACGGTCTCGGCCAGGGCGACCCGGATCTCTTCATCGCTGATCGTGATCGTCTTCGGGACGCCTTCGATCAGGTGCCGGCCCTTGATCTCCATCGTCAGCTTCTCGTCGAGCGGGAACGCCGATCCGACCTCCATCTTGATCGCTTCGGCGGTCCGCTCGCCGATCAGCAGGTTGTACGTCTTCTTGACGTACTGGATGATCGCCTCGTCCATTTCGTTGCCCGCGACGCGCACCGCCTTGCTGTAGACGATGCCGGCGAGCGAGATGACGGCGATATCGGTGGTGCCGCCGCCGATGTCGACGATCATGTTGCCCGACGGCTCGGTGATTGGCATGCCGGCCCCGATCGCCGCCGCCATCGCCTCCTCCACCAGGTGCACTTCGCTGGCCTTGGCGCGGTAGGCGCTGTCCTTCACGGCGCGCTTCTCGACCTGCGTAATCTCGGAGGGCACGCCGATGACGATCCGGGGACGGACCCAGACGTTGCGGTTGTGCGCCTTCTTGATGAAGTAGGTGAGCATCTTTTCGGTGACTTCGAAGTCCGCGATCACGCCGTCTTTCATCGGCTTGATCGCCACGATGTTGCCGGGTGTGCGGCCCAGCATGTCCTTCGCTTCCTTGCCGACGGCCTCGACGCGGCCGGTCACTTTGTTGATCGCCACGATCGACGGCTCGTTCACGACGATGCCCTTCCCCCGCGCGTAGACGCAGGTGTTGGCCGTGCCGAGATCGATCGCCAGGTCACTCGAGAACAACGACATCATCGAACGAAAGCTCAAGACTTAGGACTCCTTCGGGAGTGACCGCACGGGCTAGTGATTTGCACGCGCTAGTGATCGGCAGGGGGAGCGGCCGACTGGATGCCATTCTTGCCGCGACCCTTTACGGCATACATCGCGGTATCGGCGGCTTGAAGCAGCTCTTCGGCCGACGCCGCGACGTCCGGCAAGGTCGCAACGCCAACCGACACGGTGAGGTGCACACGCAATCCTTTTTCAGCCAGAAACCGGTGTTGGGCGATGCGGTCGCGGATACGTTCACCCACCGCGTACGCGCCTTCCCAGCCGGTGTCGGGGAGCACCAGGGCGAACTCGTCGCCGCCGAACCGGGCGACGACGTCGGTCTCGCGGGCGCCGCGCCGAATGACCGCCGCGGCCTCGACCAGCGCCTGGCTGCCGGACAGGTGGCCGTGATTGTCGTTCACCAGCTTGAATCCGTCGAGATCGATGAACAGGAGCGAGAGCGGCCGGCCGTTGCGCGACGCGCGCATCGTCTCTCGACGCAACACCTGATTCAGGTACCGGCTGTTGTAAAGACCCGTCAGATCGTCGGTCACCGACAGCGCCTCGGCGCGTCTGAGGTGCAGCGAGTTGTCGAGGGCCACCGCCGCCGGCTCGAGCAGCAGCATGATGGCGCGCTGCAGCCGGGGACCAAGGTGGGGAGCCCGGGTCGAAGGCAGCGGGTCGAGCCCGACGAGCGCGCCGACACTTCTCCCGCGACAGCTGAGCGGAAATGCCACAACCGTCGCCGTCACTTGCTCCGGCACGCGAGGATCGGCCCGCAGGTCGGCGGTGACGAACGCCTCACCCTTCTGCATCACCCAGACGGCGATCTGGTTGACGGCCGGCTCGGTCCCGGGCGGCAGCCCGCGAGCGCCGAGGATCAGCAGCCGTCCTGAGAGGTCCGCCCCGACAACCGCCCAACCGGACGCAGGCACCCAGGTGGCCGCGCGCTGAACGATCAATCCAGCGATTTCGGCCGGTTCGAGCGTGATGTTGACGGCGCGCACCATGTCCAGGAACGCATCGGGGTGTTCAACGCGACCGCGGAGCGCCCGTTGTGACACGCGGAGGCGTGTCGCCAGGTCGAGCGCCGGCGGCCTGGCGAGGGAAAGTCCCGTCGTCGGGCGGGCCTTGTCGCCAGGCTTTCGAGAGGATTTCGCGCCACGGTACAACTCGGCAGCCGGGCGTGCAGACGCCGACCGTCGCCGAGCGGCAGACAAACTGAGGGCGCGACCTGCTGGAGACATTCAGGGTGGCGATCGGCGCCTGCCGGTCGCTAAGTTCTTCTATGGCCAGCAAATATACCACACGGCCACGCCCCGAACCCTTGCCAGGCTGCACCATGTGGCATACGATCGGGGTTTCTGAGGAATCCTGCATGACGATGCTCGACCGGATGCGCCGGCACCGGAGCTGGCTCAAATGGAGCCTGGCTCTTGTCTGCCTTGCGTTTGTCATCTTCTACATCCCCGACTTCCTCCGCGGCACGGACGCGAATGCCGCCGCCACCGACACGGTGGCGGTCGTCGACGGCCACCAGATCCGCGGCGACGAGTTCCGGCGCACCTATCAGGCGCAGCTGCAGGCCTACCGGGCCGCCTACGGCGGCAACATGAGCGAGCAGATGCTGAAGCAGCTCGGTGTCGAGCAGCAGATCCTGCAGCAGATGGTGGACGAGCGCGCCGCGCTGGCCGAGGCGGAACGGCTCGACGTGAACGTCAGCGACCAGGAAGTCGCGCAGCGCATCTACTCCATTCCGGCGCTGCAGGAGAACGGCGCCTTCATCGGTGCGCAGCGCTATCAGCAGCTCCTGGCCTCGCAGCGTCCGCCGGTCTCGACCTCCGAGTTCGAGGAGAGCGTTCGCCGCTCGCTGATTGTCGAGAAGCTGCGGCAGACGGTGACCGAGTGGCTGTCGGTGTCGGACCGGGAGCTCGAAGAAGAGTATCGCCGCCGCAACGACAAGGTGAAGCTGGCGATCGTCTCGTTTCCGACCGACAGCTACCGGCTGGACGTGACGGTCACCGACGCCGAGCTCGCCAGCCACTTCGAGGCCAACCAGGAGAGCTTCAGGATTCCCGAGAAGCGCAAGGTCAAGTACGTGTTGATCGACGTCGAGGCGCTCCGCGCGAAGGTGACGGTCTCGCCCGCCGACGTCGAGCGCGCCTACAACGAGAACATCGAGCAGTACTCGACACCCGAGCAGGTCCGCGCGAGCCACGTGCTTCTGAAAACCGAAGGCAACGACGACGCGGCGGTGAAAGCCCGGGCCGAAGAGGTGCTCGGTCAAGCCCGGAGCGGCGCCGACTTCGCCGAGCTGGCGAAGAAGTACTCCGAGGACGAGTCGAATGCCGCGAACGGCGGCGACCTCGACTACTTTGGCCGCGGCCGCATGGTGCCCGAGTTCGATCTCGCGGCCTTCGCGATGGAGCCGGGGCAGATCAGCGATCTGGTGAAGACCCAGTACGGCTATCACGTGATCAAGCTCACCGACAAGAAGGCGGGCACGTCGCGGCCGCTCGACGAAGTGCGGCAGCAGATCACCGATCAGATCGCGTTCGAGCGCGCCCAGTCGCAGGCCAACGATCTGGCCGAGCGCCTGCAAGCGCAGATTAGGAGGCCGGAGGATCTGGACGTGGTCGCCAAGGCGCAGGGTCTGATGGTGCAGGAGACCGGATTCTTCGCGAGGGACGAGCCGATTCTCGGCGTCGGCGCGGCGCCGGAGATGACGGCGCGCGCCTTCGACATGGAACCGGGCGCGGTCTCCGGCTCGCTGCGGACGGGCCGGGGCTACGCGTTTCAGACCGTGACCGCGAAGCAGGATTCGTACGTGCCGAAGCTCGAGGAAGTGCAGGAGCGTGTGCGCGAAGTGCTCGTGAAGGAGCGTGCCACCGACATCGCCAGGCAGAAGGCGACCGAGCTGTCGGCCAAGCTGAAAGGGGCCGCCGACTTCGAGAAGACGGCCAAGGCGGCCGGCATCGAAGCGAAGACGACTGAGCTCATCACCCGCGATTCTCCGATTCCCGATCTCGGCGTCGCCACCAGCGTCGTCGAGGCCGCGTTCAAGCTCCCGCTCAACGCGGTCAGCGACGTCATGACGACCGAGAACGGCGCCGCGGTGTTCAAGGTGATCGACAAGCAGGAAGCGTCGCCGACCGACATGGCGGCGGCCAAGGACACCTTCCGCGAGGACCTGCTGACCGACCGCCGCAACCGCTTCTTCAGCGCCTACATGACGAAGGCGAAGCAGAAGATGAGGATCGAGCTGAATCGGGAGGCCCTCCAGCGCGTCATCGACCTCGGCTAGAAAGAAACGACCTATAAGCTGCGGGTTTGACCTCCACTATGAGACCAAGGGCTTCGAGACGCTTGACGAGGCGGCGCGCCGTCTGCGTCTGGTTCCGGCGTTCGAAATGGTCGGCACCGAGCTCAATGTAGTCGACTTCGTTCTTCAGAATGTAGTACGCGGCGGTGAGCATCGAGGCCGCGACCGCGAGGATAGCCTTCTTGGGACCTCGTCGACTCTTGAGGCGGAGGAATTGCGCGCGGAGGTACGTGTGCCGCGTGCGCGCCGCCACCCAGGCGACTTGGACGAGCGTGGTCTTCAGCCAGGGATTGCCCGGTTTCAGCCCCCTATCTCACGAACGTGAAGGGCATCAGCGCCAGCGCCTCACCCCGGCGGAACATCGCATACGGACCGCGCACCGCCCGCATCAGTTCGAGCTCTCCGGCCGAGAACCGATCTGCGATCCAGGCATCGATCGCCGCGGACTGGCTGACGCCCGACAGCTCCTCCGACAGGAGCTCGTAGAAGCTCTTGTGCGGCGGGAACGTGACGAGCTCGACCTCCGCGTCGGGGTCGATCTTGGCTTGCTGCTTGGCGATGACGATCGCCCGATCGAGTCCACCAAGCTCGTCAACCAGACCGTTCTGTTTCGCCTGATGGCCGGTCCAGACCCGGCCCTGCGCCAGCAGGTCGATCTTTTCCGGCGTGCTGTTCCGCGACTGGGCGACCTTCTCGACAAAGTCGTCGTAGAACGACTGCAGCTGCTCGCGCACTTTGGTCAGCTCGTCCGGGTTGTACGGACGCACCGGTGAGTTCATCTCGGCGCGCTTGCCGATGCTCGTCGACTCGATGTTCGCCCCGAGCTTGCGGTAGACGCCGCCGGTGACGAACTTGCCGCCGAAGATGCCGATCGATCCGGTCAGCGTCGAGGGCTGCGCGACGATCGACTGCGCGGCCATGGCGATGTAGTAGCCGCCGGACGCGGCGAGATCGGACATCGACGCGACGATCGGCCGGTCGGCGCGCTCGTTGCGGGCGATCGTCAGCTCGCGCCAGATGGCGTCGGAGGCGGTCGCCGACCCTCCCGGGCTGTCGACGCGCAGGATGATCGCGCGGATCGACGAGTCGCGCCGCGCCTGGCGGATGTACTCGGTGAGGGTGTCCGATCCCACCGCCGCGCCGTTCAACGGATCGAAGCCGCTCTTGCCGCCGGCAATGGCGCCGGTCGCGTAGATCACCGCCATCCTCGGCCCGCTGTTCAGCCCGAGCGAGCCCGGGCTGACGCGCGAGTAGGCATCGGACTCGATGGTGCGCATGGCGGCGCCCGGCCGCACGTCGCGAAGCTTCTCCATCACCTGATCCTGGTACGCCACATCGTCGATCAGGCCGACGCGGAGCGCGTCCTCGGGCAGGAACGGACCCGCGTCGAACAGGGCGCGCACCTCGTCATCGGTCTTCCTTCGCGCTTCGGCGATGCCGCGCACCATCTGGTCGAACAGATCGCGATTGAGCGACGCGTCCATCTCGCGGTGCGCCGGGGTGTAGGTCTTCTCGGTGAACTGATTGGCGGCGGTCTTGTAGTCGCCGATGTGGTGAATGTCCGGCACCATGCCGATCTTGTCGAAGCTGCCGCGGAGGAACACCGCGTAGGTGGCGACACCGGTGAGATCGAGCGGGCTCGACGGCATCAGGAAGACCTTGGTCGCCGCGCTGGCCAGGTAGTAGTCGCGGTCGCCGCCGTATTCGAGATAGGCGTAGATCGGCTTGCCGGACTTCTTGAAGTCGAGCACCGCGTCGCGCAGCTCCTGGATCTTCCCCCAGAACGGCGTGCTGAAGCCGGTCGGCTCGAGGAGTACGGCGCTGACGCGCGGATCGGCTTTGGCCTTGCGGAGATTCTCGACAATCGATTGCACGGTCGGGGTGCGCACGCCCCGGAGGTAGCCGAGCACGTCGGCCGGCGCCACCTCGGCGAGGTCGCCGCCGATCCGGAGCCGCAGCACGGCGTTGGAAGGCACCGTCGGCTCGCGCCCGAGCGCGAGATAGAGGAGGAACAGGCCGGTCAGCGTCAGGACGAAGAAGGCGCCGATCAGCGTGAACAGAATGCGGAGTCCGCGTCTAGCCATGGGATCGAGTATAGCGGTCGATCATGGCTCGGGCCCGGTGGACCAGCGCCCCGGAGAGGTTCGGGTATACTGAGCGTTCCGTCCTGCGGACGATTTTCACCACTGCGGAAGTGGCGGAACGGCAGACGCGCTAGCCTCAGGAGCTAGTTGGGGAAACTCAGTGGGGGTTCGAATCCCCCCTTCCGCACCAATCGAATCAACAACTTACAGCGTCGGCCGGATCCCTGATGGGACTTGCGGCTAGTGTCGTGTCTCAGAAAAAACATTGTACATTCGTGGCGGCATTGGTACGCTGCGCGCCATGGGATACCAACGGCATAGCAAGCCTTTGATGCTAACCGACGACGAACGGCAGGCCCTGGAGCAATGGGCGCGGCGGC
>WHSN01000229.1 GCA_009380045.1 Luteitalea sp.
CGAGACGGTGGTGCCCGACGGCGATGGGCTGGAAGAGGTCGTGGGGGACAAGGGCTACCACAGTAATCAGGCGCTCGTGGATCTCGAAGCGGTGGGCGTGCGGAGTTACATCTCGGAACCGGATCGCGGGCGACGCAACTGGACGAAGAACCCCGAGGCTCGGGACACCGTGTTATCGCAATCGCCGGCGCATTCGCGGCGCGCGCGGCAAATTCCTGCTGCGTCAGCGAGGTGAACGACTGGAACGCCCGTTTGCGCATCTGTACGAAACCGGCCGCATGCGGCGCGTGCACCTGCGGGGTCACGACAATATTCTCAAGCGCGTGCTGCTCCATGCGGGGGCGTTGAATCTCGGCCTGCTGATGCGGCAGGTGGTCGGCATCGGCACGCCGCGGAGCCTCCAGGGCCGCGCGATCGCGCTTCTTCGCTCTATTTGGTCGCTCATGCGGCTCCCCGAAACGCTCTGGGACGCGATCTGGCGCATGTATCGACCTTCGACCTCACTCGGCGACCTACTCACGCTTCGTGACGATCATCGGCTGGACTTCTCTGTCCCAACCGTTTTCACCACGGGCCGCTAGGGCCGTCTCGCCGCCGCTGCGAGGGCGAATCTTCGGCGCAGCCTCGGCCCCAGGTGGTTCTGTGAAGGGCTCGACGGGGATGCGTTCATAACGCACTTCGAGGATCTGCAGTTGCTCGGTAGTGCCCGGCGCGCGAAGGACCACGCTATAGCCCGGTCCGGACTTCATCAACGCGCGCGCCAGTGGCGACACCCAGCTGACGTGGTTGCGATCCAGATCGATCTCGTCGAGGCCGACGATGCTCACGACCCGCTCCGTACCAGCGGCATTGGCGTAGCGCACGGTCGCCCCGAAGAAGACGTGCGTCGCCGCCCGTCCACTTCTCGGGGCCTCGGGGTCCACCACTTCCGCGGCATCGATCCGTTTGGTGAGAAAGCGAATCCGCCGATCGATCTGGCGCAGCCGGCGTTTGCCGTACTGATAGTCGGCGTTTTCGCTGCGATCGCCGTTGCTCGCCGCCCAGGCCACCACCTGTGTCACCGCCGGTCGTTCCCTGGTGAGCAGGAACCGGAACTCGTCTCTGAGTCGCTGCAAGCCGCTCGGTGTGATGTAGTTTTTGACTCCCACGAGCTCGGCGTGTGCAGCCTCTTCAGAGGCGTCATCGTGCTCGTCGCCATCGCCGTCGGATTCCTTCGTGAACGCCTTGCTCATCCGGTGCTACCCGATTCAATCACAACTGTCCGGTCACCGAGACGCGTGCTACCCGTCCCGTCATCTCTTAATTCATTTAAGAGAACATGAGCTGAGCGCGTACGCGAAGAGCGGTTCGCGCTCATGGCCACGCTCGAGCGGCTGCCGGCCGATTTTACAAGAACCCACTCGTGTTGGGGACGCATGGGCGAGGGGGATTCCACCGGCTGCTGCTGGGCTCCGTCACTGAGAAAGTGGTGCGCACGGCGCCCTGCCCGGTGCTCACCGTGCCACCATCGGTGCCCGCGCTGACCCCAGCACCGATTGCATTCAAGAACATCCTCTGCCCCATCGACTTCGCGCCGTCATCGCTCAAAGCGTTAGCATACGCCCTTGACCTCGGGCGCCAGGCGAACGGGTGCGTCACGGTGCTGCACGCGCTCGAACACATGGACGACGAGGAGCCGAACGTGGATGTGAGCGTCCGAGACCACCGCCAACACGTGATCGACGGCGCCCGTCAACGTTTACACGCACTGGTCCCGGAGGAATCACGGAGCTCGTGCGACGTCGACGAGATCGTGACGATCGATCGCGCCTATAAAGCGGTCCTACACAGGGCCGCCACAGTGGGAACCGATCTTATCGTGATGGGCGCGCAAGGACGCGGCGGCGTGGAACTGATGCTGTACGGATCGACCACGCAGCATGTCGTACGCGCCGCCACGTGTCCTGTGCTCACCGTCCGTGCGTAAGGCTGCGCCATGCCGCTGGGAAATCCTTTCGCCGAAATCGCGCTGACGCTCCTGGCGGCTGCGCTTGTCGGCGCCGTCGGGATGTGGCTCCGGCAGCCGCTCATCGTGTCGTTCATCGCCGTCGGCATCCTGGCGGGCCCGGCTGGAATCGGCCTGGTCACGCAGCACGACCAGATCGAGCTCCTCGCGAGCATCGGCATCGCGCTGCTGCTGTTCGTCGTCGGCCTCAAGCTCGATTTCCACACCATCCGGACGCTCGGCCCGGTCGCCCTGGCCACAGGCGTTGGTCAGATCGTGTTCACGTCGGTCATCGGGTTCTTGATTGCCGTGGCGCTCGGCATGGACACGCTCACGGCCACCTATGTCGCGGTCGCGCTGACCTTTTCGAGCACCATCATCATCGTCAAGCTGCTGTCGGACAAGCGGGAGATCGACGCGCTCCACGGACGCATCGCCGTCGGCTTTCTGATCGTGCAGGACCTTGCGGTCATTCTCGCGATGATTGGCATCACCGCGATCGGCGGCGGCCGTTCGGCAGACCAGAGCATCATCGCGCACGCCGCGATGATTGTCGTCAAGGCGCTCGCGTTTCTGGGCGTCATCGCTGTGCTCGCGGTGGGCGTCCTGCCGCGCACGGCGACATTCATGGCGCGATCCCCCGAGTTGTTGGTGTTGGCCGGCATCGCGTGGGCCGTCGTGCTCGCGGCGGCGGGTGAGACCCTCGGGCTGAGCAAAGAGGTGGGCGCGTTCCTCGCAGGCGCCTCGCTGGCGTCGACACCGTATCGTGAAGCGATCGGCGCTCGTTTGGTGACCGTCCGAGACTTCCTGCTGCTGTTCTTCTTCATCGATCTCGGCGCACGGCTGGACGTGTCGCTGCTCGGGGCGACCGCCGGACCGGCGGCCATCTTCTCGGCGTTCGTGCTGATCGGCAATCCCATCATCGTGATGGTAATCATGGGCGCGATGGGGTATCGCAAGCGAACGAGCTTTCTCGCCGGGCTGACGGTCGCGCAGATCAGCGAGTTCTCCCTGATCCTCGGCGCGCTGGGGGTGAGCGTCGGTCACGTCGGGCCAGAGACGATGGGGCTCATCACGACCGTCGGGCTCATCACGATCGCACTGTCCACGTACATGATCCTGTACTCTGCCCGTTTGTACGAGTGGCTGGCGCCGTGGCTTGGCGTCTTCGAGCGCCGCACGCCCTATCGCGAAGCGGAGACGGACAGTGGGCCGGCACCACAGGCTGACGTGGTGGTCCTGGGTTTGGGCCGGTATGGCAGCGGCATCGTGCGACACCTGTTGCTGAGGAATCGCCGCGTGGTGGGGGTTGATTTCGATCCTGAAGCGCTGGCCCGCTGGCGCACGGAAGGCGTTCCCGTCCTCTACGGCGACGCGAGCGACCCGGAGCTCTTCGACCACCTGCCGCTCAACGATGTGAACTGGGTGGTCAGCACGGCGCCCGACATCGAAACCAGCCGCGTGTTGATCCAGCATCTCAGAGAGCGTGACTTCCGCGGCAAAATCGCCGTTGCGTATCGGACGGCGGATGAGGGGGACGTGCTCCGACTCGAGGGAGCCGATGTCCTGCTCAGGCCATACGCGGACGCCGCCGAGCAGGCCGCGGACGCCATCACAACGGCCGTGGACCGGCTGGGCGCCGTGGCGAGTACGACACCAGGTCTGCGCGAAGTACGACTCGGATCGGCATCGACGTGGGCGGGACATCGCATCGCCGACATTCCTCTGCGAGAGGAATTTGGCGCGACCGTTCTGGCGGTGAGCCGTGGCGGGCGGAGCTTCTTCAATCCGGGCCCGACGTTCCAGTTGTTCCCAGGCGATCGGGTCTTCCTGTCTGGCCAGCCCTCGGCACTCCAGCGGGCCGTCGAGTATCTTGTGCGGGTGGACTATGCGCCGCACCAGCAGGAGCAAGAGGACTTCGCGGTTGAAGAGGTGCCTGTGAGCGCGCTCCCGGGATGGACCGGAAAAAGCCTCGCAGACCTCGAGGTGCCGGCGCGGTTTCGCGTCACCGTGCTCGCCGTCGCGGGTGGGGATCACCAGCAGCTTTCGGCGCCAGACCCGCAGCGGCCACTGTCGGACCGCGACCGGCTCGTGCTCGCGGGTACGCCAGAGGACCTGAAGCGCGTGAGGGCGGCCGGTGTGACCCCGAAGGAACCGCTGCCAACCCGGCTGTAAGCGCTTCGCCCACCCGCTGGGTAGCGTCGGATGGATTTGCGGACGATCCGTCAGAGTCGGTTCTTGAGGAGGAGGACCGCGACCACCTGTCGTAGTGTCTCCGAATCGACCTGCAAACTCCGAACCGACGCGCCGCTTCACCCCGTGCGATGTGATCGTTCGCGTTCATCGCTCCGATGAACAATGAGATCAGCGCCTGATCGAGATCCAGCGTCTTTCGGGACGCTTTATTACTCCGTCGCGCTCTTTTTTGTACCCTGGTCATGTTGCGCCCGCCCCGCCGGGTCGCGCCGTGACCCGGCGGCGGAGCGGCAATTCCCGGCAGGTATGATGGGACATGAGGAAACGGCGGGGACTCTCCGTCGTGACAGCCGCCGTGCTTGTCTGGTCGGCCCTCGCGGTCGTGCGCCACGTCCCCGCGCAATCGTCCGCTCCGATTGTCTATGCGATCCCCATCGAAGGCATGATCGACCTGGGCCTCGCGCCGTTCCTCGCGCGCACGATCCGCGAGGCGGAGGAGACCGGCGCCGCGGCCGTGCTGCTCGACATCAACACCTTCGGCGGCCGGGTCGATGCCGCGGTGGCAATGCGGGACACACTGCTGAACTCGCCGGTCAGAACGATCGCCTTCGTCAACCAGCGCGCGATCTCCGCCGGCGCCCTCATTGCCCTTGCGTGCGACACGCTGATCATGACGACGGGCGGCACGATCGGCGCAGCCGCGCCCGTCGTCGGCGGCGGGACCGGCGAGACGCAGCCGGCGGACGAGAAGTCAGTCTCGTATGTGCGCTCGGAGTTTCGTGCGACGGCAGAGACCCGCAACCGGCCACCGATGCTGGCCGAGGCGATGGTGGACGCCGACGTGGAGATCGCGGGCGTGATCGAGAAGGGCAAGCTGCTCACGCTCACGACGTCGCAGGCGCTCGAGCACAAGATGGCCGATCTGGGCGCGGACACGCTGGACGCCGCGCTCCTGGCCGCCGGCGTGCCGGACGCCGAGGTGCGCATCGCCCGGCAGACCTGGGCGGAAACCCTCGTCCGGTTCCTGACGCACCCGGTGATGAGCTCGCTGCTGATGACGGTAGGGCTGCTGGGTCTGATCGTGGAAATCCGCACACCCGGCTTCGCCGTACCCGGTGCGGTGGGCCTCCTCTCCCTCGGACTCTTCTTCTGGGGGCATTGGATCGTCCAGCTTGCAGGCTGGGAGGAATTGCTGCTCGTGTCGCTCGGCGTGCTCTGGTCGCGATCGAGGTGTTCGTGATTCCGGGCTTCACGGTGGCAGGGCTTGCCGGAATTGTCGCGCTCGTAGCCGGGCTCGGGATGACACTGGTCGGCGCCGGCGCCACGATGAACGCGATCGTCGTCGCACTCGGGCGCGTGGCCGTCTCAATCCTGCTGGCGATGGCCGGTGCCTTCGGGCTGCTTCGCCTGCTGCCGCGGCTGCCGTTCGGACGGCGTCTGGTGCTCGGGACTGGTATGCAGACCGACCTCGGCTACGTCTCGGCTCCCGAGGGCGACCGCCAATGGCTGGGGCGGACAGGCACCGCCATTTCGCCGCTACGGCCGGCCGGTATTGCGGAGATCGACGGCGCTCGTGTCGATGTGGTGTCGGACGGCGACTTCATCGAGGCCGGGACCCCCATTCTCGTGACGCGCGTGGACGGCAACCGGATCGTCGTCCGGCGGTC
>WHSN01000002.1 GCA_009380045.1 Luteitalea sp.
GGGGAGCTGGCGGTGACGGGGGCGACGGCGCTGCGCTACAACGGCTACAAGATCCCGATGATGCGGAATCTCGTGAAGCGGGCGATCCGCGGCACCGCGCAGACCGCGGTCACGACGTAAAGAATCTGGTCATCTGGTCATTTGGTTATTTAGTCATTGGGTCATCGGGTCATCGGGTCATCGGGTCATTTGGTCATCGGGTTATTTGGTCATCTGGTTATTTGGTCATCTGGTCATCGGTAGGAATCTGATCATCGGGCAATCTGGCCCCAGGTCATCTGGTCATTGCCACTCGCCAATGACCAGATTAATGACCCAATGACCAAATGACCAATGACCTGACCAATGACCAATGACCAGATTCTCTGATCCAATGACGAGATTCTCGCTCGCGGTCGCGTGGATCGGGCTTTCGTGCCTGTTCACGGCGTGCGATGCCCCTCGCGCCGAGGCGCCGGCGCCAGGACCGGAGGTCGTCTGGAGCCCGCTGGGCGCCTGGTCCGGCCGGGGCAGTACGCAGACCGAGTCGTTCACGAGCGGTTCGGGGTCGATGCGGATCGAGTGGACTACCGCGAAGGGCACGCGGGTGGATGGCGGCGCGTTTCGTCTGACGATTCACAGCGCCATCAGCGGCCGGCCGCTCATGGAAGCGGTGGAGCAGCGCGGGGTGGGTACGGGGACGGCGTTCGTGCACGAGGACCCGCGCGTCTTCTACGCGGTTGTCGATTCCGCCGATCTGGAGTGGTCGTTCACGCTTCAGGAGGCGGTGCTCGTCGAACGAAAGCGGCGCTGAATGTCGGCTCGCGGTTGCCGCGGGCCTTTCCGGAGAGCGAACCATGGCTGATCAGCGCAAACTTGTCGGGCAGAATTACCGCACTCCGGACATCGTCGCGAAGGTGACGGGCCAGGCGAAATACGCCGAGGACTTCCGGGCGGAAGGGATGCTGTTCGCGCGGCTGCTGCTCAGCCCGTATCCGCACGCGCGCATCCGGAGCATCGATACCAGCGCGGCGTTGGCGATGCCGGGGGTGAAGGCGATCCTCACTCCCGACGAGATCCCGAGCCCCGCCGACAGGGTCACCGACCTCGGGCAGACCATCAAGGCCAACACCAAGGGTGAACGGGCCCTGGCGTCGGAGGCGATGTACCAGGGCGAGCCTGTCCTCGCCGTCGCGGCGATCGACGAAGTGACGGCGGCTGATGCCATCGAGCTCGTCGAGATCGATTGGGAGCCACTGCCGTTCACTGTCGATCCGCTCGATTCACTTCGCCCCGGCCGCCCCAACGCGCGCGTCGAGGGCAACGTGTGGGTCCGTCCCCCGGCGCAGCAGGGTCAGCCGGCGCCGCTGCCGGAAGTGCAGGAGATCAAGTGGACGGACCAGGAGTTCGCGGACGCGAGCGACGGCCGCCTCCCGATGGGCAAGGCGACCGACGAATGGTCGTACGGCGACCTCGAGGCGGGGTTCAAGGATGCCGCGCTGGTGCTCGATGAGACCTTCTCCACCCCGAACACCAACCACGAGACCCTCGAGCCGCGGACGGCGATGGCCTACTGGCAGAACGGCAAGCTTCACATGCACGCCGGCACGCAGAGCACGGTTCAGACCGTGCTGTCGATCGCGCGCTGGCTGCACATGGAGCCGACCGACGTCGTCCTGATCAGCAACTACACCGGCGGCGGCTTCGGCAGCAAGGCGACCGGGACGATCAGCTCGATCATCCCGGCGCTGCTCTCGAAGAAGGCGAACGCGCCGGTGATGATGCGCATCAGCCGCGAGGAAGAGCACTTCATCGGCGGCGCGCGTCCAGCCGTGCACGGACGGGTGAAGGCGGCATTCTCGAAGGATGGCCGAATCACCGCCCTCGACATGTTCGTCCTCTGCGAGAACGGACCGTATGAAGCGGTGGGGGACACGGGACAGACCGGTCGGATTGCGTCGCTGATGTTCCAGCCGCTGGCAATGCGCTGGCGCGGACTGGCGGTGCTCACCAATACACCGCCGCGGCGGGCGCAGAGTCAGCCGGGCGGCATGCAGGGCATCATGCTCGTCGAGCCGCTGCTGGCGAAGGCAGCGCGCAAGCTGGGGATCGATCAGGTGGCGATACGCCGGATCAACGCACCGGCCGGCAAGGCCAACTTCGGTCCGGGGAACGCGCGCGGTGCGCGGCCGTACGTAACCAGCGCGTTCGTGAAGGAGACCCTCGACAAGGGCGCCGAGATGTTCCGCTGGGACGCGCGCAAGACACAGAGCGGCCAGCGTCAGGGATCGAAGGTGCGCGGCGTCGGCGTCGCCGTCAGCACCTTTGTCGCCGGGTCGGTGGGGTTCGACGGCCTGTTCGTGATCAAGCCGGACGGCCGGATGTACATTCAGAGCGGAGTCGGCAACCTCGGCACCGAGTCGATGAGCGACACCAATCGCGTCGCGGCCGAGATGATGGGCATGCCGTGGGAGAAAGTCGAGCTGGCGTGGGGAGACACGACGAAGCACTTGCCGTGGTCGTGTGTGTCGGGTGGCAGTCAGACGATTCACGCCCATACGCGTGCGGCGCACGCCGCGGCGACCGACTGCATCAAGAAGGTGCAGGAAATCGCGGCGACCTCGCTCGGCGGACGTCCCGAAGACTACGTCGTCGCGAACGAACGGGTGTCACGCAAGGGCGGCGGCGCCGGCATGACGCTGGCTCAGGCGGCGCAGAAGGCCATCGAGCTTGGCGGCAAGTTCGACGGCCACGAGCCGCCCGAGGATGTGAATGTCGTCACGAAGCGGGCGGCAACCGCTCTGGCTGGCCAGGGGCTGATGGGCGTGGCGCGCGACAGCTATCCCCGCGACGGCGCTTCGTTCTCCTACGTCGCCGGCTTTGCAGAAGTTGAAGTGGATCTGGAAACCGGCCACTACGACATCCTCGACTACCTCGCCGTCGCCGACGTCGGCACGGTGATCCATCCCGCCTCACTTGGCGGCCAGGTGCTCGGCCGGTCGATGCTCGGGATCGCGCACGCGATCGGTCAGAAGTGGGTCTACGACCAGCACTACGGGGTGCCGCTGGCGAAGCGGATGTATCAGACCAAGCCACCGACGATTCTCGACGCTCCGCGGCAGATGCAGTGGGCCGCGCTGGGGATCCCCGATCCGGAAACGCCGGTGGGTGCGCGCGGGATTGGCGAGCCGCCGGTCGCTGCCGGTTGCTGCGCGGTGCTGAACGCGCTCTCCGACGCGATTGGTGACGAAATCTTCCGGCGTGCGCCGGTGAACCTGGATACGATTCTCACGTCACTCGAGGCCGGTCATCCGGTGCAGGAAGGCCTGACGGCGAATATATAGGAGGTCGGAACGACCCTCTCCTCCCGTGCCTGCTTCTCCATCCTCCGGCCTGGCCGAGCGCTACCGCGTCACCAACGGCAAGAAGTTCAAGCTCCACGATATCAAGCCCGGCGCCAACGGCGGCATCAAGCTGAAGCGTGACGCCAGGGCGCTTCTCGCCGCCGGCATCGCCCGACTCAGTGCAGCGCAGAAAAAGCTCTATGCGCAGGACCAGTGGTCCCTGCTCCTGATCTTCCAGGCGATGGATGCCGCGGGCAAGGACGGCACCATCCAGCACGTGATGTCCGGCGTGAACCCGCAGGGCGTTCAGGTGTACTCGTTCAAGGCGCCGTCGGCAGAGGAGCTCGATCACGATTTCCTGTGGCGGACCAGCCGCTGCCTTCCCGAACGCGGGCGGATCGGCATCTTCAATCGCTCCTACTACGAGGAGACGCTGGTGGTGCGCGTGCATCCCGAGTACCTGGGCGCGCAGCATCTGCCACCAGGGCTGATCACGAAGCGAATCTGGAAGGAACGGTTCGAGGACATCAATGCCTTCGAGCGCTATCTCGTACGCAACGGGATCGTGGTGCTCAAGTTCTTCCTGCACGTCTCGAAAGCGGAGCAGCGCCGGCGGTTTCTGAGCCGCCTCGACGAGCCGGAGAAGAACTGGAAATTCTCGGCCGCCGACGTCCGCGAGCGTGGCTTGTGGTCCGACTACATGGCGGCGTACGAGGACACGATCAGGCAGACCGCGACCCGCTACGCGCCCTGGTTCGTCGTGCCCGCCGACAACAAGTGGTTCACCAGGCTGGTGGTGGCGGAAGCGATTGCCGACGCCCTGGCGGGGCTCGATCTCCGGTTTCCCGAGGTGGACGCGGCGAAGCGGAAGGAGCTGGCGTCCGCTCGGGCGACGCTCGAGGCCGAGGAACGGGCGCGGTGACCTTGCCGGAATGCCCTGATCCCATCCGTACGGCGTCCCGTCGAGCCGGGCCCCTGGCTCACCTCGCGACTGCCGGTCACCATGCCGGCATTCGTCATCCAGCAGGCCTCCTGATTCCGCGCCCATCCAATCCAGATATTGTGCTCGTCCTTGCGCGGCACGGGCATGAAAGCCACGAAGGACAGCGCGTTCTCTTATAATTGCGCTCGCAATCCATGGACACACTCGCCTCCGGCATCTCGTATTTCGATCTGCTGTTCCAGGACCGGCCACGTGTCATCGCCAGCGCCGTCCTCCACTCGCCTGCGGGCGTCGCCATCGTCGATCCCGGGCCGTCGAGCACGTTGGCGACGTTCCGGCGCGAGCTCGCGGCGTCGGGGATTGGCATCGGCGACGTC
This sequence comes from Luteitalea sp., assembly GCA_009380045.1. GTDB lineage: Bacteria > Acidobacteriota > Vicinamibacteria > Vicinamibacterales > CAVVIG01 > WHSN01. Next base: position 4,644 of record WHSN01000002.1, read on the forward strand.
ACCTCGATCCTGCTCACGCACATCCACCTCGATCACGCCGGCGCGACCGGCACGCTCGTCCGGGAGAACCCGCGCATCCGGGTGCATGTCCACGATCTGGGGGCGCCTCACCTGGCAGATCCGGCGAAGCTGATCGCCAGCGCGGCGAGGCTGTACGGTGAAGCCATGGAGTCGTTGTGGGGAGAGGTGGCGCCGGTGCCGCGGGAAGCGATCACCCTTCTGAGCGGCGGCGAACGGATTGACGCCGGCGGACGCCGGCTGGAGGTGGCTTACACGCCGGGCCATGCGTCGCACCACGTCAGCTATTTCAGCGCGGATAGCGGGGTTCTGTTCGCCGGCGACGTCGCCGGCATCAAGACCAAACCGAACGCCTTCGTATTGCCGCCGACACCGCCGCCGGACATCGACCTCGAGCAATGGCGCTCGAGCCTGGCCACGCTGGACGCCTGGCGGCCCGAGACGCTGTTCCTGACGCATTTCGGGCCGTCGTCGCCGAGCAGCCCGCACCTGACCGAGCTGCGCGACCATCTGGATCTCGCGGCGCGGCTGGTGGAACAGTCACTTGCCCGGGAGGAGGACGATGCGACGAGGGCAGCGTGGTTTGCGGAGCAGGTGAGGCGTGCGCTTCAGCGCATGGGCGATACCGACACCCGCGGCTACGAGGTGGCAGCGAGCTTCGAATTGAGCTGGCGCGGCCTCGCCAGGTATCTGAGGAAACGGGAGCGCGGGGAGGGGGGCGGTAAAATTTCAGGATCTTAGGATTTCAGGATTTCAGGATTTGAATTTGAGGATTTGAGGATTTTAGGATTTTAGGATTTGAGGATTTGAGGATTTGGGAATGGGGATGACGTGGGCGAAAAAAGGCTGGCCGACTTCGGCGAGCCGGGCCTCCAGGCGGGCCGAGCAGTCGCAGGTGCCGCAGGCCCACGGTTCCTCGCCGTTGAGATCGCGGCATCGGGTGGTGGCGTGCGCGTTCTGCACTTTCTCCAGCTCGAAGAATTCCTCCCAGTAATCCCGCTCCTCCGCCAGTGGCGTCGGGCAATAGCACACTTCCACCCATTGCACGCGGCCGTCGTCGTGCTCGCGTGCGGCAGCCATGTTCCGCAGATACTCGTCGCCGGCGACAGACCCGAGTCCGAGCGTTTCGGTTTCGATGGCACTGCAGAGCTCTGAGGCCTTTCCCGGTTTGAGACGCGCCGTAACCAAGTAACGCATCTTCCAATTGTGGCACTTCGCTTGCTCGATTGCGACTGATGACCAGCGACTATACTCTTCGTCGGGCCGGAGGAGGATGTGTGCCGAACCGGGGATGGCTGATGTGCCTCGCGTTGCTGGGAATGTGGACATTGACAACTGCTGCGCAGACAGCCGTGACTCCTGCGCAGACGACCGTGACGGCGATCCAACATCTGGATGCCGCGCGCGCTTGGCTCGCACAAGTGCCCGAACAGTCTCTCAAGCGCAACGCGCGAACGAGAATCGCAGAGCTTCGCAAACTGTTTCAGGGCATGGTCGAGGCCTATTCCTCGTCGACCGACTGGCGGACGAGATTCTCGGCAGTCGAAAGCCAGCTCACCAGGATCATCGGCGGCGGACGGGGACCAGGTCTCGAGGCACCGGCCGCCGGAGCGTCATCTTCTTCGGCTGAACCGCTCGCGGCTCAGGCGGCGGCCGGCGTCCAAGCGGCTGGCGGGTCTCTGGTTGCCGGCAGCACGCAGACGACGGCGGGCACACAGGGCGCTGGCGGCACACAGGGCGCCGCGCTCGTTGGAGCCGCGGCGGTGGTCGGGGAGATCGGGATCAAGGACCTCGACCCCAAGATTCGAGAGCAGCTGCGCCAGTTCCGTCTTGAAGTGGAGCTGTTCTTTGCGTCCGCACTCACCGACAGTGCCGGGGTGTCCAACACTCCGGGGGTTCCGAAGTGAGGACAGTGGCACCGAGAGCTCTGTGTGGGTCATCGTTGTCGGCAGGGGATCGTCCGGCCGGATCACGTCGCGAGCGTCAGCATGGTCTCGCGCAGGTGCATGTCGCGCCCCAGGCTGCGCAGCTCCGAGATCACCTCATCGGCGACGGTTTGACGAGGCACCGGGATACTGAACGGCGGCGGTTCACCAGTGCCCGCCACCAGGACCCTCTGACTGTTCATCCTGGCGGTCATCTCCCATCGTTCACCCGCCAGCGTCACGGTCACCACCTCGTCGTCATTGCTCGACGCTTCGATTGACGGGAAACTGGTCCACCGCAGGGCTCGCCGAAGCCACGCCCCCAGCAGCCAGCCCGCGGCCGGTTCCCCGGCGCGATGGCGGATCATGACGCCGTTCTGGACCGGCGCGCCCGCTCCGAGCTCGTTTCTGAGGCCGTGCACGATCGCCGAGCGCAGTGGCGCGAGCCGCTGCCAATTCAGATCGGCCAGATCCGGGGCGTGAGGAAGCGCGAGAATGGCGGTCGCTCGGGCGGCTCCGAGGCGAACCTCCGCCCAACCGGTGCTGTCGTAGAGGAACTGACGGCCGGTCTCGACCATCGGATCCGGCGGTCGCGCACGTGAGAGATCCGCCGTCCACCACACGGTCGTCGGCACGTCGCCGCGGGTGAGCCGCCGCACGATCGATGGAACCGAGGCCTCCGCGCACACCTCGTCCACCGCGATCACCTCTACCCCGTATCGCACCGCACCCGCACCGAACGTGAGGACGCCGATGGTCGCCTGGCGCGGCGCGCAGGCGCGGCCGGCGTCCGGCGAGTAATTGAGCACGATGATCCGGGCCGGATGCCGCTCGGCGATCCGGACGATGTTGGATTCGGCCTCGAGGTGAACAACCTCGTCGTCGGGCGGCCGTGCTCCGTGGCGCACGATGACCAGATTCGACATCAGGGCGCGTGACACCGGACTGTCCCGGGCGGCATCTCGCCAGAGATCGGGCAGCGTGGTGTCGATATCGGCTGGCGTCACCGACCGCCACAGCGCGGCTAGAGCTGGCGCCATGACCGTCCGGCCGATTCCATGAGGCGATCGGCCTCGGGAGGCCCCCAGTCGCCCGCGCCGTAGGTCGGCAGCGGATCCGTGGTCTGCTCGGCCCAGCGATCGAGAATCGGGGTGATCCAGTGCCACGAGCCTTCGACGCTGTCGCGACGCATGAACAGCGTCGCGTCACCCGCCATCACGTCGAGCAGCAGCCGTTCGTACGCTTCCGGAGAGCTGCCGCCGAAGGTGCTGCCGTACCTGAAGTCCATGTTCACCGGATAGATGCGGACGCGTGGCCCGGGAACCTTCGAAGAGATGCCGAGCGCGAACCCTTCGTCCGGCTGAATGCGGATCGTGAGCACGTTGGGATCGAGACGCCGATGCGGATCGCGATTGAACAGAATCGGCGGCACCTCCTTGAGATGGATCGAGATCTCGCTCGCCCGTTTCGGCAACCGCTTGCCGGTGCGCAAGAAGAACGGCACACCGGCCCACCGCCAGTTGTCGATGAAGACCTGCATCGCCACGAAGGTCTCGGTACGCGACGATCGACTGACCCCCGGCTCGTCTTTGTAACCGGGGACTGGCGCGCCGAGGTCGAAGCCGGCGGCGTACTGCGCCCGGACGGTGGCCATGTCCACCGCCTCCCCTTCGAGCGGCCGCAACGACTGGATCACCTCCAGCTTCTCGTCGCGGACGACGTCGGCATCGAGCGAGCGGGGCGGCTCCATCGCGACCAGCGCCAGGAGCTGGAGCATGTGGTTCTGGATCATGTCGCGCAGCGCTCCCGACTGCTCGTAATACCCGGCCCGGGTTCCGATCCCCTCCTGTTCCGCCACCGTGATCTGGACGTGGTCGATGTATTTCTTGTTGAACAGCGGTTCGAAGAAGCTGTTGCCGAACCTCAGGACCAGGATGTTCTGCACCGTCTCCTTTCCCAGGTAGTGGTCGATCCGGTAGATCTGATGCTCGTCGAACACGGCGGCAATCGCGTCGCTGATCGCCCGCGCGCTCGCCAGGTCGCGTCCGACCGGCTTCTCGACAATCAGACGCGAAAAGGGCCGGGCATCGGCGGGCGCGACGAACCGCGCGTGGGACAGTTGCTGGACCGTCGGCACGAACAGCGCCGGTGGCACGGCGAGATAGTAGATGCGGTTGCCGGCGAGGCCGCGTTCGTGCTCGATGATGTCGAGCCGCGACCCGAGCGACGCGAACACGCCGGGCTGGTCGATCGCGGAGTTGACGAAGAACAGGCTGCTCGCAAAGCTGTCCCAGCGTTCCTCGTCGAGGCTGCGGCGGGAGAAACGCTGGATGCCGTCACGGGCGAACTCGCGATACTGGTCATCGCCGATGTCCTTCCGGCCGACACCGACGACAGCCATCCGTGGCGGAAGCAGGCCGTCGACATGCAGGTTGTAGAGCGCCGGCAGCAGCTTGCGGTGCGCCAGGTCGCCAGCGCCGCCGAAGATGACGAGGGTGACCGGTTCGGTCGCGACGGGTTGGGCCTCGCCGGCCGCCAGCTCCGAGGCGAGGGTGTCCAGATCGACGGTCATGCGCCCGCAGGCCCCTGTCGCCCGCCCGGCTCGACGCTCTCGGCCGCAGCCGTGCCCGCGCTCCTTACCGGGTGCCCGCCGAATTGGTTCCGCAGGGCGGCCAGCAGACGCTCCCCAAATGGGTTGTCGGCGCGCGACCGGAACCGGGTGAACAGCGCCGCCGTCAGGACCGGCAGCGGTACGCTCCGCTCGATCCCCTCGTGAAGGGTCCAGCGGCCCTCGCCGGAGTCCTCGACGTAGGCGTCGAGGTCGGAAAGATCGCCGTCGGCGGCCAACGCGCGTCCGGCGAGCTCGAGCAGCCAGGAGCGCACCACGCTGCCGTGCATCCACAACGACGCGACACGGCCGACGTCGATCTTGAAATCGCTCGTGTGCATCAGCTCGAAGCCTTCGGCATAGGCCTGCATCAGCCCGTATTCGATCCCGTTGTGGATCATCTTCACGTAGTGCCCGGATCCGCTGCCGCCGACGTGCAAGTACCCGTCCGGGGGCGCCAACGTCAGGAAGATCGGTTCGAGGCTCCGGCAGACGTCGGTCTCGCCACCGACCATCAGGCAGTACCCTTCCTGCAGTCCCCAGATGCCGCCGCTCGTCCCGGCGTCCACGTAGGCGATCTGTTTCTGCCGCAACGCCTCGGCCCGCCGGAGATCGTCGTGGAAATTCGTGTTGCCGCCGTCGATGATCACGTCACCCGCGGCGAGAAGGCTTCCGAGGGCGGCGACGGTCGATTCGGTGGGCGCTCCGGAAGGGACCATCAGCCAGACTGCCCGTCTGGGCGGCAGCGCCGCGACCAGGGCTTCGAGGGATGCGACGCCGCTCGCCCCGGCGGCTTCGGCGTTCCTGACCGCATCCGGGCTGCGATCGAAGGCGACAATCTCGTGGCCGCCGCGCGTGAGACGCGTGACCATGTTCAGGCCCATCTTCCCGAGACCGACGAATCCGAGTTGCATATGCTCTCCCGAGGCCACCGCGAGCCGGTGCGCTGTGCGGTGATCGTTGTGATGTGGCTCCAGTAGGCCATAGGCTGGCAAATCCCGCCCCTGGTTCCGTCGGTGCTCAGGCGGACCGTTCCAGAGCGCCCAGCGCCTCGATCAGCACGGCGGCGTCCGGTGAAGGCAGGTGCAGGTGGACAGCGCGGCGGCCGGTCGCATCGAGCGACGCGAAGTCGCCGAGCGCCTGGGCCAGCTCGAGCGTGCCGAACGAGAAAGGCTGACCGGGAATCGCCAGGTCGTCGTGCGGTGTTGCCGTCACGATCACGAAGACTCCGGTATTGGGCCCCCCCTTGTGCAGCTGTCCGGTGGAGTGCAGATAGCGCGGACCATAGCCCAGCATCGTGGCAGCCCGCGTGCGGTTCCGCACGTGACGCCGGAAGGCATCCAGTGCCTCGGCAAGCGCGGGGTCTGGACCGAGGTAGGCGAGCAGCACGACGTAATCGCCAGGCTCGACCAGTTGCAAGATGCCCGCTGGGCTTGCCCCGTTCAAGCGATCCCGCGCGGCGGCTGTTGTCGCAACCGTCACACCGCCTCGCAGCGTGACGTCCGCCGCCGGAATCGGCAGACGTCCTTCCTCCTCGCGCCGGCCCAACAACACTTTCGTGGCTTCCTTCGCCTGCTGGACGTTCGGTTCGTCGAACGGGTTGATGCCGAGCAACGCGCCGGCGATGGCGGTTGCGACTTCCCAACGCATGAACTCCGCGCCGAGCGCGGTGCGCTCGAGCAGGTCGATGCGGACGAGCGGCGCGATCTTGCCAAGCACGCGAACCGCGGCGTCGTCGTCCGCCGTCGTCTCGCCGATTGCGTGCAGCTGCACGAAGAGGCGATCCGGCCCGTAGGCGTCCGGCAGTCCGAGCACTTCACCCGCGATCGGCACGACGCCGACCCCCTGCTTGCCGGTGCTCTCTGCCACCAGCTGTTCGACCCAGAGGCCGAACGGCTCGAAGGCCGGCGGGAGTACCAGCGTCACCTTGTCGTGCCCTTCGATCGCCGCCGCACCGATCAACAGCCCGAGGCCCACCGCGGGGTTCGCGAGGGGTTCCCTGGCAGCCGTCTGCGCCTCGTCGAGCATGGCGATCGCCCACGAGAGCAGCCCTTCGATGTCCTGGCCCATGAGCGCCGCCGGCACCAGTCCGAAGAATGACAGCGCCGAGTAGCGGCCACCGATGTCGGCCGGGTTGACGAAGAGGTCGCGAAACCGCTCGCGCTCGGCGCGAACCGCGAGCTCGGTCCCAGGGTCGGTGATCGCGACGAAGTGATCCGCCCATCGCAGCCCGGCGCGGTCGAGTGTCTGCTGAAAGTGGGCGGCGAGCGAATTCGGCTCGATGGTCGTTCCGGATTTGCTCGCCAGAAGAAACAATGTCTTGTCGGGCGGCTGGACGACAGCACGCACGGCCGCCGGATCGGTTGAATCCAGCACCTGCAGCGCCGGCCAGCCAGGGGCGACACCGAGCACTCCACGGAGCACTTCCGGCGCCAGGCTGGAACCACCCATGCCGAGCAGCACGACGTGCGTGAATCCATCGGCTTTGACCCGCTCCGCGAAGGCGCGCACCCGCCCAATCGAGCCGGCCATCAAGCTTGGAGAACCGAGCCACCCGAGCCGATTGGCGATCCTCTCTTGCGCAGCCGCATCGCCGCTCCAGACGGCAGGGTCGCGGCGCCACAAACCGGCAGCGATGCGTTCGGCGTCGGCGGCGTGCCTCCGAAGCGCGGTCGCGAGTGGTCCCGGGGACGGGTGGAACCCGTGCAGAAGAGCGGCGCGATGCATCACGGTAGAATACCGTATGGCTCGCGGGTTCGAGAGCAAGGACGTCGAGTTCCAGCAGGCTGAGGCTGAACGGGAGAAGGCGGTCGGACCGGAGCTGACGGCCGACCAGCGTCGCCTGGCGGAGCGGCGACGCACGACCGAACTGTCGCTGGCGCGAGCGAAGGGCGACCTCGACGCCGCGAAGCGGCCGGCGCATCGGCGGATGCTTCAACAGGCGGTCGCGGTCCTCGAAGCGGAGCTGGCCGCAGCCCCGGAACGATGACTCTCGCCTGCCCGCGCCTTCCGCACTGGTGTGCCGCCACACTGCTTCTCATCGCCGCCGCATGCGGCGGGAATGACGCTTCCAACGACACGCGCGGTACGGCGGAGCCAGCGGTTTCGGCCGTCCCGGCCACGCCCGAGACCAGAGCGGGGCGCGACCCATCACCGCGGCCCGACATGGCAGGCGGGCGGCCCCGTGTCGTCGCCCTCGGTGACAGCCTCACGGCCGGTCTGGGCTTGAAGCCCGAGGCCGCCTATCCGGCCCTCCTCCAGCGGCGGCTCGACGAGGAGGGCGTCCAATACGAGGTGGTGAACGCCGGCGTGTCAGGCGATACGTCGGCCGGCGGATTGAGCCGGCTCGACTGGGCACTGGACGGCGATGTCCGCGTGCTCATCGTGGCGCTGGGCGGGAACGATGCCTTGCGCGGGCTGCCGGTCGAGCAGCTGCGGCGGAATCTCTCCACGATCATCGAGCGTGCGCAAACGCGCCAGATCGAGGTCCTGCTCGCCGGCATGGAAGCGCCGCCGAACTTCGGCCAGTCCTACACCGTCTCCTTCCACGAGGCCTACGCCGATCTCGCCAGGCAGTACGACGTCGCCTTCGTCCCCTTTCTTCTCGAAAGAGTCGCCGGAATCGCGTCGTTGAACCAGCGCGACGGCATCCACCCGACTGCCGAGGGGGCCCGCATCGTTGCCGACAACGTGTGGCGGGCACTGAGACCGATGCTTCAATGATTGAGCTGCGCGATGTTTCGAAGACAGTCACGAGCGGCACCGAGCCGCTCACCATCCTCCATCCGCTGACCACCTCAATTCCGCGCGGGGAGTTCGTCGCGATCGTCGGTCCGTCCGGCAGCGGCAAGTCGACGCTGCTTGGCTTGATTGCCGGCCTCGACTCGCCGACCTCAGGCTCGGTGCTCATCGACGGCGTCGACATCACCCGACTCGACGAAGATGTCCTGGCGAAGCTGCGCGGCGAGAAAATCGGGTTCGTCTTCCAGTTCTTCCATCTCATTCCCTCGCTCACCGCGTTCGAGAACGTCGCGGTGCCGATGGAGATCCGCGGCAACGGCGACGCGGCGCCGCGCGCGCGGGCGCTGCTCGAGGAAGTCGGTCTGACCGGTCGCGCCCACCACTATCCCTCGCAGCTCTCAGGCGGCGAACAGCAGCGGGTGGCGCTAGCCCGTGCCCTCGCCAACGATCCGCCGATTGTGCTCGCGGACGAGCCGACCGGCAACCTCGATACCGCCAACGGCCGCCTGATCATGGACCTGCTCCGCAACGTTCACCGCGGCCGGAATACCACGCTCGTGCTCGTAACTCACGATGCCGAGCTCGCTGCGATGGCGGATACGCGGATTACCATGCGCGATGGCCGGGTGATGTGATGTTCGTTCTCAGGATGGCCGTCCGCGAGACCCGGTCGTCATGGCGGCGGCTGTTGTTCTTCTTCATCTGCATCGCCGTCGGTGTCGCGGCCATCGTCGCGCTGCGCTCGGTCATCCAGAGCGTTCGAGGGGTGTTCGGCCGCGAAGCGAAATCGCTGATCGCCGCCGATGTGCTCATTTCCACCAACCGCGAGTGGACGCCCGCGGCGCGCGCGGCCATCGACAGGCGGCTCGCGGAGGCCGGGGCGCCGTTGAGCACCGAGACCATCGAGACGCCGACGATGGTGCGGCCGTCGGACGAGAGCCGGGTTTCGGCCCGCATGGTCGAACTGCGCGCGATTCAAGCCGCGTTTCCCCTCTACGGCACGCTCGAGCTCGCGAGCGGGGAACCGTACACGCACGCGATGCTCGAGGATCGTGGGGTGCTCGTGCGGCCAGAGCTGCTCACCTCGCTCGGCCTGACGGTCGGCGACCAGATGACGATCGGGAACGCCGCGTTCACGATCCGTGGCGTCATCACGAACGAGCCAGGTCGAAGAGTCGGCGACTTCAGCCTGGGGCCGCGCGTCCTCGTCGACTACGCCGATCTCCCGGCGGCCGGGCTTCTCGCGTTCGGCAGCCGCGCCCGCCGTGTTGTGCTGGTGAAAGTGCCGGACGACAAGATCGATCCGCTCGTCACGGCACTCCGCTCCGACTTCAAGGACGAGTTCGTGAACACGCGCTCCTATCGCGGAACAGACGACGAGATCGGGGAAGACTTCGAGCGTGCGGAGAACTACCTGAGCCTTGTGGGCCTGGTGATCGTCATCCTGGGAGGCATCGCCGTTTCGAGCGTCACCCGCGTGTTCGTCCAACAGAAGATGCGCAGCATCGCGGTTCTCAAGTGCATCGGCGCTCGGAGCGGCCAGATCATCACCGTCTACATGCTGCAGGTGATGACGCTCGGGCTCGCCGGCAGCATCCTCGGCGTGCTGCTCGCCCGTCTCGCCATTGCCGCCATGCCGTACGCGGTGGCATCGGCCGCGTCGTCGTCGCCGGCGTCGTCGCTGCTGTCGGATGTCGACTACGGTGTGTCGTGGAGCGCGGCCGGACAGGGGGTTGGCATCGGGGTGCTGGTGTCGCTGCTGTTCTCGGTGGTGCCGCTGCTTCAGGTGCGGTTGGTGAAGCCGTCGTTGCTGCTGAGGGATGAAAGCGTGGCGGGCGCCCGTGACTGGACCCGTCTCGGCGCCATCGTGCTGGTGTCCGCCGGTCTCGTGGCGCTCACGGCCTGGCAGGCGTCGTCGTTGCAGGTGGGGCTGATCGTGTGCGCCGGTTTCACGGCGCTCGCGTTCGTCCTGCAGCTGACCGGCCGGCTGCTGGTCCGCGCCGTGGCGCCGCTGGCGCTGTCGCGGTCGTTTCCGCTGCGGCACGCCGTGCTGCACCTGTCGCGCCCGGGCAACCAGACGCGGGTCATTCTCCTGGCGGTCGGCCTCGGATCGTTCTTCATCGTCGGCGTACGAGCGTTGCAGGCGAGCCTCCTCGAGGAGTTCTCGCTCGCATCGGCGGAAGACTCGCCGGACATGTTTCTCATGGATATCCAGAGGCGGCAGGCCGACGCGGTGCGTGCGTTCCTCGATCAGCCGGCGAACGGCGCCGGAGGGTACCGGTTGATTCCGGTGCTGCGCGCGCGGGTCACCGGCGTCAGCGGGCGGGATACCCGGCTCGACAGCTTCGAGGACGTGCGCGCGCGGGGATCGCTGGCGCGCGAGTACACCATCACCTACCGGGACCGGCTCGAAGAGAACGAGCGGCTTGTCGACGGCCAGTTCTGGCGCGGCGCCTCGTCAGACGCGGAGGTCTCGGTCGAGAAGGGGATCCATGAACGATTCGGCATCGATGTCGGCGATGTGGTGCGGTTCGACGTCCTCGGCCGCCTCATCAACGCCCGGGTCACCAGTCTCCGGGAGGTGGATTGGAAGGATTCTCGAAGCGGCGGGTTCATGTTCGTGTTCCGGCCAGGCGTCCTCGACGACGCGCCGCAAACCTTCATTGCGCCGTTGAAGGGTCCCGAGGGACCCGATGCGCGGGCGCGGTTTCAGCACACGCTGGTCGAACAGTTTCCCAACGTATCGGTGATCGACTTCCATGAGATTCTCACGACCATTCGCGACGTGATGTCGAGGGTCACGCTGGCGATTTCCGTGGTCGGCGGTTTGGTGCTGTTCAGCGGAGCGCTGATTCTCGTCGGCGCCGTCGCGATGACCAAGTTTCAGCGGGTCTACGAGGCCGCGGTCTTCAAGACGCTCGGGGCGAACACCCGCACCATCGGCAAGATGCTGCTGTTCGAGTACGGGGTGCTCGGGCTGCTGGCCGGCACGGTCGGCTCTCTCGGCGCGGTCGCCCTCAGTTGGGGCGTGAGCCGGTATGCGCTCGACATCCCGTGGCGTGTCTTCGCCGGCGAACATCTCGGCGGCGTCGCCGTCACGGCGATCCTCGTGGCATTGATCGGTGTGGTTTCGAGCCTGGACGTGCTGCGCAACAAGCCACTCGCCACGTTGCGCGCCGAGTAGCCGCGGGCCATGGAGACTTGGGCTGAGCTCGCGATGGCGCTTCGAGGGGTGCGAAATGTTATGATGTTGTGTTGTGGTCGCGGCCGCGCCGCGACATGTGAGGAGCTCGTTCACGCATGAATGTGCAGGCCTACAAGGACGCGCTGGTCAGGAAGCGTGACGAGCTCGTCGGCACCGGTGGCGTGAAGCCGCTGCAGGCGTCGATGGAAAACAACACCCGCCAGGGTGACATGGCCGATCAGGCGACCGGCAACAATGAAGTCCACATTGCGCTGAAGCTGAAGGCCACTGACGCCAAGATCCTTCAGGCGATTGAAGAAGCGCTGACGCGCATCGACAAAGGGACCTACGGCATCTGCCGCGACTGCGGGGAACCGATCGCGGAGGCGCGCTTGAACGCCATTCCCTGGACGCGCGTCTGCATCACGTGCAAGGAAAAACAGAGCTCGTGAACGATCTGCTGCCGCTGCTCGAGGAGTTCCATCGCGAGAAGCTGGCCTCGTTGCTGCGACACGAAGCGGGCGCGCGCCTGATCGGACAGTACGACTTCAACAACACCTATCAGTACATCATCAACCGCGAAGACGTTCAGCTGTCGTGGGTCAGCCAGGCGATCGACGAGCTTGGCGGCTCGGCCGACAACAACGTTCAGGCGCCGGAGCGTCAGGCGCAGGGGAAGGCCGACGCCGCCGCCCGCGCGATCATGGAAGAGGATCAGCGCGACGCACAGGCGTTCGTCGAGCGGTGGCGCCCCCGCGTCGAAGCGATGACCAACGCCCGGCAGCGCGGCATGCTGCGCGTCATCCTCGGAGAGACCCTCGAACAGAAGCGCTTCTTCGACCAGGCGCTGGCTGGCCAGATGGATCTGCTCGGCCGGCGCCCGGATCATGTCGGTCCTCGCGTCGGCTCGGTGATGTCGACACGGTGGATCGAGTAGTCGCGCTCGCCGCCATCGGCCTCGGTTCCAATCTCGGCGATCGTCATGCCCATCTCGCCTACGCCCGCTCCCGCCTCGAGACGCTGCTCGCCAATCTGCGCTTCTCGTCCGTTCGCGAAACAGACCCCGTCGGCGTGCCTGGTCCGCAGACTCGGTACCTGAATGCGGCGGCGGTCGGCACGACCGACGCCTCGCCGGAAGAGTTACTGGATGCGCTTCTCGCGATCGAGCAGGAGCGTGGACGGGAGCGCCCGTACCCGAACGCGCCTCGCACGCTCGATCTGGATCTGCTGCTGGTGGGGGAGCTTGTAATGGCCGGCGAGCGGCTGGTGTTGCCCCATCCGCGCATGGGCTGCCGCGCCTTTGTCCTCGAGCCGCTGGCCGAGATCGCCCCCCGGCTGCGCCACCCCGTCACCGGTCAGACGATTGGGGAAATGCTGGCGGCCTGTCGGAGACGCTGACGCTGACCAGGGGCCGCCTTCCGGGCGGCGCATCCCTCTCAGAAGTCTTTGAACGTTCGCTTCACCACTTGCGCCCAAGGATGGGTGCGCTCGTCTGCGACTGCTGGTTGGCGCCTCCCTTCCTGGGCGCTTCGAACGGATCCTGAGACCGGGATTCGCGTAGCCGTACCTTCGTAGGGAATGGCACTCGCAGGCTCCGCTTCCAGGCCTCCCGCTTCGTCGCTGGTGATGCGAACCGTGGCCACCTCGCCATTCCCGCCGAGTGGCCGGCCTGCCGTTCCATTGATCGAATAGGCGACGGTTGCTGCGTCTCCGACGCTGAGCGTGATCGTGCTGCGCGCCTCAACCAGACTGCGCTCACCTGGCTGCATGAGGCGATAGATCACGCGCTCCCCATCTGCCAGGACGGAGACCCAACATGGGCCATTGAGTCGAAGCTCCAGCCGCAACGACGCCGCACCCGTGTCTGCGACGGCCGTGTTGACGAACTCGACGTGCTCGATGCCATCCAATTCGTCTGTCGGCGCCGCGGCTTCTGGAGGGTTGGACTCGACCGCGTTCAGCGTCCGATCTTCGTGTGATGGCTCCTGGCGGAAGCGGGTGAGCCCCATTAGGAGCAATCCGCAGATCAGGAGTCCGAGGCAGATCGCCAACCCGGCCGCCGCCCGGCGAAGCGTACGAGACCGGTCGTCGTAACCAGCGTCGTGCATCGGCAGCGCGTCGGCGGGTAGTTCGGCTTCGAATTTCGCGCGATACTCGCGTGCGAGTTCGTCTGCGTTCAACCCCACCTCGGCCGCGAACGCCCGCACGTAAGCCCTTCGGAACACTCCGCCCGGAAGACGGGCGAAGTCGTTGTGCTCGATGGCATTGAGCGCGGTGGTCGAGATCTTGGTGGTATTGGCGATGTCCCGGAGCGTCAGCCCTCGCTGCTCGCGAGCCTGGTGGAGGCGGGAACCGATATCCGTAGCGGTCTGGTCCATGTGGAACCCATGTGAATGAGACACCGGCCTGGCCAGGGTCAACCTCTGTGTCCCGCGCCGAGCAACGTCTCCTCCGGCTCGATGTCTGGCAGCCTGGCATCGAGTGACGCGCGAAGCCGCGGAAGGCTTTCCGGGTACTTGTGCTGAACGAACGAGACCAACTTCTCACGGATCTCGCAACGAAGGTCCCAGGCGAGGGATGCATCCGCGGCGCTCGCGAGGGCCCGAATCTCCAGAGTGTGCTCCTTCGCATCGGTGACCTGCAGGACGTTGACCTTGCCGTCCCAGTAGCGCGATGTTTCGAGGAGCCGTGTGAGCTCCGCGCGTAACGCATCGAGAGGCACGGTGTAGTCCACATAGAGGAAGACAGTGCCGAGAATCTCAGCCGACGAGCGTGTCCAGTTCTGGAACGGCTGCTCGATGAAGTAGTTGATCGGCACCACCAGCCGTCGCAGGTCCCAGATCCGGACCACGACGTAGGTGAGCGTGATGTCTTCGATCCGTCCCCACTCGTTCTCGACGATGACGACGTCGTCCACGCGGATCGGCTGTGTCAGCGCAATCTGGAATCCGGCGAGCAACGTCGCGATGCTCCGTTGGGCTGCGAAGCCGATGACGATGCCGGCAATGCCGGCCGACGCGAGAATGCTAGCGCCGAATTGCCGCACCGAGTCGAAGACCATCAGCATCGACGCCAGCGTGAAGATGCCGATTGCCGTCACGGCCACCTTCTTCAGCACAACGACCTGGGTGTAGATCGAGCGGGCCTGCAGGTTGTCGCTGACGTCGATCCGATGTTGTCGGAGGACGAACGATGCCGCGGCGTTCACGATCTGGAACAGGATGAACGCGAGCACGCCGATCAGCAGCAGGCTGGTGGCATTTCGGACCACCTCGGCCAGGGCCGGCGAGACCGAAAGGGCCGGCGCCCCGAGGATGAGCGCCAGAAGAGGAAGCCCGCGTCTAATCGCGTTGCCGGCGAGCGGCAGCAGCAGGTCATCCCAGGAGGTCTCCGCCCGGGTCGACAGCGACACCAGGAACGCTTCGATCAGCCGGCCGGTACGTGAGAGCAGCCAGAAGATCGCGCCGACGACACTGACGCTGTAGGCCCAGGTCAGAGCGACGAGTGCCGGTTCGGCAAGTGTCCGCAGGCCGGCCTGGCGCAACAGCAGGCTCAGCGCAAAGTAGAGTCCGTGAATCCATATCAGAAGGGCGAGCGCTGGCAGGATCTCCCTGAGACCGCGTGTCGACCAGCGTCGGAGATGCGTTTGGCCCGTCGCGCAGTCGCTCACGGCGGCGGCATCATCCTGGCGTGCCTTCCGCTGAACCCACCAGCGCAGCCAGAGGAGCGCCACGGCCATCAATGTCAGCACCAGCGCTGCCAATGTGACGGCTGACGCACCGAACCCGGCGATGAGCTGTGTCCACAATGACGACAGGTCGTCCTCCATTGTTCTTACAGGGCCGGAAACGTCAGACCGAAGCGCCGGCACAGATCCGGGACGCTTTCAAACCGCATCTCGAGCGCATACTTGTCGTTGATTTGGGCAAACTTGGCCGCGTCTCCCCACGCCACGGCCACCTCCCGGAAGTACCCCTCAAAACCCGCAGGTGAGATGACCTCGATGATCTCGCAGGGCGTGTCGCCGGCATTCCAGAAGGTGTGCCACTGCCTACGAGGCTTGAAGATCCAGGTCCCCGCATCGGCGGTCACGACTTCCTCCCCCAACAACGCTCCGAGCCTGCCGGTCAGCACGTACGACAGCTCGTCCTCGTTGTGGTGATAGTGAAGCGGCGCCGCGAGCGCGTGCGGGGCGATCGGATGGTGGACGACCGAGAACCGCCCCCCTGTCTGGTTCCCGTCGACCTTCCAACAGACGCCCAGCCCGCCGAAATCGAAGCTTTCCCTTTCTCCTGGGCTGACCATCAATGCCTTCGTCACGTTCTCCTCCTCATGTCTCGAGAAACCTCTCGCCACAGCCCCGAGCCTGGCTCGCGCCAGGAGCGCGCGGCCAGCCACGCGACAGGAAACGGCTGTATGGGATTGGCGTGCCGTGGCGGAACGCGAGCGGATAGAAGTAAAGGGGGAGTACTAAAAGACGCCGCGGCCGAGATTCTTGAAGGCGGGCAGGGGCGAACGCGACTCGGCGCACGTCAGCGCATCGAAGAGGGCGTCCCGAAAGAGGGAGCTCGTAAACGGGCAGAACGCAAGGCCCACGTGTCAACGCTAACGCGCGGCGTGAATCCTGTCAATGAACGCGTTGGATGTTGGATGTGAGCCCCCTCAAGGAGTCTCTTCCAGGAATTCCATCGAGGCGGCCGTGCGGCGAACGCTCCGAACCGCTGTGGAGCACGACCTCAAACGGCGCACGGATCGTGCCCGGCAGATTGGTGCGCTAGCTCGACGTCGTGACCGACTTCGATCCTGTTTTGACCTGACCCTGCGCGCGGCGAAACCCTGACGCCGATCGAGCGTGCGAGTTGCCGGACCCCCAACGCGCCTACAATTGGCCGTGCGATCCAAATTCCAGAAGTCGCGGAGCTCGCTCCCGCTCCCAAAATCTTCCGGGCGAAGGCGATGGGTGCCATTCACGGGCGACCTGGGCGCGAACCATTCATCTCCGGCTTGACCCTGTCATGGAGCCTACCAGCCCCTATCGACCTCGGGTATCGCGCGAAACCCGGCTGCTGCTGACGGCCGGCGTGTTGGCGATCGCAGCGCTCTGGCTCTTGGCGCGCTTCAGGTTCCGGGATCTTCCTGTGACACCCAATCCAATCCCGGCTGTCCTCAGTCAGCTGGCCACCGGTCCCAGGTATGACGACCTCGCTGCGGAGATCGCGCCGCTCCAAGCCCGGCTGGAAGCCTCCCTTCTCGCGCTCGAACCTCGTTCGGTTGTCTTTGGCTCTCAGCAGACCTCACGCCGGATCGCGGCGCTGAGATTTCGCGACGACGTCGCGGTGACCCTGCTCCCGACCGGGTCGATTTTCGAGGAGGCAAACCTCCTCGCCAGCGATGCGGCCTCTGGCCTCGCCGTGGTGCGCGTGCCGAGCCAGGCGCCCAGCTCTACGCCGGCGCCATGGATACCACGCCGCCTTCAGCAACCGCGTTACCTCATCGCCACTGACCTGTCACCGAACGGCGTGTCACTGCGCCCGGTATTTGTGGGATCGCTCGATCAGATAGACAGCCCGTTGTGGTCCGAGCCGCTATGGACGGTGCCGGAGCGGAGTGATTTGGCGCCGGGGTCATTTCTGTTCACCAGTAACGCCGAGCTCGTGGGCATGGTAATCGAGGACGGTGTCGAGCGCGTCATCGTGCCGGGTTCGACGCTTCTCCAGCAGGCGGATCGCCTGGTGGAAGAACCAAGGGAACCCGCCGGGACAATCGGCATTGAAGTGCAGGCGCTGACAGAACCTGTGGCGTCGGTGACGGGTGCTTCCGCCGGCATCGTCGTCACGTGGGTTGAACAGGACGGCGCCGCCATGGGGCAGCTCATGGCGGGCGACGTCATCGAAGCGATCGACGGGCGGACGCTCGCGACTCGTCAACATTGGGACGTTCGTGTGGCCCGCCTGTCGGTGGGCGAGACGCTGCCGCTCCGCGTGCGCAGGCGTGGCGAGGTCCTCGACGTGATGTTGGTCGCGACCAGCGCTGCCGTGCAGGCCCCCACCCGGGCGCTTGGTCTCACGCTGCGTGGACGGACGGGAATCGGTGCCGAGGTGACCCGTGTCGAGCCCGCTTCCGCCGGGGACCGGGCCGGACTGGCGGTCGGCGACGTGATCACGCTCGTCGCCGCTGTCAGGGCGCCGACGCCGGCCCAGGTCGCGCGGTCCTTCACCTCCGTGCCCCAGGGTCAGCGTGTGATGATTGCCGTCACGCGAGGCGATGCTCACCATGTGACGACGCTGGAACGATGACGTCCCTTCCAGCCGGGGATCCGTTCGGCCTTCTCGATCCGTCTCTCGATGGCGCCGTCGACCAGGGACGTGGGCGGGCGTTGGACCCTGATGGGGCCGGGACGCGGAGCTGGCGCCGGTTGCTCGAATGGTCGGCGACATCGGCTCCGGTGGCTCCTCTCCTCGTGATCGGAATCGCGGTCGGCCCTCGCGGCATCAACCTGCTGTCTGCAGCTGTGCTGGGGTTGCTCGATCCGGTGGTTCCGGTCGCGCTCGCCGCACTGGGGGTGCTTATCGGGCTGGCCGTGGGTGACCGTCGAGCGGACAACCGGCGTCTGTTCGCCGCCGCGTCTCTCGACGCGGCGGCGACCATGCTCGTGGTCTCGGCCGGGATCGGCGTGGTCGCGTTCGCGGCGATGTCACCGGTCGCCCGCCCCTTCGGGACACTCGCCTTGATCAGCGGCATCTGTGCCGCAACGTCGCTGACGCTGCCGGCGGGCAATCCCTTGGAACCCCGGACGGCGGCCACCCGCGTCAGCGAGATCGGCGTCCTGCTCCCGATTGTGGCGGGCGGGTTTGTGCTTGCGTGGCTGCGCGCGGGCACGCCCCTGGGAGCCGTTGTCCTCGTAGCGCAGGCGTGCGGCGTGACACTTGCGCTGGCCGCCGCCGCATGGCTGTTGTTGACACGGGCCTCTTCCGAAACGGAAGAACGCGTCCTGGCCGTTTCGGCACTGCTCCTCGTCGGCGGCGTCGCGGACGCCCTTGCCCTGTCCGCGCTGTTCGGCGGGCTGGTTGCCGGTGTGTGCTGGCGCTACGCGGGACGGCACCCGCGCGAGACGATCAGTCGGGATGTGTTTTTCATACAGCACCCCCTCCTCGTGCTCGTGCTGCTGGTGGCCGGGGCTCGTGCGGATCTGACGACCGCCTCACTCGCACTAGGGGCCGGGTACGTCGTGCTGCGCACCGCTGGCAAGGTGGCAGGAGGCGCCGTGGCCAGGCGCGTCGCCGGCGTGAACGTGCCTCGCGATCTTGGGCGCTCCCTTCTGCCGCCGGGCGTCTTCGGCGTGGCGTTCGCGCTCAACGCGATCAACGTCGTCGGCGCCGACGCGTCGCTCCTGCTTGCGGCAGTCGTGATTGGCACCGTCGGGTCGCAGTTCGTCGCGCTCCTGCTGCCACATCGGAGAGTGGGCGAGTGAGGCGCCTGCTGGCGCTCGGGTTGGCTGTCGGCGCGATGGCCTCGGTCCGCGAGCTCCGCATCCAGGTGACGGCCGGTTCAGCGGCCACCGCGCTGGCACTTGGGTTCGCGCTGATGGGCGCGTCGGTCACGGGTGACGTGCTGCGGCGGTTTCATCTCCCGCGCCTGACCGGGTATCTCCTCTTCGGTGTGGTCGTCGGGCCGTCTCTCGGCAACCTGATTACCCAATCGATGGCCGCTCAGCTTCAGGTGGTCACGGGAATCGCCACGACGCTGATCGCGCTGATCGCTGGCCTGACGTTGAGCGTCGAGCGCCTCGGGGCCCGACTCGCGGCGATCATGCGGATGACCGCCGCGACCCTGGTCGTGGCCATGGTCGGTCTATCAGCGGTGGCGTGGATGGTATGGCCGTGGCTGCCCATTGCGCCCGACGCCGTCGGGTCCCAGCGGCTTGTCATGCTGACCTTGCTGGTCGTGATGGTCGTCTCGTTCTCGCCGACGATGACGGCGGCGGTGGTCGCGGACTCGGGAGCCCGCGGGCCACTGAGCGATACGGTGCTGGCGATCGTCGTGCTCGCCGATCTCGCGATTCTGGTGCTCTTCTCGGTGTCGATGCAGCTGGCGCGAATCGTCTTCGACACTGGCGAAGGCCAGGGCGTGGAGGTGCTGGCGCGACTCGCCTGGGAGATCGGGGGGGCCGTCGCCTTTGGCGTCCTCATCGGCGTCTTGTTTGCGTTCTATTTGCGCTACATCGGCCGGGAGATCACGCTTGTCCTGCTGGCTGTGTGCGCCGTGCTGAGTCAGGTCGGCACGACGCAGCAACTCCAGTCGCTGCTGGCAGCCGTCGCGGCGGGTGTGGTGATCGAGAACCTGGCGGTCGCACAGGGCGACACATTGCGGGCCGCCGTGCGCCGTGGCGCGCCGCCGGTGCTGGTGGTCTTCTTCGTGGCGGTCGGCGCGTCACTTCGGCTCGACGCCCTGGCCGCCATCGGGCTGAGCGCGGTGACATTGTCTGCGGTCCGACTCGGATTCATCAGGCTTGGAGTCGGGGCAGGCGTCACGCTCTCGGGGCTTCCCGAGCCAATCGGGAAGCACGCCTGGACGGGCCTGGTGTCCCAGGCCGGCATTACTCTGGGATTTGCCTCCGTCGTCGCCACCGAGTTCCCCGGGTGGGGGAACCAGGTGCAACTGCTGCTGGTCGCGTCGATTGCGATTCACGAGCTCGTGGGACCGATTCTGTTTCGCCGCGGGCTGGTTCAGGCCGGCGAGCTCGACGCGCACGTGCCTCGTCCCCTCGTGGTCGTGTCCAACCGCGAACCGTACCTCCACAGCCGGGATGAGGACGGCCGAATCGTGGCGCAAGCCGCGACCGGTGGCGTCGCCGTGGCCCTGGACGCCCTGATGCGCGAACGTGGCGGCGTGTGGATCGCCCACGGAGCCGGCCCGGCGGACCGGTTGGTCGTCGATGCGACTGACAAGGTGCGGGTCCCCCCTGAGAGCCCATCGTACGCGCTTCGGCGTCTGTGGCTCGAGGAGCCCACCTTCTCTGCGTACTACGGGGGCTTCGCGAATGAGGGCCTGTGGCCGTTGTGCCATGTGGTCGATGTCCGTCCACAGTTTCGGAGCGAGGAATGGGCGGCCTACCAGGACATCAACGGGCGCTTCGCCGCCGCGATTCACGCCGAGCTCGGCGCGTCCAACGCGCCGGTGTTCATCCAGGACTATCACCTGGCGCTCGTCGCGCCAGCGTTGCGGGCGCTGCGGCCTCACACGCGCACGGCCCTCTTCTGGCACATCCCCTGGCCCTATCCCGATCGCCTCCGCATCTGTCCGTGGCGGCGCGAACTTGTCGCGGGACTGCTGGCCAACGACCTGATCGCCTTTCAACTGGAACGCGACCGCCGAAATTTCCTGATGGCCGCCGACGAAGAGCTGCACGCCGAGGTCGAGATCGAGTCGTCGCGAGTCCGATTCGGCGGGCGCTCCACCACGGTCGTCTCGGTGCCCATCGGTGTCGACTACGACCGCATCCAGAGCTTCGCCGCTGACCCGGCGCTCCTGACCGAGCAGCAGCGTCTGCGGGAGCTGCTCGGCCTTCGGGCGGAGATCGTCGGGCTCGGCGTCGATCGACTCGACTACACCAAGGGCATCCCTGAGCGCCTCGACGCGCTCGCGGCGCTGATGGCCGAGCGGCCGGATCTGCGGGGGCGGTTGACGTTCGTGCAGATTGGCGTGCCGTCCCGTTCGGATCTCAAGAGCTATGCGGCCATCGAAGCGGAGATCGGCCAGCGGATCGCCACGATCAATGCGCGCTACGCGGTTCCGGGCGGCGCACCGGTGGTGTCGTACTACACGACGCCGCTCGGGGCGTTCAGCCTCGTGGCGCTCTATCGTCTCGTCCACTTCTGCATCGTCAGCTCGCTGCACGACGGGATGAACCTCGTGGCAAAGGAGTTCGTTGCCGCCCGCGACGATGACCACGGCGTACTCGTGCTCAGCGCCCTGGCCGGCGCCGCGCAGGAGCTCGAGGACGCGGTGATCATCAACCCCTACGACATCGATGCGTTCGCCGCGGCCCTCGGACGAGCCATAAACATGACGAGCGAAGAGCAGGTGAGACGCATGCGGACGATGCGGAAGGTGGTCGCGGGACGGAACGTCTTCAACTGGGCGTCGGATATCCTGGAGGGTCTCGAGAGTCTCTGGACCAAGCCGCTGCTCTACTCGGTCCGGGGGTGGGAAGAGACGTCGGTGTGAGGCGGGCATCGAGTGGCTCGCACAGCGCCTTCCGGCGGTCGGTCGTCAGTCGGGCTCACCGATATCGACGTCAGTCGCCGACCGGCGCGCGTGGGGATTTCGCGGGCGAACGCGCCGCCTGGGAGTGCAAAACCAGTCCGCTCGTTCGACGAGTGGGGCGCCCGGTCACCTTTCGCGTGCTCGCCGGTGTATCATTCATGGGGAGCGCGCTCGAAGGTTGAAGAAGCGTTTCTACCTCGAGTTGCTTCGCCTTGCATCATGATCAGTAATCCCACCGCCTTCCGGACCGTTCCACGCACGGGCGTCATCTTCGTGATGTCCGAGGCGCAGACGAGCGGCTATTCGGCCCTCGATCCCGAGTGGTGCAACCTCGGTCAGGGCCAGCCCGAGACCGGCGCGCTCGAAGGCGCGCCAGAACGCGTTCGGGACGTCAATATATCGGTCGACGATCAGGAGTACGCGCCGGTCGGCGGAATCGGTGAGCTGCGCGAAGCGATCGCCGACCTCTACAACGGGCTCTATCGAAGGGGCCGCGGGTCGCAGTACTCCGCCGAGAACGTGTGCGTGTCCGGCGGCGGCCGTGCGGCCCTCACTCGTGCGGCGGCGAGCCTCGGCACCATCAATCTGGGCCATTTTCTGCCCGACTACACCGCATACGAAGAGCTGCTCGATCTCTTCAGGACGTTCAACCCGACTCCGATCCTGCTCGATTCCGACCGCGGCTACGCGTTCTCGCACGAGGACCTGCGAAGGGAGATCCTCGGCCGTGGGCTCTCCGCGATCCTGGCGTCGAATCCCTGCAATCCGACCGGCAAGCTCGTCGGGGGTGAGGACCTCGAAGCGTGGGTAGCCGTCGCGCGCGACCTCGATTGCTCACTGCTCCTCGACGAGTTCTACTCACACTACATCTACCGCGCGAAGCCCGGCGCGCTGCCCGTCGAAAGCGCCGCACGCTATGTTGACGACGTGGACCGTGATCCGGTGATTCTCTTCGACGGCCTGACCAAGAACTGGCGGTATCCCGGATGGCGCGTGACCTGGGCGATCGGTCCAAAGGCGGTGATCGAGGCGCTCACGAGCGCGGGCTCGTTCCTGGACGGTGGCGGAAACAAGCCGCTCCAGCGGGCTGCGATTCCGCTCCTGGCCGAAGATCACGTCGTCAAGGAAACGCTCGCTATCCGAAACGCGTTTCGTGAAAAGCGCGATTGCATGGTCTCGCGGCTCGAGCGCATGGGCGTACAGATCGATCGTCCGCCAGATGGAACGTTCTATGTCTGGGGCAGCGTCGCCGATTTACACCCCTCGATTGCCGACGGTATGAGCTTCTTCCGCGCCGCGCTCGACAGCAAAGTGATCGTCGTGCCCGGTGAATTCTTCGACGTCAACCCTGGCAAGCGCAGGGGTCGCGGATCGCGGTTTCGCGCGCACGTTCGCTTCTCGTTCGGACCGAGCTTGGGGGCGGTGGAGAAGGCGCTCGGTCGTCTCGAACAGCTGGTCGACGCGTTCGCCACCGCCTGAACTCGCTGGCGCGCAACTCCCCGGCGCCGGAGCGAAGACGGCCATGCGCGAGCATCGACCGGTGGCTGGCGCGCTCAGGCGCTCTTGGCGAGCGCCTTCAACGGCTCACCGGTAAGCCGCTGAATCGTCCAGTCGTTCATCGCCGTCGCGCCCACCCCCCGATACACACGCAGCGCCATCTCGTTCCAGTCCAGGACCGACCACTCCATCCGGCCGAACCCCCGATCGATCGCAATGTGTGCCAGGTGCGCCAGCAGCTTCCGCCCCAGCCCCTGTCTCCGCCATTCGGGACGCACGTAGAGGTCCTCCAGATAGAGGCCCGGTCTCGCGAGAAACGTCGAGAAGCTGATGAAATACACCGCAAACCCGGCCGGCTCCGCGCCGGCGTAGGCGAGCACGGCGTAAGCGACGCGCTCGGGTCCAAAGAGCGTCTCGTACAGATCGGATTCAGTGGCAGTCACCTGATCCCCGAGCTTCTCGTAGTCAGCGAGCTCTCTGATGAACTGCAGCACCACCGGCAGGTCCTGCTCGGTCGCGGGCTGTAGACGGAACGCGAGGGTCATGGCGAAGGATCGTAGCACGCCCAGAACCGCGATCGGCCCGGTGAAGGTCTCGAGTCGAGACGGTCCTGTCCCGAAGTCATACGACGATTTCCTGCTGAAGCGTCCGGAGCTCCTCATCGCCGTCGCGCCGCTTCGCGACCGCACGATCGGCCACGATCTGCCCGTCGCGGCACGACACGATTCGAGTGCCGTAGTCCGCGATATCCGGCTCGTGCGTGATCAGGAGAACGGTGATGCGCCGCTCGACATTCAGCCGCTGAAACAGGCCCATGACCTCGACGCTGGTCCGGGTGTCCAGATTTCCCGTTGGCTCGTCGGCGAGGAGAATCGAGGGGTTCATGATCAGAGCGCGCGCAATCGCGACCCGCTGTTGCTGACCGCCGGACAACTGATTGGGGTGGTGGTGGGCGCGGTCGCCGAGCGCCACTGCGTCGAGCGCATCCATCGCCCGCTTCCGGCGCGCCGCCGCCTTGAGCTTGCCGCCGCCGTAGAGCAGCGGTAGCTCCACGTTGTCGAGCGCCGTCGTGCGCGACAGCAAATTGAAGCCCTGGAACACGAAGCCGATCTTCTGATTGCGAATCTCCGCCAGCTCGTCGCGCGTCATTCGCGACACGTCTTGACCGTCGAGGAGATACTGCCCGGACGTCGGGCGGTCGAGGCAGCCGAGGATGTGCATCAGCGTCGACTTCCCCGAACCCGACGGCCCGGTGACGGCGAGAAACTCGCCATGGCGGACATCGAGCGACACACCGCGAAGCGCGCGGACCTCAACCTCGCCGACGACATAGGTTTTCACCAGGTTGCGAACCGCGATCACCGGCGGATCGGTGGTGGGACGCGCGTCAGCCATCAAGGGCCCCTACTCGAACCGCAACGCGTCGATGGGATCGAGGCGGGCGGCTTTCTGCGCCGGGTAGAACCCGAAGAACACCCCGGTCGCCGCGGCAAACCCGAAGGCCATCGCGACCGCGTCTGGCGGAACCTTGGCGGGCCACGACATCCATCGCGACATGCCTTCGGCCATCCCGAAGCCGAGCGCGATGCCGATGCCGCCGCCGAGCAGGCTGAGCGCAATCGCTTCGACCAGGAATTGCAGCAGGACGTCGCGGCCTTTCGCACCGATCGCGATCCGCAGCCCGATCTCGCGGGTGCGTTCGGTGACCGACACCAGCATGATGTTCATGATCCCGATGCCGCCGACGACCAGCGACACGCCGGCGATGCCGGCGAGCAGCGTCGTCATGGTGCCCATGGCGGCGGTGCGGATGTCGGCGATCTCCTCGGCCGTCCGCACGAAGAAATCGTCGTCCTGGCCAGGCGCGATCTGGTGACGCGTCCGCAGCACGATCGCGATCTGATCCGCGACGGCGCTGGTCTCGGTCGGCGAGGTGGCCGAAACCGTGATGTCGCGGATGGACGTCGCGCCCATCAGCTTCTTCATCACCGTGGTGTAAGGTGCGAGAATCTGGTCGTCCATGTCGGGGCCCATGCCGGTCTGACCCTTCGCCGCCATCACGCCGATGACCTTGAACGGCTGGTTGCGGATGCGAATCACTTCGCCCACCGGATCGGCATCGGGTCCGAACAGCATTTCGTTGACCGCTTGTCCGAGCACCGCGACCTTGGCGGAACTGGCGACATCCTGGGCGCTGAAGAAGCTGCCGGTGCGCGTCGGCCACGCGCGAATCAGCGGCAGATCGACGTCGGTGCCCTGGATTCTCGTGAACCAGTTCTGATTCCCCGCCACCACCTGGGTGTTCATCGCCAGCCCGGGCGCGAGGTACTGCACCCCGGGCACCTCGGCGCGGATCGCCGCCGCATCTTCGACGATGAGCGAGCTGGAGGTGCCGGAGCCGCCGCGCACGCCGCCCAGCGAGGCGTTGCCGGCGTTCACCGTGATCATGTTCGTTCCAGCGCCCTTGATCTGGTCCTCGATCACCGCTTGCGCGCCGTTGCCCATCGCAACCAGCGTGATCACCGCCGAGACGCCGATGATCATGCCGAGCATCGTGAGGCCGGTGCGCATCTTGTTGCGGCCGAGCGCCTTGAACGCGATGCGGAACGTCATGAGAGGCGACATCAGCGTCTCCCCCCTGGTTGCCGCCGCGGTTGCCGCCGCCCGGGAAGCCGCCGCGGCCAGGCTGGCCGAAGAGGAAGCCGCCAGCGCCTGCCGCGGGCCGCGTTTCTCCGCCAAGCGAGATGTTGGTGACGAGCGCCGCGCCTTCGGCGACGTCGCCGTCAATCAGCTCGGTCGCCTGACCATCAGACACGCCCAGCCGCAGTCGAACCGGCTCGAGCCCGGTTTCCGTGCGCAGCCACACGCGGCCTGCTGTCTCGACGATCGGCAGGGGTCCGAACAGCGCGTCGATGGTGGTGGCGCCGGTCGCTCTCGCGACGGCAGGTTCGGGTGGAGCGGGAGGGGCGCTGCGCCCGGATCGAGGCGCGCCGGCCGAAGCCTCGGGAGTGCCGCCGCTCTGGACAGAAGAAGGATCGCCCCCCCGCGCGCGCATGCGCTGCAGCACCTGCTCCCGTTGTTCGGGCGACATGCTCTCCATCCGCTCGGCGAACCGCCCGCGTCCGCCACCGGGGCCGATGCCGTCGGCTCCGTCATCGCGACCCCGGCGGGCGCCGGATTGAGTTGGACGCGGCATTTCCTGCTCCGAAGCGGCTGCTTCTCGGGGGGCGACTGGCGCGGTGGAGGTGTTCGGCGCGACCGGCGGCACGGCCTTGGCCGGCGCCCGTGGTGGGGTGCTTTCGTCGCCCTTCGAAGGGTGTCCACCCTCGCTCTCGCCGGGACTGCCGCGAGGCATATCTCCCAGGAACTCGCGCTTGCCCGGATCGGGCGGCGTCAGGCCGAGGGCCACGAACGTTTCCGGGGTCGGCCTGAAGCGCAACGCGGCATTTGGTATGCGCAGGACATTTGTCCGACGGGCGATTTCGATATTCACGTTCGCCGTCATGCCGGGCTTGAGTTTGAGCTCGTCGTTCGGCACGTCGATGACCGTCGCGTAGGTGACGACGTTCTGTTGCACGAGCGGGTTCAGCCGCACTTGCGACACCTTGCCGGGGAACGTATCGGTGGAGTAGGCGTCGACCCGGAACGAG
This sequence comes from Luteitalea sp., assembly GCA_009380045.1. Classification (GTDB taxonomy): domain Bacteria; phylum Acidobacteriota; class Vicinamibacteria; order Vicinamibacterales; family CAVVIG01; genus WHSN01. The sequence continues at coordinate 31,533 of WHSN01000002.1, forward strand.
ACCTGCTGGCCGGGACGGATGCGCCCGACATCCGACTCGTCGAGATTCGCGACCACCTGCATTTTCGTGAGATCCGCCGCCAGCACGAAGAGCGTCGGGGCCTGCATGCTCGCCGCGACCGTCTGGCCGACATCGACGTCTCGCGAGATCACCAGGCCGTCGATCGGCGCCGTGATCACGGTGTGATCGAGGTTCACCTGGTTCTGGTTCAGGGATGCCTGGGCCTGGGTGACCTGCGCCTCGGCGGACCGAAGCTGCGCTTCGGCCGACCGCACGGTCACCTGCGCCACCTCGAGATCGCTCTGCGAGATGAGCTGGCGGTCCGACAGCTCGCGGGCGCGATTCAGCTTGGCGCGGCCGTCTTCGAACCCGATCCGCAGGCGCTCGAGATCTGCCTGGGCGCGACGCAGGTTGGCCCGCGCCTGCTCGATCTGTGTCTGAAACAGCGACGGGTCGAGGCGGGCGAGGACCTGACCTTTCCTGACCAGCGAATTGAAGTCGGCGTAGAGCGACTCGATTGTGCCCGACACCTGCGTTCCCACCTGCACGGTGGTGACCGCCTGCAGCGTCCCGGTGGCGCTGACCGTGTCGACGATGTCCCCCCGCGTGATTGGCGCCGTCGCGACCGTGGGGACTGGCCCGGTCTTCCGATAGGTGTAGAGCCCGTAAACCGACCCGGCAATCACGGCGGCGACAACGAGCGTCAGTACGGTCCTTTTCACGAGCTCTCGATTCCTAGGGTCCTGCCGCTCGGATCCCGCGCGCGTCAGGCTTCGGCCTTTGCCGACCGCCGCCACGGCATGCGGATGCCTTCCTCGAACAAGGTGTAGACCGTCGGCACGAGCACCAGGGTGATCAGCAGCGATGTGGTGAGGCCCCCGATCACGACGCGGGCGAGCGGTACCTGCAGCTCGCTGCCTTCGCCGATACCGAGCGACATCGGTACCAGACCGAGCGCGGTGGCGATCGACGTCATCAGAATCGGGCGAAGACGCGTGCGGCCGGCCATTTCGACCGCCTCACGCAACGGCAGGCCGTCGCGGCGCCGGAGCACGTTGGTGTAGTCGACCAGCAGGATGCCGTTGCTGACGACGATACCGGCGAGCATGATGATGCCGATATACGCCTGCATGTTGAACGACGTGCCGGTGAGCTTCAACGCCAGCACCACGCCGATGGCGGCCGTCGGCACCGAGAACATGATGATGAACGGATCCCTCAGCGACTCGTACTGCGACGCCATCACCGCATAGACCAGCACGAGGGCGAGGATGAGCACCATGCGCAGCTGGTCGAACGCCTGGGCCTGCTGCTCGACTTCGGCCCCGAAACCGATCGAGAAGTCCTGCGGCAGCAGCCCATGAATCTGCGGCAGCCGGTCCTGCACGCTCTTGACTGCGTCGCTGAGCGTCGCTTCAGGCTCGGCGCTGACATACGCGATCCGCTGCTGGTTCTTGCGCTGAATCTGGCTCGGCCCGATCGCGTCTTCCACGCGCATCAGGTTCTTCGCCTGCAGCACCTGGCCGGACGGCGTGCTGACCAGCACGTCGTTGACGTCGGTGATGTTCTGCCGCTCCTCCTCGCGGAGGCGGACGACAATCGGGTACTCGTTGCCTTCCTGGCGGAACATCGCGGCCTGCGTGCCCGCGACGTTGGTGCGGATCGTGTTCGCCACGGTGGTCGCGCTCACTCCGAGCAGTGCCGCCTTGGCCCGGTCGATACGGATCGCGAGCTCCGGGCGGCCTTCATCGCGCCCGAGCCGCGCGTCGGCCACGCCCGGAGTGGTGTCCAGGAGGTCCTTCGCCGCCGTCGCGACCTTCCTCGCGTCCTCGAGGCTCTCGCCCCGGATTTCGAGGGCCAGGCGTCCGCCGCCCTGGTTGCCGCCAGAGAGGAGCCGGTTCAACTGGTTGTTGCCGCCGGAGGCGTTGGCGCGGACGATCACCCCGGGGATGCCCGAGAGCTGACGCCGCAGGTCCACGGCAATCTGCTCGCTCGAGCGGGTGCGCTCGTCCTTGGGTGTCAGGAGCAGCTGGAGGTTGCCGCGGTTCACCGACGCGCCGCCCGGGCCGAACCCGCCGCCGCCTGCCTGGACGATGATATCGGTCGCTTCGGGCACATACTCGTGAATCGCCGCTTCGACGCGCTGCAGCACCGGGTCGGTGACCTCGATCCGTGTCCCTTGCGGCAGCTCGACGTTCACCTGCACCTCTCCTTCGTCGGCCTGCGTGCTCAGCTCGGTCGGCAGCGTCGGGAAGATGACGGCGGCGACTACCACCGATGCGACCGCCAGGCCGACCACGATCGGACGATGCCGGAGCGCCAGATGGAGGAGCTTGCGATAGCCTTCGTCCATCCCCTCGAGGAACCGCTCGCTCATGGTGTACAGCCGGCCGCCCAACCCCCTGCGCTTGTCGGGTGGCGGAGGCAGAACCAGGAGCCGGGAGCAGAGCACCGGCACCACCGTGACCGCGACGAACAGCGACATCAGCAGCGAGAAGACGACCACGATCGAGAGCTGCCGGAACAGGATGCTCGACACGCCCTCGAGGAACAGCAGCGGCACGAACACCGCGATGTGGGTGAGGATCGACGCCAGGATCGCCGACCACACCTCTTCGCTGCCGTCGATGGCCGCCGTCATCCGATCCTTGCCGTGGTGCTCCATGTGCCTGAACGAGTTCTCCAGCACGACGATCGCCGCATCGACAATCATGCCCACCCCGAGGGCGAGACCGCCGAAGGTCATCGTGTTGAGCGTCAGGCCCCCGAAGTAGAGCAGGGCGAAGGTGCCGACCACCGAAATCGGGATCGCGGTGCAGACGATCAGCGTCGAACGGAAGTTTCTCAGAAACAGGAAGATGATCAGGATGACCAGGCCCGATCCGATCATCACGTGTTCCTGCACGGCGTGAATCGAGCGCTCGATGAACTTGGCGCTGTCGTTCAGCAGCGAGAGCTTGATGCCGGGCACCTCGCGGTTGATGCGCTCCATCTCCGCCCGGACGCCTTCGGCAATCCGCACCGTGTTGGTGCCCGACTGCTTGGTGATCTGGAGGCGGACGCCCTGACGGCCGTTGATCCGCAGCACCGATCGGTTGTCTTCCGTGGAGTCGACGACGTCGGCGATGTCCCTCATGTAGACAGGGACGCCGCCCTTGGTGAGCACCACGAGGTTGCGGATCTGGTCGAGGTCCTGGAATTGACCCTGGCTGCGCAGCAACAGCGCGCTGTCTCCCCGGTAGACCTCGCCGATCGGGATGTTCTCGTTTTCCAGGCGCAGGACGTTGACGATCCGGTCGACCGAGAGGTCGAGCGCCGTGATCTTCTCGCGCGACAGGTCGACGTGGATCTGGCGGCGGAGACCGCCGTTGACGGTGACCGCGGCGACGCCCTGCACGCGCTCGATCCGCTGCGACAACACGTTTTCCGCGAGCTCCCGCAGCGCGACGCGATCCAGGCTGCCGTCGGTGCTCTCGACGCCGAGGCCCATGATCGGCGCGGCGTTGGTGTCGTACTTCTGGATGATCGGTGGTTCCGCGTCCTCGGGCAGACGTCCGCGCACGCGGTCGATGCGGGTGCGGATGTCGTCCATCGCTTCGTTCAGGTCGGTGCCCCACGTGAAATTGAGCCTGACGCTGGCGTTCCCCTCGTCCGCGGTCGAGTTCATCTGGTCGAGGCCCGAAACCGCGCTGAGCTGCTGCTCGAGCGGGCGCACGATCAGCTCCTCGATCTCGAGCGGTCCGACGCCCGCGTAGTTCACACGGACGTTGATGGTCGGTTGCGAGATGTCCGGCAGCAGGTCGACCGGCAGCCGGGTCAGCGAAATCCCACCGATGAGGATGACGATCGAGCTGATCATCAACATCATGATCGGCCGCTCAATCGCAAAACGAGGGATGCTCATACGGGCTCCTGAAAACGGTCAGATGTCACGCCGTCCGGCCGACGCCGAACACTTCACACTCGTGTGCCGTGGTCCCTCAGCTGGTGGGGGCGCCGCCACGGCGGCCCTCGCCGCCCAGCCCGCCGCTTCTGGCCCCAGCCGGTGCGCCCCGACCATTCCCGCCTTGTTGGCCCTGCCCGAACAGGAGGATCTTGTCGCCCTCACGAAGCGCTGCCGAACCGGTGGTGACCACGCGCGCGCCCTCGGACAAGCCCGCCGCGACTTCGACGTGCTGCGAATCCACCATGCCGATGGTGATCGCGTGGAACCTCGCGACATCACCTTCGTCGGGCAGGAACACGCCTTTCTTGCCATTCAGATCGACGACGGCGTTTGCCGGGACGACGAGCGCGTTCTCCCTGTGCTCGACCGTGAAGCTCACCCTCGCGTACATCCCCGGCTTCAGGCGCAGCTTCGCGTTGTCGATCTCGACTTCGATCTGCGCGGTCCGGGTCGCCGGATCGAGGACCGGCGCGACATGCGCGATCCGCCCCTCGAACATCTCACCCGGGAAGGCATCGACTTCCACCGTTGCCTTCATGCCCGCCGTGATGCGGCGCAGGTCCCGTTCGACGATGTTGGCGACGAGTCGAACGACGCTGATGTCGACGACCGAGATGAACGCCGAGCTCGGGGTGACCCAGGCGCCGGGATCGAGCACCCGCGACGCGACGAAGCCGCTGACCGACGACGTGATGGTGGTGTTGGCGAGGTTGATCTTGAGCTCGTCGAGCCGCGCCTCGGCCTGCGAATGTTGCGCTTTGGCAAGATCGAGCTGCGCCGCCGCCGCCTGATACCGCGCTTCGGTGTCGTCGTAGGTCTGCTTGGGAATCAGTTCCCGCTCGAACAGGTTGCGCGAGCGTTCCAGGTTCGTCTGCGCCAGGCGGAGGTCGGCCTCGCGCTGCCGGATGGTCGCGGCAGACACGCCGTAGGACGCCTCGGCCTGTTTCACCTGCTCGAGAATTTCACGATCTTCCACCTTGGCGAGCCGCTGGCCGCGGCCGACCCGGTCACCGAGCCGGACCGATACCGATTCGAGGCGGCCGCTCACTTTGGGTACGGCTTCGACGGTGGCGGCGCCGATCAGGTTGCCGACCACGGTCATGGTCTCGGTCATGTCGGCGCGCTTCACGGCGGCGAGCTCCACGGTCATCGGCAGCCGTGGGCCGCCGCCGAAGCCACCAGCACCGGGCCCGCCAGACCCTCCCGGGCCGCCCTGCCGTCCGCCGCGTCCCTGCTCCTGGGCGCCCGGCGCACCAGTGGCGCCCGCCGCGTTCGCGTCCGTGCCACCGCGCTTGAGGTAGTACGCACCGCCGCCCACGGCGGCTGCGAGAATGGCTACGACGATGATCGACGGTTTCATGATGCTCCGTGTCTACTGAGGTCTGAGCCCTACCGGCCCAGGATGGTGATGTTGGATGTCTGTAGCGAGGTCTGCTGCAGACGCTCCAGTTCGACCAGCGAGCGGCGGTAGGCGAGAATCGCCTGCAACGCGTTGTTCTGTGCCGTGAGCAGATCACGCTGCGCCTGGACGACGAAATAGTTCGTCGACATGCCGACCTCGAACTTGCTCTGTTCGGCTTCCAGCTGCCGCTGCGAGAACTCGCGGGCGGCCTGCGCGGCCTCGACCCGCTCGACGTTGTTCTGGACGTTGGTCGCCGCATTGGTGACATCGGTCGCCACCTGCAGCTCGATCTGCCGGATCTGCCCCTCGACTTGATTCTGCTGCACGCGCGCGCGAGCGACGGTGGCCTCCTGCGCGCTGACGCCGATGGGGTAGCTGACGTTGATGCCGAAGTTCCACGTCGGATATCGGCGATCGAACAACGAGCTCAAGGCATCGGCGTAACCGCCGGGAATCGTTTCCGTGATGCCGCCACTGATGCCGCCGGCGCGCACAAAGCGGGTGCCACCCTGGCCGATCAGTCCGTAGCGGGCGGTGAAGTCCACCTGCGGCAGCGTCTGATTCCTGAGGTAGCCGAGCGTGACGTCGTTCACCTGCATGTTCTTGCGTACTTGCGCCAGGTCTGTCCGGTTCTCGATCGCCCGCGCAACCGCGGCCGTCACGTCGATCGGCGCCGGCACGAAATCCGGCTGATCGGTCGGCTCGATGGTGGCGCTCCAGTTCTGATCCTGCGTCCCGCTCACAATCAGCCGTTTCAGGGCAAGCTCCGTCGTGCGCCGCGTGCCCTCGGCCACCGCCAGGTTCTGCCGCTGCGTCGCTGCCTGCGCCTGCGCCTGCACCACGTCGATAGGCGCCATCGTCCCGATCTCGACGCGCACCCGGTTGTCCGACACCAGCCGTTCGGCCAGCTCCACCGACCGCCGCGCCACTTCCACCGACTGCACACCGAAGACCAGGTCCCAGTAGGCGTTCCGGACGTTCGCGAGCGTGTTGATGATGGTGGACTGGAGCTGAATCTCGGAGATGTCCTGATTCAGCTTGGTCACGACGAGCTGCTGTCGTGTGGTGTCGGTCTTGAAGTTGCGCAGCAGCGGCTGGGTGAACGACGCCGACCAGTTCGTGTTGTAGGCGGGATCGAACAGCGCGGTCGGGCTGGTGGTGGACTGCCGGTTGTTGTTGAGCGTGACAGCGAAGTTGCCGCCGCCCCAGGGGATGTTCTGCGCGATACCGGCGTTGTAGGTCGCCTGACCCTGGGTGATCCCGGTTCCCGCCGCGGCGCCCTGAATCGTCTGCGTCGACGGGTTGGTGTTCGACTGTTGCGCCAACTGCGAGGTGACGGTCGGGCGGTAAGTGGCGCGAAGCCCGGCGAGCGAAAAATCAAAGGCCTGCGGATTGAGCCGCTGGACCGAGATGTCGAGATTGCGATCGAGCGCCAGCTTGATCGCTTCGTCGAGCGTCAACTGCACGACCGATCGCCCCGACGCCGTCGCCTGAGCTGTGGTCTGGCCCGTGCTGCCGGCTCCGGCCGAGGGCTGGCTCACGCCGGCACGCGCCGCCGCCTCTCGAATGAGCTCCTGAACATATTCGTCAGTCGTGCGTTGCGCCGACGCGTGTGGGACGCTGGCCAGCGTCATGAGGGTGGCCAGCGCCGCCCACGTCAATCCATTCCGTTTCATCTCGACTATCCCTCTTGGACGGTTCACTGTTGGGGCGTTGTTCATCCCGCGGTGAGGCGTCACTCATCCCGCCGGGTGGTGTTGGGCGGGCGCTTCTCGCGGTCCCGTTGCCAGCGGTCGTGAAGCACCTTGAACTGGACGCGCTGCTCGGGCGTCAGCACCTTCAACATCTGGACGAGCATGATCGATCGGGTCTTGTTCGCGTTCGCGCGGGCGCTTTCCACCCGATCAATCTGGCGTGAGAGGACCGCCTCGTCCGCATCCTTCTGAATCAGATGGGAGAGCTTGCTCTCGAGCCTCAAGAGCTCGTCCCATTCGACCCTGAGCTCGGGGCGCGTGGTTTCCCAAATCTTCTCGATTCGTCCGGACTGATCCGCGGAAAGACCGATCTCCTTCTTGAACGGCTCGGATTTCCACCACGGAAACGGCAGCCTTTTGGCTGTGAGCGACTGGGCGGCTAGGGGTGCGACGGCCAGTAGAAGGAGCACCGAGCAGATGAGCTGACGGCGCGAACACGTCATCATTGAGGCAAACCTCTGGAAAGCTGGTTCGTAAAGAAATACGGCGCTCCCTCAGGATGTGTTTAGCCTGGCGACAGAAAAATCGAGCACGCGGCAACCACAGTGGCTAGCCGCAGAAGGCTTCGAGCTTGGCCACGACCGCTCCGACAAGGTTGTCGGGAGTCGACGCGCCCGATGTCAGCCCAACCCGGACCGGACCGGCAGGGGGCAGCCACCCTTTCGACACAATCTCTACTTTCGACCCGACCGGACGATGCCGGATTTCGTCGCTCGACACGAGGCAGTCGGGCTCCGCCACGTGGTAGGTCGGATGGGCCTGGGCGCACATGCGCGCCAGGTTTGCCGTGTTGCTGCTGTTGTAGCCGCCGATCACGACCATGAGATCGATCGGGTGCTCCTGCAGCAACGTCACCACCGCGTCCTGTCGATCCTGCGTCGCGCTGCAGATGGTGTCGAACGCCTGATAGTGCGATGCGAGCGCCGATTCCCCCCAGCGATCGATCATCGCGGCCCTGAGCAGCTCGCCGACGGCGAGCGACTCGGACATCAGCATCGTCGTCTGGTTCGCCAGGCCGATGCGCTGAAGATCGCGCGCGGGATCGAACCCGGCCGACGCGGCGCTGGCGAACCGCGCCAGGAACGCGTCCCGATTGCCGCCCGAGCGGATGTACGCGCACACGACGTCGGTCTCGGCGCCGTCGAACACCACGAGGTAGCGGCCGCCGTAGGCGACCGCCTGTGACGCCGTCGCTTGTGTCTCCTCGTGCCAGACCTTGCCGTGGATGATCGACGTGTAGCCGCCCTCCGCGTAGCGGCGCACGTTCTTCCACACGTTGAGGACCGATCCACACGTGGTGTCGATGAGGGTGCACCCGATCCGGTCCAGGTGCTGCAGCAGGCTGGTCGTCACCCCGAAGGCCGGCAGGATGACGACATCGGCCGGCCGCAGGTGGTCGATCGGGTCCGACGGATCCGACAGGAAGCGAATGCCCATCGCCCGCAGCTTCTCGTTGACATGCGGGTTGTGGATGATCTCGCCGGTGAGGTAGACCCGGCGATTGGGGAAGCGCCGCCGGGTCTGATACGCGTAGTCGACGGCGCGATCGACGCCGTAACAGAAACCGAACTCCCGCGCCAGGTGGACGGTGAGACGCCCGGCCTCGTACCGGTAGTCCGCTTCCTTGATCCGGTCGATGACGTCGCTGTGATAGTTCTCGGCCAGCATGCCGGCGACGGCATCCTTCAGGTCGAGCCCCTTGCGGAAAATCAGGGAAGGCACGGGCTGCTATTGCAGCCGGACGCTGATGTCGCGCACGTGGGGCGTCAGCGCGTCGAAGGGCAGCAGCTCGCGTGTGCCGGGGTTCTGAAGCGCTTCCTCGAGCTCTACGAGGAAGCGTTCGTCGTCGGCCGGCACCGCCATGGAGGCGGGGGTGGTCACGAGAACTGGCGGCGTGGCGGACGAGACCGGCGCCGGTTTGCTGCGAGCCATGATCGTGGAATCGGGGTTCACCTGGACGCCGTTGTCGAAGAACATGCCACCGACGGCGACGCCGACAAACAGGCCCGCCGCGGCCGCCGCCGCGAGCCAGCGGGGCGTGACCCGTGTGGTCGCTCCGGCGACGCGCCGGCTTATCTTATCCGGGAAGCTGATGACGCGCGCCGGCCGCCCGACCTGTTCGAGCCGATGGAGAATCGCCTGATGCTGGTTCCAGAGGCGTTCCGGCGTGAAGATCTCGTCAGCCTGGGCCTCGCCGTCGGCTCGAACGGTGTCCATGAAGTGCGCCAGCTCGTCGAAGCGCGCGGCGCACTGGGCGCATTCGAACAGATGCTCCGCCGCCGGCGGATCGACGACGTCTCCCGCCTGCTCGGCGAGATAACAGTCGAACAGCCGCTCGTCGTGCAGATGATGGGTGCGCGCGATCACGGTTTGCCTCCCAGGAAGCCCCGCAGCTTGCGCGCGGCACGGAACAGGTGCACGCGGACCGTTGATTCGTTGAGCCCGGTCATGGCGCTGACCTCGCGGGGTGTGCAGTCGCCGAAATGGCATAGCATGAAGACACTGCGCTGGCGGCCGTCGAGCCGATCGATCGCGGCGGCCAACCGGGCACGGCGCTCCCGCGCAAGGAGCCGCGCCTCGGGATCGAGATCGCCGGCGCCGCCGAATGCCGGCGTGGATTCTGCGAGTCCGGTTGCCGCATCCGCCGGTGCAAACCACCGGTCGCGGCGAGCCCGCGCCTTGCGACGGTCGAGACAGCCGTTGATGAGAATACGAGTGAGCCAGACCTCGAAGGGCCAGGCCTCACGGTACGACGTAAGATGGCTGAAAGCCTTGACGAAGGCATCCTGCACCGCTTCGTCCGCCTCGGCTGTGTCGCGCAGGTACTGATACGCGATCCGGGAAGCGCGGCGCTGATGCACGGCGACGAGGCCGCTGTAGCGCTCACGTGCCTCGTCCATGTTGCCGTGCTCGACGAGGCCGCGGATTTCGACCGCGAGACGCGTGTCGTCGGACACAGCCGGCGAGGCGGCGCGACGCCCTGCGGGCACCACAGGCTCCGCCGGGGACGGGGCGAGGTCGCTCTGTCGTGTGATGCGTGGTTCACTCATAGGGGATTACGGTCCCGCGACGCTGGTGTTTACAAGTTTACCGCAGACCGGGCCCGTTTATTGACTTCGTTCGAAAAGGACGAGTACGATTCCCACTTTCGCGTATGTTCCTTGGACTCTATACGTTAGGAGCCATCAATGAGTTTGCGGACTGAGCAGGACCGCTCCCTTCAGGACGAGGGCATTCAGGACGCGCGCCCGTCCTGGAATCTGACGGGGGCGGCCCTCTACGAGGAAGCGATCCGGAGACGCGAGGGGCTGGTGGCTGCAGACGGTCCGCTCGTCTGTCGCACCGGCCACCACACCGGCCGATCCCCCAACGACAAGTTCATCGTTCGAGAGCCGTCGAGTGAACGGGACATCGCCTGGGGGGGGTCGAACCGGGAGATGTCAGTGGCTCATTTCGACGCGCTCCGGCGCGACCTTTTCGCCTCGATGTCCGGAGCGGAGATCTTCGTCCAGGATTGCCATGCCGGCGCCGATCCCAGGTATCGTCTGCCGGTCCGTGTGATCACCGAATACGCGTGGCATAGCCTGTTTGCCCGCAACCTGCTGATCGTCGATCCTGACGCTCAGACCGGCCAGGTTCCGCAGCTCACGATCGTCGACTCGCCAAGCTTCCGCGCCGATCCGGCCCGCCACGGCACCAATTCGGAGGTTGTCGTTGCGCTGAACTTCGCCGAGCGACTGGTGTTGATTGCCGGGACCAGCTATGCCGGCGAGATCAAGAAGTCGGTCTTCAGCACGCTGAACTACCTGCTGCCCTTGGGCGGTGTGATGCCGATGCACTGTTCGGCAAACGTCGGATCAGCTGGTGATGTCGCGCTCTTCTTCGGGTTGTCCGGCACCGGCAAGACGAGCTTGTCGAGCGATCCCGAGCGCGGTCTCATCGGCGACGACGAGCACGGGTGGAGCGACCATGGCGTGTTCAACTTCGAAGGGGGTTGCTACGCCAAGACGATCCGGTTGTCGGCGGAAGCCGAGCCCGAGATCTACGCGACCACGCGCCGATTCGGCACGGTGCTCGAGAACGTGGTCATCGATCCCGAGACCAGGCGGCTCAACCTCGACGACGATCGCTTCACCGAGAATACCCGCGCCGCCTATCCGATCAGCTTCATCAGCAACGCCGTCCCATCGGGCCAGGGGACCCATCCGCGGAACATCGTCATGCTTACCGCCGACGCGTTCGGCGTGCTGCCGCCGGTCTCGCGCCTCTCGCCGGCCGGGGCGATGTATCACTTTCTTTCGGGCTACACCGCCAAGGTGGCGGGCACGGAGAAGGGGGTCACCGAGCCGAAGGCGACGTTCAGCACCTGTTTTGGTGCGCCATTCCTCCCCCTGCCGCCGAGCCGGTACGCCGGGATGCTCGGCGAGCGGATCGAGCGGCACCAGGCGCGGGTCTGGCTGGTGAACACCGGGTGGACCGGTGGGCCCTACGGGACCGGCTCGCGGATGAAGATCAAGTACACGCGCGCCATGATTCATGCGGCGTTGTCGGGCGTCCTCGACGGCATGCGCTTCGAGCGCGATCCGATTTTCAACCTCGACGTGCCGCAATCGTGCCCGAATGTTCCGGCCGACGTGTTGAACCCGCGCAACACCTGGGCCAACAAGGCCGACTACGACGCCCAGGCGCGCAAGCTCGCCGCCATGTTTGCCGAAAACTTCAGGACCTTCGAGAGCGCGGTCGCCGCGGACGTAAGAACGGCAGGACCGCACGTCTGAGCGAATGTAGTGCAGGGATGACAGGATGGCAGGATGGCAGTGATTGCAGGATGGACCGGATGGAAAGGATGGCAAGAAGGTCGGATGGCAAGAAGCTGTAGTTCTGCCATCCGGCCATCCTGCCATCCCGCCATCCTGCCAGCCTGCAATTTCTGGTGTTTGGCGTCCGATGCCGTTTGAGGCCGTCATCGGCCTGGAGATTCACGCGCAGCTGCAGACGGCTTCGAAGATCTTCTGCGGGTGCAGCACCGTCTTCGGCGCCCCGCCGAACACGCACGTCTGCCCGGTCTGCCTGGGGTTCCCCGGTGCGCTGCCGGTGCTCAATGGCGCCGCGGTCGATTTTGCCGTGCGAGCGGGGCTGGCCCTCGGCTGCCGCATCAACGACAGGTCAATCTTCGCGCGCAAGAACTACTTCTATCCGGATCTGCCCAAGGGCTACCAGATCTCGCAGTACGAGCTGCCGCTGGCCAGCCAGGGCGCCCTGGAGTACACGGTGGGCGACGGCATCCGCCGGGTGGGCATCACCCGCGTCCATCTGGAGGAAGACGCGGGCAAATCGCTGCACGAGGGCTTCAGCGATTCCGATCGCAAGACCTACGTCGACTTCAACCGCAGTGGCGTGCCGCTCATCGAGATCGTGACCGAGCCCGATCTGCGATCCGCCCCGGAGGCGGCGGCCTTTTTTGCCCGGCTGCGGGCGATTCTGGTCTGGCTCGGCGTCAACGACGGCAACATGGAAGAAGGAAGCCTCCGCTGCGACGCCAACGTGTCGGTGCGTCCGGCCGGCAGCGGCGCCTTCGGCACGAAGGCCGAGGTGAAGAACCTGAACTCGTTCCGGTTCCTCCAGAAGGCCCTCGAGTACGAGATCGATCGCCAGATCGAGCTGCTCAGGGAGGGCGGCCGCGTGCGGCAGGAAACGCGGCTGTTCGATGCGGCCTCCGGCGGGACCGTCTCGATGCGAAGCAAGGAAGAAGCGCACGACTACCGCTACTTCCCGGAACCCGATTTGCCGCCGGTCGTCCTCGACGCCGATCGCGTGGACGCCTTGAGGCGCGCGATGCCCGAGCTGCCTGACGCGCGGCGCCGGCGGTTCATCGAACAGCATGCGCTGCCGGAATACGACGCCGGCCACCTGACCGAGTCGCGGGCGCTGGCCGACTACTTCGAGCAGGCGGTCGCGGCCGGCGGCTCACCGAAGATGGTCAGCAACTGGATGATGGGCGAGCTCGCGCGCGCGTTGAACGACAACGGCCGCGAGATCTCCGATGCGCCGGTCACCGCTGCGAGGCTGGCCAGCCTGCTTCAGCTGATCGACCGCGGCACCATCAGCGGCGCGATGGCGAAAGGGGTGTTCGAGAAGATGTGCGCCTCCGGACGTGACGCCGCCGAGATCGTCGAGGCCGAGGGCCTGTCGCAGATTGACGACGAGGCCCAGATCCTCGAGCGGATCACCTCGGTGCTGAGCGAGCACGCCGATGCCGTCGCGCAATTTCGCGCCGGCAAGGCGGCGGCGCTTGGCTTTCTGGTCGGTCAAGTGATGAAGGCCACGGCAGGGAAGGCCAATCCCAGGCGGGTGAACGAGCTGCTCAAGCGTGAGCTGGGGGGCGGGTCACCGGGCACGTAGAGAAGCTTGGGTGGTATACTCGAGGTGTACTCCTCTGACACGTGACACATCAGCGGCTTCAGGTGCGCCGGCAGCTTGATAGAGAGTAATCACCTATCAAAGCTCTACGGCCGCGGGGTCTACGCGCTGCGCGATCTGTCCTTGTCGATCGACAAGGGCGAGTTCCTCTTCCTCACCGGTCCGAGCGGGGCTGGGAAGTCGACATTCCTTCGCCTCCTCCTGCGCGAGGAGCTGCCAAGCGAAGGCGAGCTGAAGGTGAGCGGCCGCAGCATTCAGGACCTCCGCCCCTCAGAAGTCCAGGCCTACCGGCGCACGATTGGGTTCGTGTTCCAGGATTTCCGGCTGATTCCCCGCCTCTCGGTCTTTCAGAACGTTGCGTTCGTGATGCGGGTCAACGGGGTGCCGCTTGCGGCTCAGCAACGAAAGACCTTCCAGGTGCTGAAGTGGGTCGGTCTCCAGCATCGCATGAACGCCCATCCTGAAGAGCTGTCTGGCGGCGAGCAACAGCGCGTGGCGATCGCGCGCGCCCTGGTCAACGATCCCCATCTGGTGCTCGCCGACGAGCCGACCGGCAATCTCGACCCCGATCTTTCCCTCGACATCATGAACCTGTTCCGCGAGATCAACGCTCGCGGGACGACCGTGATCGTCGCGACCCATGACCGCGAGCTGATCCGGCGCGTCGGCCGGCGCTCGATCACACTCGACCACGGCCGCGTGGTGGAGGTCGCCTGAAATGGGCGTCCTTGGCTACGCCTTCGACGAGGCGACCACGAGCTTGTGGCGCGGACGGCAGTCGGGGTCGCTCTCGGCGGCAACGGTCGCCGTCGCGCTGTTCGTGCTCGGCGGATTCCTGGTCGCCACCTCCAACCTCGAACGACTGGCTCACGAGTGGAGCCGCGCCGCCGAGATGTCGATCTACCTGACCGACGATGCCGGAAGCGCCGCCCGCCCGCAGATCGAAGGGCTGCTCGCCAACCGGGAGGTTGTCGCGGAGTACGAGTTCGTTTCGAAAGCCGACGCGCTCCTCCGCTTCAAGCAGATGTTCGCCGACCTGGCGGCCACCGCCGACACGCTGGGCGACAATCCGTTGCCCGCGTCGTACGAGGTCCGGCTGCAGCCCACCGAACAGGCGCGGTCGGCGACCGACCCCTTCATCGCCTCCCTTCGCGCCACGGCTGGTGTGGCGGATGTGCGATTCGATCGGGAGTGGCTGGATCGTCTCATCCGCGCGGTCGGCGCCGTTCGCGCCGTCGGCCTCATTCTGGGCGGCGTGCTCACGGTCGCAGCCGCGCTGACGGTCGCGAACGTGGTGCGTCTGGCCTTGTACGCCAGGCGCGACGAGCTCGAAATCATGCGGCTCGTCGGCGCCCCGCCGGCGTATGTGGATGGTCCGTTCGTGATGGAAGGCTTCCTGCTGGGAGGCCTCGGCGCGGCGGCCGGGCTCGCCGCGCTCGCGATTGTGTTCGTCGCGATTCGCGGCCGCTACCTCGCGCCGCTCGCGGCCGCCGTCAACCTGTCATCGGTGCGGTTCCTCGCGCCCGAGCTGTGCGTGCTGCTCCTCCTGGGAGGCATGGCCGTCGGATGCCTCGGTGGACTGGTCGCAGCTCGGGGCGGGCCAGGCGTTACACGGTCTTGACAGGTCTTTTGGCGCGGCTCTACACTGATGAAACGATCGCCAATTCAACTCGAGGACTCTGCATGCCACGCTTCGTGACCCATTCGAGGCCGATCAGCGCGCAGCACCCGCTTACGGAGTTTTACCGAGAAGAGTTCGTCAAACATCACCGTTGCCTCCAGCAGCACCGCGCCTACTTCTCAGAGAGCGCCATCACCGACGTCGAAGCGGCACTGACGCGGATCCTCGGACAGCTCGAGCAACTGTGCTCCAAGGACGATGCTGACGAAGTGGTCAGCCGTCTCCTGAAGAAATTCGACGTCGTCACCGGGCTTTCCGCCTGGTCAGATCCCAGACACAGTCACTGACACCTTCGCTCGCTCTGCTTCGCGACGATCTCCTGGCGTTCGTACGGGCCGGGATTCGTGCTGCCGATGCCGGCCTCCTCGTCCGACGTGCCTTGCGCGAGATCGACCCCGCGCCGTATCGCGTGATCGCCGCCGGGAAAGCCGCCGCCGCCATGGCGATGGCGGCGTATGACGTTCTCGGCGCGCGAACCGCGGCCGGTCTGGTGATCGCCCCGTCGGCGATTGAGATGCCAGCGCCGTTCAGAGCGATGGCCGGACAACACCCGCAGCCGGGCGAGGGGAGCGAGCGGGCCGGCCGCGATGCGCTGGCGATGGCGCGCGAGGCCCAGACCGGCGAGCGCCTGCTGATCCTGCTTTCCGGCGGCGCCTCGTCGCTGATGGCGGTGCCGGCGGCCGGTGTGACCCTGTCGGACAAGCGGCGCGCCACGACGGTGCTCCTTCAGGCCGGCGCCGACATCGTCGCCCTCAATACCGTCAGGAAGCACCTCTCCTCGATCAAGGGTGGATGGCTCGGCGCCTCATCGAAGGCGCGCTGTGACTCCCTCGTCGTCTCGGACGTCGTCGGCGACAATCCGAGCGTGATTGCCTCGGGGCCGACCGTTCCGGATGCGACGACGTTCGAGGAGGCGTGCGACGTGCTCGTGCGGTTCGGCGGCATGGCCGCTTATCCTCGTGCGGTCGTCGACCGTCTCATCGGTGGGTCGGCGGGTGAATTCGCGGAAACGCCCAAGCCGGGCGATCCACGTCTCGGTCACTCGACGGTGACCATTGTCGGCGGCCGCGGCGACGCGATGCGCGGTGCGGCCGACCTCGCCCGGCGACGCGGGTATGCCGTGCTGACGATGGGGACGCCGGTGACCGGCGAAGCGCGGGACGCCGCGCGCAGGCATCTCCGGGAGGTGCTGTTCCGCGCCGCGTCGTTGCCGCGCCCGACCTGTGTGATTTCGAGCGGCGAGACGACCGTGACGGTCCAGGGAGACGGCCGCGGCGGCCGCAACCAGGAGTTTGCCCTGGCGGCCGCCGACCTCCTCCGGCAGCCAGGCACCGACATCGTGCTCGGCAGCGCCGGCACCGATGGCATCGACGGTCCCACCGACGCTGCTGGGGCAATCGCCGATTCCACGACCTGCGCGCGCGCGGAGAACGCCGGCCTGCGGCCCTTCGAGGCGTATCTTCGGGACAACAACGCCTACGCATGTTTCGACGCGCTGGGCGATCTCATTCACACCGGTCCGACCGGCACCAATGTCGGCGATCTCCAGATAATTCTGCTAGCCTGAATTTTCATGCTTTCTCGTGATCAAGTCCTTGCGCAGATGCGCGAGCGGGTCCACCATCCCGCCGGCACCCGCGAGCTCCTGCAGCTCCTCAAGATTCCGCGCGAAGAGCGTGCCTCGTTCAAGCGCCACCTGGAATCGCTGGTGGGCTCGGGCGACCTCATCCAGATTCGTGGCCAGCGCTTCGGCCTGCCCGAGAAGATGGATCTGTATGTCGGCGCCCTCGAGACGCATCCGGCGGGCTACGGGTTCGTCCGACCCGAGCGGCCGCTCGAGGGCGGCAGCGGCGACATCTACGTCGCGAACCCCCACCTGAACGAGGCGATGCACGGCGACCGCGTCGTCGTGCGCATCGAGCGGATCAAGGACGGCGGCCGCGTCGAAGGGCGGATTATCCGCATCCTCGACCGCGGCAACACGTGGCTGGTGGGCCGCTACGACCGGAACGAGGACGGCATGGGCTTCGTCGTGCCCTTCGATCGCCGCGTCCTGATGGACGTGCTGATTCCGCCTGGACAGGAAAGCGGTGCGACGCCCGGCGAGATGGTGACCATCGAGCTCACCCGCTGGCCGACCTCTTCGCGCGGCGCCATCGGCCGGGTCGCGGACGTGCTCGGTGACATCGACGCGCCAGGCGTCGACACCGAAATCATCATCAGGAAGCACGGCATCCCCGACGCGCACTCACCCCAAGCGGTCGCTGAGGCGGTTCGCCTTGGCGGCAGCGTGTCGGAAAAGGACATTCGCGGGCGATCGGACTTCCGCGAGCAGGTCACCGTCACCATCGACGGCGAGCACGCTCGCGATTTCGACGATGCGATCACGATTGAGAGGCTGCCGGGCGGCAATTTCTGGCTGGGTGTCCACATCGCCGACGTCTCGCACTACGTGCAGGAGGGAAGCGCCCTCGACCGCGAGGCGTACGATCGCGGCACCTCGGTGTATTTTCCCGAGCGCGCCGTGCACATGTTTCCGTCCGAGCTCGCCACCGGGCTCTGCAGCCTGAACCCGCAGGTCGATCGGCTAGTGCAGTCCTGCTTCATGGAGGTGACGCGTCGCGGGGAGGTGGTGCGCTCGGAGTTCCACGACGGGGTGATCAACAGCAACGAGCGGATGACCTACACCGCGGTGAACGGCATTCTGACCGACCGCGATCCCGAGTTGATCAAGCGGTACGAGCCGCTGGTACCGTCGTTCGAGCTGATGCGGGAGCTGTTCCACGTCCTGAACGACGCCCGCAAGCGCCGCGGCTCGATCGATTTCGACCTGAACGAAGCGGAGGTGATCATCGACGCCGGTGGCGTGGTGGAAGCGATCATCGCGCTGCAGCGAAACGTCGCCCACCGCCTGATCGAAGAGTTCATGCTGCTCGCCAATGAGACCGTCGCGACCCATCTGGAAGCGCAGGACGCGCCGGCGCTGTACCGCATCCACGAAGAGCCGGACGTGCTCAAGATCGCGAAGTTCGAAGACTTCATCTCGGGCTTCGGGCTCAGCCTCGGCGCATCGCTGACGGCGTTGCGGCCCCGCCATTTCCAGAAGCTGATCGAGCGCATTCACGGGAAGCCGGAAGAGAAGCCGATTGCCTTCCTGATGCTGCGCACGATGCAGAAGGCGCGGTATGCGCCGGAGAACGCCGGCCACTTCGGGCTGGCGGCCCCGAGCTACACCCACTTCACGTCGCCGATCCGCCGCTATCCCGATCTCGTGGTGCACCGTGCGCTGCGCGCCTCGCGCCACGGGCTCCTGACCGCCGAGCGCCGCGAAGAGTGGTCGGAGGATCTGCCGGAGGTGGCGCGCCACACCTCGGAAATGGAGCGCCGGGCGGACGACGCCGAACGCGAGCTGCTGCAGTGGAAGAAGGTGAAGTTCATGGCCGACAAGGTCGGCGATGAATTCGAAGGCTACGTCACCGGGGTCGCCGCGTTCGGTCTGTTCATCGAGCTGGTCGAGCACTACGTCGAGGGCCTGGTTCACGTCTCGACGATGGCCGACGACTACTACCGGTTCATCGACACCGCTCACATGCTGCGCGGCGAGAACACCCAGAAGACCTACCGGCTCGGCGACAAAGTGAAGGTTCAGGTCGTTCGCGTCAACATGGAGGTGCGGCAGATCGATCTGGGTTTGGTCGAGATTCTGAACCGTTTGAGGCAGGGCGAGCGCGGCGCGCGCCGGTCGAAGGCGCAGCCCAAGCGGGTGGAACGCAAGAAGAAGGGGCGGCCGGGACGAAACGAAAGGAAGAAAACGAAACGCCGCTAGCTCTTGTCGTCGGCTGTTTCGTCCTTGATCCCGTTCTTGAAGTTCCGGATCGCGCTGCCGATGCCCTTCCCGAGCCCAGGCAGCCGGTTGGCGCCGAAGATTACGATGACGATCAGAAAAATAATGATCAGTTCGGGCATGCCCAGACGTCCCATGGTGACACTCCGCCCCGGTGGAAATCAGAAACGCCGCCCGCGGTGTTGCTGGGTCCGGGGAACCGGTCAGATTGTACCACCTCCAGCCCGCCGCGGCACTTCCCGTTTCCTTATGTCCTTCGCCATCAGCGCGATAGGGTTGTCGCGGATGGCGGGATCCGGACTGCCGGCGGCGCAGTTTGCGACGGCCGTCAACGCCGTCGAGGTCTACGCGACGGTAACCGATGCTCGAGGGGAGCCGGTCTCTGGACTGAGCGAGCAGGATTTCGCGATCGAGGAAGGCGGCGAACCCGAGGTGATCGGCTCGTTCGCGGCGGGGAGCTTCCGCTCGCGCTGGCGGTGGCGATCGATCGGAGCTTCAGTATCTCCGAGGCGCACGTGGCCGGTGTGGCATCGGCGGTGAAGGGCTGGCTGCGCGAGTTGCGGCCCCGGGACGAAGTGATGCTGCTCGCCATCGGCAGCGAGAACGAGGTTCTGCACCCGCTGTCGGCGGACCGCGGCGCGGCCGGCGAGGCGCTCGCGAGATTGCGCCGGTGGGGGACCACCCCGCTCCACGACGCCGTGCTTGCGGCGCTCTCGTCGATCCAGGCTGGCCATGGACGCCGGGCGCTGGTGCTCTTGTCCGACGGCAGGGATCGATACAGCCTCGCGAGCGCGGCCGACGTGATCGAGCGGGCACGCAGAGCCGACGTGCTGGTGTATCCCGTGGCGCTGGCCCGGGAGCCTCCGTCACTGTTCACCGGGCTGGCATCGGCGACCGGCGGGCGATCGTTCCAGGCCGCCGATGTCGGCACCCTGCCTTCCACGCTGTCCACGATTGCGCGCGAGCTCCGATCGCAGTATCTGCTTGGCTATACGCCGTCGCGGCCGATGACAGAGGGCCCGGCCTGGCGATCGATTCGCGTCACCGTGAATCGTCCCGGGGTGCGCGTTCGCGCCCGGGAGGGATACCTGGCGCGATAGGCCAGTTGGTCACTTGGTCATTGGTCACTTGGTCATTGGTCATGGGTCATTGAGTCATTTGGCCATTGATCTGGTCATTTCCTTGTGGTCATTTCATGACCAAATCACCAGATGACCACATGTACCGTGTCATTTCATCGACAGATCACCAAATGACCCAATGACCAACGACCCAATGACCAACGACCCAATGACCAACGACCAAAAGACCAACTGTACCGCGTGCGTCAGACGCGTCCCGTCCATGCGCCGATCGCGGCGTTGCCTGCGCCGTAGGAATGCAGCACGGCGAGCGCGTCGGCGGCGCGCGGCTCGCTGTGGATCGCCACCAGCACTCCGCCTCGAGCGGTGAGTGCTTCGAAGATGCGCGCATCGTGCGACTGGAATCCGACGCGGCGCATGGTTCCGGCGAGCCCGAGCGTCGCCAGATCGCGGGCCGCGCCCTGCAGCGGGGCGACGATGGGACCTTTCATGAGCACCGCCCCGACGGCGCCCGATTCGACACGCTCGCCCGGCCCGCCAAGGACCGTCTCGATGAGCGATGCCACCTCGCTGCTCTCCTTCGCCATGATGCTCAACGACGCGGACGGCAGCCCCGCGGCAATGAGCGCTCCAAGACCCTTCTGCGCCCACGCGACATCCTGAAACACCCCGACGGTGAAGCGGCCAGTCTCGACCTGGATCATGCGCGCAACGATATCACGAGCCCCTCAGGCGCCGCATCCCGCGCGTCGTTCGTGCATCTCGCGGCACTCATCTCGCATCTCGCGGCACCCGCCCCAGCACGCGCAAGGCAAAACGCCGACGGTGCTGGCGACTCGGCAGCACTTTACCGCGTCAGGCCCACATGCCTTCTCCCGGTGACGGAAACCGTCTCTCGAGCGGTTCGTCCCAGCAGATCCGGAGCAGCCCGAGAGGCATTTCTTTTGCAGTTGCCTCGTTGACACCCGTGCGCCACAATATTTCCACGAGAGATATTCAAGTCCCCATGGTAGAGACCCTTCAATCAGGCGGAGCTCGCACGAACGTGTCCGCCGGGCATCTCTCGGTTCACGTGGAAGGGGCACACCCCCCGGAAGTCGTGTTCAGCCTCGAGCAGCAGTCCAAGCGGCTCGGGCCGGCATTTCTCACTTCGTTCGTCATGCAGATCGTCGCCGTCCTGCTGGTGGTCGCGCTGAGCCGGTACGGAGTCAGCATGGCGGGCACACCGGCAATCCTTCCGGAGGAGCCGAACAGCAACATCGTGTGGCTCAGTCAGCCAGGGCCCGGCGGCGGCGGTGGCGGCGGCGGCAATCAGATGAAAGAGCCGCCGCGACAGGCGGAGCTGCCCGGCAAGGACAAGATCACCGTCCCCGTCAGCAAGCCCGTTCAGATCGAGCCGCTCAAGCAGGCCAGGGTCGAGCCCGAACCGATTGCGCAGCTCAATATCCCCGCCCAGGAGCTGTCCGCTTCGGCGCTGGAGCTGCCGGGCGCGATTGAGGCGCCGCCCGGTCCTCCAACCCCGTCACAGGGAAGTGGCGCGGGAGGAGGCGCAGGGTCGGGACGCGGATCGGGGATCGGATCGGGCACCGGCTCCGGGCTGGGTCAGGGTTCGGGAGGCGGCACGGGGGGCGGTGTCTATCAGCCGGGCAACGGCGTCACCATCCCGGTGAAGGTGCGCGAGGTGAAGCCGGCGTACACCTCCGACGCCATGCGGGCGAAGATTCAGGGCACGGTGTGGCTGCAGTGTGTCGTCCGCCCCGACGGCAGCATTACCGATGTGCAGGTGGTGAAGTCGCTCGATCCGGTGTTCGGTCTGGATCAGGAGGCCATCAAGGCCGCCCGCCAGTGGATGTTCCGCCCAGGCACGCGCCTCGGCCAGCCGGTGTCGGTGCAGATCACCATCGAGATGGAGTTCACGCTTCGCTGAGCTCAGAGCTGGGGCAGCCGCCTGGCAAGACCGGGTTGAGCAGGCCCGGCAGAGAAAAAAGGCCCGGGCGGCTTGTGCGCGCCCGGGCCTTTTCAGTGTGAACGGAGAACGAGAAATCTTGAATCGGGAACGTCAAATTTCTGAATGCAGAATTCTCGACCGGCCAGACCTCGTCACGAATTCTTCATTCCCAATTCCCAACTCCTAATTTCACGCGTCAGTACATCCCCCCCATACCGCCGCCGCCCGGCATCGCTGGCGCGTCCTTCTTCTCCTCCGGAATCTCGGAGATGAGCGCCTCGGTGGTGAGCAGGAGCGACGCGATGGACGACGAGTTCTGGAGCGCCGACCGGACGACCTTCGCCGGGTCGATCACTCCGGCCTGAACCAGGTTCTCGTACTTGTCGGTCAGGGCGTTGAACCCCTCGTCCGGGCCCATCTCGCGGACACGCTGGACGACGATCGAGCCTTCGTGCCCGGCGTTGGTCGCAATCCAGCGCATCGGCTCCTCGATCGCGCGCTTGATGATGTTCACGCCGATCTGCTGATCACCTTCGAGCTTGAGACTGTCGAGAACCTTCGCCGCGCGAATCAGCGCCACGCCGCCTCCGGGCACGATGCCCTCTTCAACCGCCGCCTTGGTGGCGTGCATCGCGTCCTCGACCCGCGCCTTCTTTTCCTTCATTTCGGTCTCGGTCGCCGCACCGACCTTGATCACCGCGACGCCGCCGACCAGCTTGGCCAGCCGCTCCTGCAGCTTCTCGCGGTCGTAGTCCGAGGTGGTGTCCTCGATCTGCGCACGGATCTGCTTGACCCGGCCTTCGATGGCGCTCGACAGGCCGCCGCCTTCGACGATCGTGGTGTTGTCCTTGTCGATGGTGATCTTCTTGGCCTTGCCGAGGTCTTCGATCTTGATCGACTCGAGCTTGATGCCGAGATCCTCGGTGATCGCGCGGCCGTTGGTGAGGGTCGCGATGTCCTCGAGCATCGCCTTGCGGCGGTCGCCGAAGCCTGGCGCTTTCACCGCCGCCGCCTGCAGCGTGCCGCGCAGCTTGTTCACGACCAGCGTCGCCAGCGCTTCACCCTCGATGTCCTCCGCGATGATCAGCAGCGGGCGACTGAGCCGCGCCACCTGCTCGAGCACTGGCAGCAGATCCTTCATCGAGCTGATCTTCTTCTCGTGAATCAGGATCACCGGGTTCTCGAGCACCACTTCCATCCGCTCCGGATCGGTGACGAAATAGGGCGACAGATACCCGCGGTCGAACTGCATCCCCTCGACCACGTCGAGCGAGGTCTCGAGCGTTCGCGCCTCTTCGACGGTGATCACGCCGTCCTTGCCGACCTTGTCCATCGCGTCGGCGATGATCTTGCCGATCGTCTCGTCGTTGTTGGCGGAAATGGTGCCGACCTGCGCGACCATGTTGCCACTGACCGGCTTCGACATCTTCTTCAGCTCGGCGGTGATCGCTTCGACCGACTTCTCGATGCCGCGCTTGATGTCCATCGGGTTCGCGCCGGCGACGACGTTCTTGGCGCCTTCGCGGTAGATCGCCTGGGCCAGCACGGTCGCGGTCGTGGTGCCGTCACCCGCGGTGTCCGACGTCTTGCTGGCGACCTCACGGACCATCTGCGCGCCCATGTTCTCGAGCGGGTCCTTCAGGTCGATCTCCTTCGCCACCGTCACCCCGTCCTTGGTGATCGTCGGCGAGCCGAATTTCTTGTCGAGGACGACGTTGCGCCCCTTCGGGCCGAGCGTCACCTTGACCGCGTCGGCCAGCTGATTGACGCCGCGCAGGATCGCCTGGCGCGACTGCTCGCCGTACACAATTTGTTTTGCCATGTCGTTTTCTCTCCTGCTGCTACTTCTTTTTCTTGGTCTCGGCGGCCGCGTCGTCGATCACGGCAAGGACTTCGTCTTCGCGCATGATGAGATATTCCTCACCATCGAGCTTGATCTCCTGGCCGGAATACTTGCCGAACAGGATCGTGTCGCCTGCCTTGACGTCGAGCGCCGCGCGCTTGCCGTCGTCCTTCACCTTGCCGTTGCCGGCGGCGATCACTTTCCCCTGCTGAGGCTTCTCCTTGGCCGTGTCCGGGATGATGATCCCGCCGATCTTCTGTTCGCCCTCTTCGAGGCGCTGAACAATGATCCGGTCGTGCAGCGGTCTGACGTTCATGCTCTGTACTCCGTCTTTTAGCAATGAGGGTCCTTGCGGACCGCCTGACAAGTGGGCGCCGTGCGAGCCCAAGGCGCACTTAGCACTCGCTCCTGGCGACTGCTAATTATAGTTTGGCGGCTGGCACTGTCAACTCGTGAGTGCTAGCCGCGTTTCTTTATCTTGTATTCACCCATTTTGCGGGTGAGGGTGTTGCGGTGCATGCCGAGGCATCCGGCGGCCTTGGTCAGGCTCCCGTCGCACTGGCCGAGCACGCGGACGATGAACCGCCTCTCGAACTCGCGGACGGCGTCCTCGAAATGCACGCCTTTATCGACCATTTCCTCGACGAGCTTCTCCAGCCGCTCCGCGATCATGCCAGTTCGCGTCCGGTCAGCCGGCGGTAAGCTTCCACATACTTCTCGCGGGTCCTGACCACGACCTCATCGGGCAGGGAGGGGACCGGCGCCTGCTTGTTCCAGTGCACGCCCTCCAGGTAGTCGCGGACGAACTGCTTGTCGAAGCTTGGCTGCGGGCCGCCGGCCCGGTAGCCGTCCCGAGGCCAGAAGCGGGACGAGTCCGGCGTCAGGGCTTCATCGATCAGGATCAGGCGCTCCTCGGCAGGGCGCGATGCATGATCGCCCGCAGCCGGGAGCAGACCGAACTCGAATTTCGTGTCGGCGACGATGATGCCGCACGATTCGGCGTGAGCGGCCCCCTCGGCGTACAGCCGCAGCGTGAGGTCGCGGGCCCTGGAGAGCACGGACGGTTCGACAAGGGCCCCCGCGGCGGCTTCGCTGATGTTGATGTCGTGTCCGCTCTGGGCCTTGGTCGCCGGTGTGAAAATCGGGGCCGGCAGGCGCGACGACTCGAGCAGGCCGGCGGGAAGTCGAATGCCACAGACCTCGCCGGTGTCTCGATAGTCCTTCCACGCCGAGCCGGACAGAAAGCCCCGCGCGACACATTCGATCGGCAGCGGTTCGGTGCGCCGGACCAGCATCGAGCGGCCGGCCAGCAGCGCCCCATCGCCGCGCGTCGACTCGGGGAACGCCGCCAGATCGGTTGACAGCAGGTGATTCTGGACGATCCCGCGGGTGCGGTTGAACCAGAAGGCTGAAATCTGATTGAGGACCTTCCCCTTGTCCGGGATGCCCGAGCCGAGAACGTAGTCGAAGGCGGATATGCGATCGGTGGCGATGATCAGCAGGCGATCGCCGAAGTCGTACAGGTCTCGAACCTTTCCGTGTCGATCGGGAGCGCGGCGGCCGAGTGTGGTTTGGAGAATAGCGGGGGCCAGCGGCAAGTCAAATCCTCGGCCGAAGAAGACTCCGCATGTTACAGGGACCACGGAGGGCTCGCAACAACAACATATAGCGGCAGTCGGCCGCCAGCGCCGCTAGAGCGGTATAGTAGAGGGCGCTCCACCACATGCGATCTCATGTCCGCACGATCCTTGTCCTCGCGGTCGCCGCCGCGTTGCTGGTCCTCTTCCTGTACAAGGTGGACCTGCGGGGCGTGGTGCTGCAGATCGTCGACGCCGAGCCGGTATGGCTGGCGTTGTCGCTCGCGACGATGTTCGCGAATCTGGCGATTCGGGCCTGGCGGTGGCAGTATCTGCTCGAACCCCTCGGTCGGACGACGTTCGCCAACGCCTTCCGCGCGACCGCCGTCGGATTCGCGGCCAGCAGCATTCTGCCGGCGCGCGCCGGCGAGGTGATTCGCCCGTATTTCCTCGCGCGGCACGAGCGGCTGAGCGCCACCGGCGCCTTCGCGACGATTATTCTCGAACGGCTGCTGGACATGATCACCGTGCTCCTGCTGCTGGCGAGCTTCGTTTTCTTCTCCGGCGCAGACTTGTCGGCCGCCAACCCGGTTGCCTACGAGGCGGTGAAATGGGCCGGCGCCACCGCCGGCGCCATGGCGCTCGCGGCGCTCGTTGTGCTGTTCGTGCTCGCCGGCAACCCGGCGCGCCTGGCGGCGACTCTCAAGAAGCTGGAGCAGGTGCTGCCGTCGAAGCTGGCCGGGCTGCTGGCCGAGGTCGCCGAGAAGTTCGCCATCGGACTCGGCGCCATCCGGCGCCCGGGGCGTCTCCTGGTCGCGCTGCTGCTGTCCGTTCCGCTGTGGTTGTGCATCGCGATGGGGACCTGGGCTGCAGCGGTTGCGTTTCACCTGGCCGTACCCTTCACTGGATCGTTCCTCATCATGGCGCTGCTGGTGATCGGCGTCGCGGTGCCGACCCCTGGAGCGGTCGGGGGCTTCCACGCCATGTTTCGCCTCGGCGCCACCACTTTTTTCGGGGCGCCCGACGACGCGGCAGTGGGGGCGGCGATTGTCCTGCACGCCTTCACCGTCGGACCGTCGCTCCTGCTCGGGCTGATGTTCGCCGCCCAGGCCGGCATGAACCTGAGAGGCGTCCAGCGGCTGGCCGATCAGGCCGAAGTCAGGCGCTCCGCGTAGTCGTATGAAGTGTCCCTACTGTGCCCACCTGGGCGACAAGGTTGTCGACTCGCGCGAGAGCAAGGAAGGCGAGGTCATCCGCCGTCGCCGTGAGTGCCTCGAGTGCGGCAAGCGATTCACGAGCTACGAACGGATCGACGAGATCCCGTACATGGTCGTGAAGAAGGACGGCACCCGCGAGCGGTTCGAACGACAGAAGCTCATCGCCGGCCTGCTGCGGGCGTGTGAAAAGCGGCCGGTCAGCCTCGCCGCCGTCGAAGGGATCGCCGATCGCGTGGAGTCGACGCTCCAGGAGCGTCCGGAGAAGGAAATCGCCACGGCGGACATCGGCGCCTTCGTCATGGAAGAACTGAAGAAGCTCGACAAAGTGGCGTATGTGCGGTTTGCTTCCGTCTATCGCCATTTTCGCGACATCGGCGAGTTCATGAGCGAGCTGAACGAGCTCTTGAAGGTCAAGGAGTAGGGACCCGGGGATCCCCGACCCCGGGTCCTGATCCCCGAATCCCAGAGAAGACGAAGTGCCCGCCACGGTCACCTCCATCGCGCCGAGCCGAGTGCCCGGACCAGCCTCCGCGCCCCCGCCGCGTCGCCGTCCGTTCCGGGACAACCCGCGGCTGATACTGGCCGGCATCGCGGCGCTGGTGATGGCGCTGGTGGCGATCCTCACCGTCGCCAACCGTCCGCCGGCGCTCTCGCCCGACGTGCTCTCGGAGGTCGTTCTCTACGCGCTCACCGCCGCCGACCTCACGATGCTCGTCGCGCTCGTCTTCGTGCTGGCGCGCAACATCGTCAAGCTGGTGGTGGAGCGGCGGCACGGCCGCCCGTTCGCCAGGTTCCGCGCCAAGCTGGTCGCCCTGCTGCTCGGCATGACGCTGGTCCCGGCGATTCTGGTCCTCGCTGTCGGAAGCGAGCTCCTGCAGGCGAGCGTCGAACGGTGGTTCAACGCGCCGATGGACGAGATCCTCTCGTCGGCCAACCAGATCGCAGGCGATTACTACCAGGAGCGGCAGTTGCAGGTCAGCGATCAGGCGACGCGGCTCGCCCGAACGCTGTCGACGGTCGATCTCGCGCAGCCCGATGTCGCCGAGCTTCGAGATCTCATTTCGCCCGACATCACGCTGCAGCGCGTGCAGATGGTCGAGGTCTACCGGATCGCGCCGCCCAACCTCGGCCCGCCAGGCCTCGAGACGGTTCTCGACATCGCCGCCCCCGCGCTGCCGGCCGGTTATTCCCGGGCGGGGGCCAACCGGCTGGCCGCGCAAGTGCTTGCCGGCGCGGAGGAGACGCGGTCGGTCGAGACGCTTGGCGCGTCGGGCGATCTTCTTCACGCCGCCTCCGTCATCACCTCCACGCCGGGAGACGTCGTCACGGGGGTGGTGGTGGCGACCGATTACCTGACCGGCGACATGGCCGCGCGGTCGCGGCGCATGACGCAGGCCTTCGAGGACTACAACCAGCTCCGGGTTCTGAAGCGCCCGCTCACCGGCGTCTATCTGTCGTTCTTTCTCATGGTCACGCTGATGATTCTGGTCGGCGCCACCTGGATGGGGCTCTATCTCGCGAAGCGGATCACGCAGCCGGTGCAGATGCTGGCGGCTGCGGCGCGCGAGATCGGGGCCGGCCGTCTGGATCAGCACCTCGAGCCTCAGAGCAACGACGAGTTCGGGGCGCTCACCGAAGCGTTCAACGCGATGGCCGGCGAACTGGCGACGAGCCGGCGTCGTGTGGAGCGTTCGACGATCGAGCTGGAGCGCAAGCACGTCGAAGTGGAGGGACGCCGCCGGTACATCGAAACGATTCTGGAGCGGATCACCACCGGCGTGATCTCAATCGACGCTGCCGGCGCCGTCACCACCATCAATTCGGCCGCCCAACGCCTGCTCGGCCTCGATCGCCATGTTGTCGGTCAACCGCTGCGCCAGGTGTTCCAGCGGCCAGTCTTCAGCCGATCGGTGCGCTGCTCACCGGGTCGTCGCCGAGCCGGCTAGATCCGGTCGCCCAGGAGGTTGCGATCCTGCGCGACGATCACGAGCTGCACCTCGGCGTCGTCGTCACGGCGTTCGTCGATGACCACGGGTCGGCCGAGGGGCAGGTGATCGTGCTCGACGACGTCACGCCGCTGATCCGGGCGCAGAAGGTGGCGGCCTGGCGCGAGGTGGCGCGACGGCTGGCGCACGAAATCAAGAACCCGCTGACGCCGATACAACTCTCCGCCGAGCGCATGCGCCGGCATTTTGCCGACGCGCCCTCGGGCGCGCGAGCGCTGGTCGAGGAGTGCACGGGCACCATCGTCGGCGAGGTCGAGTCGTTGAAGGGGCTGGTCGACGAGTTTTCGCAGTTCGCGCGGATGCCTTCTCCGCGCACCGTTCCCACCGAGCTGCACGAGCTGATGGAACATGCGCTGGGGCTCTACAACGGGATCTTCACCGACGTCACCATTACCCGCCGGTGGGCGGGCGAGATGCCGGTGGTGCGGATCGACCCCGAACAAATCAGGCGGGTGATCATCAACCTGGTTGACAACGCGATCGAGGCGATGGAACGGCGCGGCCACATCGTGGTCGAAACGCAGTGCGAGCCGGCCAACCATCTCGTGCGGATCATGGTCGCCGACGATGGACCGGGCATCCCGGCGGCTGAGCGGGAGAAGCTGTTCCTGCCGTACTATTCGACCAAGCGCCGCGGAAGCGGGCTCGGGCTGGCGATCGTCCGGCGAATCATCGCCGAGCACGGCGGGAACATCGACGTCGGCGACAACGTCCCTCGCGGCACACGTTTCACCATCGAGCTGCCGTGCTGAGGCAGGCAGCGGGGACAGGGGCCATCGCGAAGGCGCGAAGCGGGCGGCGATTCGGTTGCGATCTCCGTGTGCTCCGTGGCCCTGATGCTCGTGGCCGTTGTGGTCTTCGTGACTTCGTGAAACGCGAGCGATGAAGCCGACGATTCTCGTGGTGGACGACGAACCAGGCGTCCGCAGCTCACTGACGGGGGTGCTGAGGGACGAGGGGTACAACGTCGAATCGGTGCCGAGCGGAGAGTCCTGTCTGGATCGGGTGACGCGAGGCGCGGTCGATCTGATCCTCCTCGATGTGTGGCTGCCGGGCATGGACGGGCTGGCGACGCTGGCACGATTGCGCGAGCGGCAGGTCGATGCGCAGATTGTCCTGATCTCCGGCCACGGCAACATCGAATCTGCGGTCAAGGCGATCAAGATGGGCGCCTTCGACTTCGTCGAGAAGCCGCTATCGCTCGACAAGACGCTGCTCGTCGTGCGCAATGCCCTGCGACAGCAGCGGCTGGAGGCCGAGAACCGGGCGCTGCGTGCCCGCGTCGATCGCACCCAGACCATGGTGGGCGAGAGCCAGGCGATGCGGCAGCTGCGCGCGCAGGTGGCGATGGCCGCGCCGACCAATGGACGGGTGCTGATTTACGGGGAGAACGGCACCGGCAAGGAGCTGGTCGCACGCACGGTCCACGCGCTGAGTCGTCGGCGCACCGCGACCTTCGTCGAGGTCAACTGCGCCGCCATCCCCGAGGAGCTGATCGAAAGCGAGCTGTTCGGTCACCTTCGCGGCGCCTTCACCGGCGCTGTTGCCGATCGGCGCGGCAAGTTCGAAGTAGCCGACGGCGGCACGATCTTCCTGGACGAGATCGGCGACATGAGCCTCAAGACCCAGGCGAAGGTTCTGCGCGTGCTTCAGGAGCAGACGATGGAGCCGGTTGGCGGCACCAACCGGATCAAAGTCGACGCCCGGGTGCTGGCGGCGACGAACAAGGATCTGCAGACCGAAATCCGGAACGGAAGATTTCGGGAGGATCTGTACTTCCGCTTGAACGTGATCCCGATCTCGGTGCCGCCGCTCCGCGACCGCTACGAAGACATTCCGCTGCTGGCCGAGCACTTCATGGCGGAGCTCGCGCGCGAATATGGACGGCGGGTCAAACGATTCGACCCGGGGGCGTTTTCGCTGCTGCAGCACTACCCGTGGCCCGGCAACGTGCGCGAGCTGCGCAACGTGATCGAGCGGCTCATGATCATGGTGCCGGGGGACTCGATCGCCGCTGAGGACCTCGGGTTTCTCGAGGCCGGGACGCCGTCGCGCACCCCGCCCGCCCAGGTTTCGTCAGAGCGGATGACGCTGCACGAGGCGCGCGACCGGTTCGAGCGCGACCTGATTCTCCGCACACTTGCCGACCAGCAGGGGAACATGTCGCGCACGGCGGAAGTGCTCGGGGTCGAACGAAGCAATCTGTACCGCAAGATGCGCGCATTCGGCATCGCACCGTCGCGCCGCCCCGAGGAGGAAGCGGTGTAGCGATCGTTGGTCGTTGGTCGTTGGTCGTTGGTCGGTTGGTGTCGGCGTTGATGTCGGTCGTCCGTCGTTGGCCGCCGGTTCTGGGTGCTTGGCCGCGTGTTCAGCGCTCATTTGTCCTCGCTGATCCTCGCCAGGCGGCTCTCCAGGATCCGGTCGGGGCTGAAGTTGGTCAGCATCAGCGCGGCTGGTGTCGTGCCGGCCAGCGCCGCCTGTGGAATCAATCCGATCAGCTCGCTCTCGAGCACCTCGACTCCGTGTCTGGCGGCTTCGGCTTTGACGGCCGCGAACAGCTGTTCGATCGGCGTCACTTCGTAGTTGGTCAGATTCAGCGACACCTGCACGAGGCCGCGATCGGTCAGCGGCACTCCGATCGCCTTCACGGCGGGCATCCCGCCGCTGCTCTGCCGTACGGTCGCCGCTACCCTGGCGGCAACGTCGAGACGGTCGGTCGAGAGGTTGACGTTGAACGCGATCAAAGGATGTCTCGCCCCGATGACGGTCGCACCCGCCGTCGGATGGGGAAGGGCGGGACCGAAGTCCGGCGCCCATTCGGGCCTGGCCATCTTCGCCGCCAGCCCTTCGAACTGGCCGCGCCGCACGTCTTCCAGTTTCCGGCGAGCCGGCGTCGTGGCGGCCGCTTCGTAGAGGTAGACCGGAACGTGGAGCGTCGCTGCGACCCGCGCGCCGACGCGCCGCGCGAGATCGACGCAGTCTTCCAGCGTCGCTCCCGCGAGAGGAATGAAAGGCACCACGTCTAGAGCGCCGATCCGCGGATGCACGCCGCGATGGGTCCGCATGTCGATGGCCGCGACGGCGTGCGCATACAGTTTCAGGACGGCCTCCTCGACGGCGGGAGGCGGGCCGGCCAGCGTGAAGACCGAGCGGTTGTGCGCGGCATCGGCCGAGTGATCGAGGAGCATCACGCCGGGCGTCGATCGGACGGCGGTGGCCAGAGCGTCAACGATCTGCAGACGCGAGCCCTCACTCACATTCGGCACGCTCTCGATAACCATCGACGTCGCCGCATTCTAAGCTATAATTTTGCCGCGCCTGCAGAGCCGTCCTTCAGAATCTATGTCCGATCCGCTTCGTACCGACCCATCGCGCGCGATCGAGCCGGTGTCGGCGGCGGAGCGTGATGCGAAAATCGAGCAGCTCCTGCTCGCCGGCCTCGACCATTACTTTGCCGCCCGGTATGAACAGGCGATCAACGTCTGGACGCGCGCCCTGTTCTTCGACCGCAGTCACGCTCGCGCGCGCGCATACATCGAACGGGCGCGCAGCGCTCTCGCCGAGGGGCAGCGTGAATCCGAGGAACTGCTGCAGAGCGGTCTCGCGGCCTTCGGCCGTGGCGAGGCCGGCGTGGCGCGCCGGCTCCTCCAGACCGCCATCGATCGAGGAGCGCCGTCCGACGAGGCGCTGGCGGTGCTCGGCAGGCTCGACCGCCTGGAACAGGGCCAGTCGGCACCAGCGCACCGGACGGTCACACCCGGAGGGGTCACGGAAACGCCGGCGCCGAGCGCGCGGCGTCGCTCCCCGCGCGGCGCCTGGATCGCAACCGCCGCATTGGTTCTGACCGTTGCCGCCGGCGGTCTCTTCGTCGTTCAAGGTGGACGATTCGACCGGCCCGTCCTCTTCGACTTTCCACCGGGCGTCCCGGCCGTGCAAGCCGCCCCGCCGTTTGGCGAGATCGCGCCGGAATTGCCGCGCCGTGGTGAGATGGCGCTCGATCGCGCACGAACGCTTGCCGCCAGCGGACGGCTCCGGGACGCGCTCGTCATGCTCGACCGGGTACGGGCGACCGATGCCGAGCGGGTTGACGCCGATCGGCTGCGCGCGGAGCTCCAGAAGCAGCTCATTGCGCTCGCCGACCTTCCGCCCGCTGCCAGCGCTCCCGCGACAAGCGGGCCGCGTCAACCATGAAATGCCCGAAGTGTGGGTTCGTGGGATTCGAGGCGATCGACCGCTGTCGTCACTGCGGCTACGATTTCTCCTTCACGCCGACATCGCAGGCGGCAGAACTTCGGTTGCGTTCGAACGACGCCGACGATGCGCATCCCCTTCCCGACCTCGCACTCGCGGACTCCAGCCGGCACGCGCCGAGCGGTGCGGGACGCCGCCCAGGCAGCGCCGATCTCCATCAGGGCCCGAGAGCTGACGGACTCGCCCTCACGCCTGATCTCCCGCTGTTCGCTCCCACTGCATCCGCCGACCAGCCGCTCGTCAGCCGGCCGTCGCAACCGCGGCAGCCGTTGTCGGTCCGGCGCGCCACCCCGGACGTTGCTCGGCTCAGAACGGAGCAGCGGCCCTCGTCAGCCGCGACGACACCGTTGCTCGACCTCGATGCGACGGACGCGGCTTCGCGGCCGCCGCCTTCGAGCGGCCGCCTCCGCCCGATGCAGGCACACGTCGGTGGCACGGTGGTCGCACCCGAGCCTGCGGCTGTCGGCGCGCGGGTGCTGGCCGTGGTCGTCGACCTGATCGTGCTGGCTGTCACCGACCTCGTCGTGATCTACTTCACGATGCAGATCTGCGGGCTCACACCTGCCGACATCGGCATTCTCCCGAAAGGGCCCCTGATCGCGTTTCTCCTGGTGCAGAACGGCGCCTACCTGGTCACGTTCACCGCCGGCGGCCAGACGCTGGGCAAGATGGCGGCTGGCATCCGCGTCGTGTCGGCGAATCCGCACGGGTCGGTTGATCTCGGCCACTCGGTGGTGCGGACGATTGTCTGGGCGCTGCTCGCCACTCCGGCCGGTCTCGGCTTCGTGACCGCGCTCTTCAGCCGCGACCACCGCGGGCTCCACGATCGCTGTGCGGGCACACGGGTCGTGCGCGCGACCGTCTGACGCGGCGAATCGAGTACGCTCGTTTCATGACATCCGTTGCGCTCGCCCTGGCGACCTGTGCCGGGATCGGCTACGTTCGCTGGGCGCCGGGTACGTTCGGTTCGCTCGCCGGCCTGCTCCTGTGGTATCTCGTACCCGAGTCGCCAGGCCTGCAGATCGGCGCCATCGTCAGCGTGTTCCTCGTCGGCGCATGGACCGGCGGCGTCGCCGAGCGGCATTTCGGTGCCACGGATCCTTCTCATGTGGTCCTCGACGAAGTCGTGGGAATGTGGATCACGCTCTTGTTCAACCCGGTTGGATGGCAGGGCGCGGTGATCGCCTTCGTGCTGTTCCGCGTCTTCGACGTGTTGAAGCCGTATCCCGCCGATCGGCTGGAGCGTCTGCACGGCGGCTTCGGCGTGATGGCCGACGATGCGATGGCGGCGATTTACGCGAACATGACGCTGCGGCTCACGATTTACCTGCTGGCCGCGTTCCCGCACTGGGCGTTATGAACGCCTGGATTATCGCCGTCGGCAGCGAGATGCTCACCCCGTTCAAGGTCGACACCAACTCGCTGGCCGTCACCGAGCGGCTGAACGCGATCGGCTGCGACGTGCGGTTCAAGGCGGTCGTCGGCGACGAGGTCGCCGAACTGGCGGCGCTGTTCACGCGGGGGATCGGAGCGATCGACCTGATCGTGTGCACCGGTGGTCTTGGCCCGACCCAAGACGACATCACGCGCGATGCGCTCACGCTCGCGCTCCAGGTGCCGGCGGACGAAGATGCAACCGTGATCGAACGGATCCGTCAGCGGTTCGCGCAGCGTGGGATGACGATGCCCGACATCAACCGCCGGCAAGCGATGGTGCCTCGAGGCGCGGTCATGCTCGAGAACGAGCGTGGCACGGCGCCCGGCCTGTGGATCGAGCGTGCGGGCACGACTGTCGTGCTCCTGCCGGGTCCACCCCGCGAGATGATGCCGATGCTGGAGCGTGTCATCGATGATCGCCTGGGCCCTCGCGCCGGCGCCGCCGGATTGTTCCGCCGCGTGCTGAAGATCACCGGCCGATCCGAATCGGAAGTGGACGAGCGGGCGCAGCCGATTTACTGCCAATGGACGCGCGGGCAGGACGTGCCGATCAGCACCACCATCCTCGCGGTGATGGGCCAGATCGAACTGCACCTCACGGCGAGTGCGTCCACTCCAGACGCTGGCGCGGCGGCGCTGGATGCGGCGGTCCGCGAACTCGAGCAGGTGCTGGGCACCGCCATTTACAGCTCTCGAGGACAGCCGCTCGAACGGGTGGTCGGCGAGCTCCTGATCCGTGGTGGGCTGACGATCGCGGTCGCGGAGTCCTGCACCGGCGGGCTGCTGGCGTCGCGGCTGACCGACGTCCCGGGCAGCTCGGCTTATTTCGATCGCGGCGTCGTCTGCTACAGCAACGACGCGAAAGTGGCATGGCTGGGCGTTCCGGGTGAGCTGATTGCCGATTGCGGCGCGGTGAGCGAACCGGTGGCCCGCGTGATGGCTGAACACGTGCGCGCGCGATCGGGGACCAGCGTCGGGATCGGCGTGACCGGCATCGCGGGCCCGGGCGGCGGCACGCCGGAGAAGCCGGTTGGCACCGTGGTCATCGCCGTGGCCGCTCCGGGCGAAACCCGCGTTCAAACCTTTCAGTTCGTCGGTGCGCGAGACATGGTGAAGTTTCAATCGACCCAGGCGGCCTTGAACATGGTGCGGTTGTTGTTGTGCAACTGAGCGCGGTGGCCCCGATCACGATTCTCGCCGCGTATTTCATCGGCTCGATTCCCTTCGCCCTGCTGATGGCGCGGCGGTGGGGGACCGCCGATCTGCACCGTGTCGGCAGCGGCAACATCGGGGCCGCCAATGTGTTCCGCGTCTCCGGCGTGAAGGCCGGCCTGATGGTGGCGCTGCTCGACGCGGCCAAGGGGGCGGCCAGCGTGCTTCTCGCGCAGCGGTTGAACGGCGGAGGTGCCGCACCGGCCGTGGCCGGTCTCGCCGCCGTCGTCGGGCATGTCTATCCCGTGTGGCTGGGCTTTCGCGGCGGCAAAGGCGTCGCTACGGCGTGTGGCGCGTTCTGCGTGCTGACGCCCGTCGCCATCACGCCGGCGGTGAGCCTGTTCGTCGCCGGGGCGTGGCTCTCGAAATACGTGTCTGTCGGCTCGGTGCTCGCCTCCGTGGCACTGGCGCCGATTGCGTACGCCACCGGCAGTCCGGTGTCGGCGGTCGCGAGCGCGAGCGGCGCCGCCGCGCTGATTGTGTTCCGGCACCGATCGAATCTGGCGCGAGTCCGGCTTGGCACCGAGCGTCGCCTCGGGGTCCGGGATTGATGCGGACCGTCGCGGTTCTTGGCGCCGGCAGTTGGGGCACCGCCCTGGCCGTCCATCTGGCGCGCGTCGGTCACGACGTGCGCCTGTGGGCCCGCGATCCGGCGTTCGCCGAGGAGCTGCAGCGGCAGCGCCAGAACTCCGTCTATCTGCCGGCCGTTTCGCTGCCCAGTCGCATTTCGGTGTCCGCGTCGCTCGACGCGACGCTCGAGGGCTGCGAGCTGCTGGTCTCCGCGATCCCCTCGCACGGGTGCCGTGCGGTGATGCGTGCCGCGGCTCCCTACATCGCACGCCGTGCGACCGTCGTCAGTGCCACCAAGGGGCTCGAGTGCGACACGCTGCTGCGCATGTCGGAAGTGATTGCGGCCGAGCTCGGCCTCGATCGGCCGGTCGTCGTGCTGTCGGGTCCCAGCTTTGCGCAGGAGGTTGCGCAGGAGCTGCCAACGGCCATTCTCGTCGCCTCACCGGACCCTGCCGCGACCGAGCTGGTCCAGGCCGATTTCCGCGCGCCCTATTTCCGCCTGTACGGATCGCCGGATGTGGTCGGTGTCGAGCTTGGCGGCGCGTTGAAGAACGTCATTGCGATCGCGGCAGGCGTCGTCGAGGGACTCGGTCTCGGGCAGAACGCCCTCGCGGCGCTCATCACCCGCGGCCTGGCCGAGATCACGCGTCTCGCGTGTGCGGCGGGCGGCAGACGTGAAACGCCAGCCGGTCTGAGCGGCCTGGGTGATCTGGTGCTCACCTGCACCGGGTCGCTCAGCCGCAACCGCCACGTCGGCCTGGAGCTGGCGCGCGGCCGGGCCCTTCACGATATCGTCACCAGCATGAAGATGGTGGCCGAGGGAATCAACACCACGAGCGCGGCGACGGCCCTGGGCATCCGCTACGGAGTCGAGCTCCCGATCGCGGCGCAGATGTCGGCAGTGCTCGACGGCCGCACCGATGTTCGCTCGGCGCTCGAAACGCTCATGCTGCGGCCGCAGCGAACCGAGACCGAGACCGAACCCGCGTAAGATCAACCGAATGGGCGTGTTCGGTCGGATCCGTGAGAGCCTTTCCCGCACGAAACAGCAGATCGTCGAGCGGTTCGACGAGATCGTCAGCCTCGCCGACGAGCCGGAGCGGCGCACGCGGGCGGTCGATGTCGACACCATCGAGGCGCTCGAAGAGCTGCTGATTTCGGCCGACATCGGGCTGTCGGCGACCGACCGCATCATCGCTGCCGTGAAGGGTCGCACGCGCTCGGGGGAGAGCCTGCGGGACCTCGTGAAGCAGGAGATCCGACGCATCTTCGACTCGGTCGACGGTCCGGTCGCCGTCCCCGCACCGCCGCAGGTCACCTTGATCGTTGGCGTCAACGGCACCGGCAAGACCACCACCGTCGGAAAGCTGGCGAACGTGCTCAGGGCCGAAGGCCGGCGACCGCTGATTTGCGCGGCGGACACGTTTCGCGCGGCGGCGGTCGAGCAGCTCGAGATCTGGGCGACGCGGGCGGGTGTCGAGATGGTGCGGGCGCGGGAGGGAGCCGATCCGGCGGCGGTGGTGTTCGACGCCATTTCATCGGCGAAGGCCAAGGGCCGCGATCCGGTTCTGGTCGACACGGCGGGCCGGCTTCACACGCGTGTGAACCTGATGAACGAGCTGGACAAGATCCGTCGGGTGGCCGCTCGCGAAGTCGCGGGGGCCCCTCACGAGGTGCTGCTCGTGCTCGACGCCACAGTCGGCCAGAACGGTCTGACCCAGGCTCGTGAGTTCACCAACGTCGCCGGTGTGAACGGTATTGTCCTGACGAAGCTGGACGGAACCGCGAAAGGCGGCATCGCGGTGGCGATTGCCAACGACCTGAAGCTGCCAATCCGCTGGGTTGGCGTCGGCGAGGGCATCGAGGATCTCGTGCGGTTTTCCGCCGAAGAGTACGTGGACGGGCTGTTCGAAGAGAAGTGGTGACGTGACCGACGCCGACTACATGGCCCGTGCGTTGTTTCACGCGGCCAGAGGACGCGGGCGCACGAGTCCGAATCCGGTGGTCGGCGCCGTCGTCGTGTCGCCCGAGGGCGTGGTCGTCGGGCAGGGCTACCATGAACGTGCCGGAGAGCCGCACGCGGAAGTGCACGCGCTCAACATGGCGGCGGGGCGGACGCGCGGTGCGACGCTGTATTGCACCCTGGAACCGTGCAGCCACACCGGCCGGACCGGTCCCTGTGCCGATCGCATCGCCGACGCGGGCATCCGTCGGGTCGTCGCGTCGATGATCGATCCCAATCCTCTGGTGAGCGGCCGCGGCTTCGCCTACCTCCGGTCCCGGGGCATCAACGTGGAAGTGGGGCTCGGGGTCGAGCCGGCGTCCCGCCTCAATCAGCCGTTCTTCACGCTCGTGCGCGACCGGCGGCCGTTCGTGCTGTTGAAGGCGGCGATCAGTCTGGACGGGTATATCGCTGAAGCCGCGGGGCGGCCGACAGCGCTCAGCTCGGCTGAAGCGAACAGGCACGCGCAGCGCGTGCGAGCCGAAATCGACGCCGTGGCCGTGGGCGTCGGCACCATTCTCGCGGACGACCCGCTGTTGACGCCGCGGGGCGTGTACAGGGCGCTGCCGCTGACACGGGTGATTTTCGACCGCCTGCTGCGCACGCCGCCGTCAGCGCGCGTGCTCTCGACAGCGGAGGCCGGGCCTGTCATGATCGTCACCTCCCCGGCGGGTGCGGCCAGCACGGATCGACGGCGGCCGCTCGAGGCCCGCGGGGCGGAGATCGTCGCCACCGACGGCACCATCGCCTCGGCGTTGGCGGAGCTCGGGAAGCGCGACGTCGCCTCGCTGCTGCTCGAAGGTGGTGCGAAGGTGCACGCGGCGGCATGGGACGAGGGCGTGGTCGACTACGTGCGGCTCTATGTCACTCCGCACGTGCTGGGGCAGCATGCCGTGAAGTTCCTGGACGGCCGTCCGTTCTCGACCGCGAGACTCTACGACAGACGCACCGAACCAGTTGGCGCCGACGTGATAATCGAAGGGTATGTTCACGGGCCTCGTTGAAGCGATCGGAGAAATCGCGGAATCCACGCCGACGACGGGCGGCGTCCGCCTGCGCATCGAGACCTCGCTGGCGCCGGAGCTGGCGCCGGGCGACAGCCTGGCCGTCAACGGCGTGTGCCTGACCGTGGTCCGGGCCGGCGCCGGCGACGTCGATGCGGAGGTCGGGCCCGAGACGCTGCGAGTGACCACGCTTGGCACGTTGGCGCGCCGGGCGCTCGTGAATCTCGAACGGCCGCTGCGGTCCGATGGCCGTTTCGGCGGGCACTTCGTGCAGGGGCATGTCGATGCCGTCGGCCTGGTCGAGGAGCTCCGGGCGGACGCGGAGTTTCATTGGCTGACGGTGCGCTTTCCGCCGCAGCTGGCGCCGTTCATCGTGCACAAGGGGTCGATTGCGGTCGACGGCATCAGCCTGACCGTGGCGCGCCTCGGGAGCGACTGTTTCGACGTGCAGGTGGTGCCGTTCACCATCGAGCGCACCAATCTGAAACGGGTGCAGGTCCGCGACCCTGTCAACCTGGAAGGCGACATGGTCGCGAAGTATGTCGTTCGCGCGACGGAACTCGCCGGCTTGTCGCGCAAGCCGGTTCGCGCTGAAGGGGCCGCCGACTCATGACAAAAGGGATGACAATCGCCAAGGGCGCGCGGAAAGCGTCCGGTCCATTCGCCCGCATCGAAGACGCGGTTGACGCGTTTCGTGCCGGCCAGATGATCATCGTCGTCGACGATGAGGATCGCGAGAACGAGGGCGACCTGACGATCGCGGCGGAAAGGATTACGCCTGAAGCGATTAACTTCATGGCGCGGTTCGGCCGCGGCCTGATTTGCCTGTCGATGACGTCGGCGCGGCTCGACGAGCTCGAGATTCCGATGATGGTGGCGCAGAACACGTCGCGCTTCGAGACCGGCTTCTGTGTGTCGATCGAAGCGAAAGGCCGCACGACGACCGGGATCTCGGCGGCCGACCGGGCGGCGACGGTGCTCGCGGCGATCGATCCGGCCACCAGGCCGTCCGACCTGGCGCGCCCGGGCCATACGTTCCCGTTGCGATCGCGATCGGGCGGCGTCATCGAGAGGGCGGGACAGACCGAGGCGGCGATTGACCTCGCACGGATCGCCGGGCTGTATCCGGCCGGCGTGATCTGCGAGATCATGAACGAGGACGGGACCATGGCGCGGGTGCCCGAGCTGACGAAGTACGCCCGGAAACACCACCTGCTGATGATCACCATCAAGGACCTGATCAGGTATCGGATCCGCAATGAATCGCTGGTGAAGCGCGTCTCCTCGGCAAAGCTGCCGACCATTCATGGCGACTTCCACATCCACGTCTTCGTGAACCAGCTCGACAACACCGAGCATGTCGCGCTGGTGCGTGGCGACCTCACCGATGGCCGGGACGTGCTGGTCCGGGTGCACTCGTCGTGTTTGACCGGCGATGTGCTGCACTCGATTCGGTGCGACTGCGGCTCGCAGCTGGATGCGGCGATGGCGCGCGTCGCGGCGGAAGGACGCGGCATCGTTCTCTACCTGAATCAGGAGGGGCGCGGCATCGGCCTGGCGAACAAGATTCGGGCCTACGAGCTGCAGGATGAGGGGTTCGACACGGTCGAAGCGAACGAGCGGCTTGGCTTCAAGGCCGACCAGCGCGACTACGGGATGGGCGTCCAGATTCTCCGCGAGCTCGGGGTCCGCTCAATGCGCTTGCTGAGCAACAATCCGAGGAAGCTCGTGGGCATCGAAGGGTACGGTCTGTCGATCAGCGAATGGCTGCCGCTCGAGATTCCGGCGTCCGAGTCCACTCGGCGGTACCTGACGACCAAGAAAGAGAAGCTGGGGCACAAGCTCACTTCTGTATAGAGAATTTGGTCATCTGGTGATCTGGTCATCTGGTCAACGATTTGGTCATCTGGTCAACGATTTGGTCATCTGGTCAATGATTTGGTCATCTGGTCGTCTGGTGATCTGATCAATGACTGGGTCTGATCGATGACCCAATGACCCAATGACCCAATGACCCAATGACCCAATGACCCAATGACCTAATGACCAACGACCAATGACCAATGATTGACACCCCGGAGCCCCTGCCATTACGATAACGGTTTGCGCTAGAGCACGTTAGAGCCGCTCCGACGGTCCCCGTTTACATGATGCCATGTTCGAGTCCCTGAGCACACGTCTGCAGGACGTCTTCAAGTCCCTGCGAGGTCAGGGGCGGTTGACGCCCGAGAACATCGAGGCGGCCCTGCGCGAAATCCGCCTGGCCCTGCTCGAGGCCGACGTCAACTTCAAGGTCGTCAAGGCGTTCATCGATCGGGTGCGGGACCGCGCGATGGAGCAGGACGTGCTCCAGAGCCTGTCGCCGTCGCAGCAGGTCGTCAGGATCGTCCGCGACGAGATGCTCGCGCTCTTCGGCGACGCCCAGGGCGGCCTGGCGGACACGACCAAACGGCCGCGCGTGATCCTGCTGCTCGGGCTGCAGGGCGCCGGCAAGACCACCACCGCGGGCAAGCTCGCGAAGTGGCTGGCGAAACAGGGCCGGCATCCGCTGCTGGTGTCGACCGACGTCAAGCGTCCGGCGGCGATCCAGCAGCTGAACCTCGTCGCGGAAAAGGCGGACGTGCGGGTGCACGATCCGGCCGGGCAGCTGGATCCGGTCGCGAGGGCGAAAGGCGCACTGCTCGAGGCGACGAACAAGGGATTCGACGTCGTGATCGTCGACTCCGCCGGCCGTCTGCACATCGACGACGAGCTGATGACCGAGCTCGCGGCGATCAAGGCGGTGACCGATCCGAGCGACCTGCTGTATGTCGCGGATGCGATGACCGGGCAGGACGCAATCAAGAGCGCTGGCGAGTTCAATCGCCGCGTCGGCGTCACGGGCGTCGTGCTGACCAAGCTCGACGGCGACGCGCGCGGTGGCGCGGCGCTCTCGGTGGTGTCGGTCGTCGGCGTGCCGATCGCCTTCGCCGGCAGCGGCGAACGGCTCGAGGACCTCGAGCCGTTCCATCCCGAGCGGGTGGTGTCGCGCGTCCTCGGCATGGGCGACATGCTGTCGCTGATCGAGCGGGCGGAAGCGGCGATCGATCAGGACGGCGCGGCGCGGCTCGAGGAGAAGATCCGCTCGAATGAGTTCACGCTCGAGGATTTCAGGGATCAGCTGAAGACCATCCGCAAGATGGGCCCGATCGAGCAGATCATCGGCATGATCCCGGGCATGAGCAGCGTCAAGGGGCTGGCGGAGAACAAGCCGGACGAGAAGCAGATTTCACGGGTCGAGGCGATCATCGGATCGATGACCGCTGAAGAACGGCGAAAGCAGCACATCATCAACGGCAGCCGGCGGAAGCGGATCGCGAAAGGCAGCGGGACGTCGGTCGAGGAAGTGAATCGGCTGCTGAAGCAATTCGTGCAGATGCAGAAGATGTTGAAGTCGCTCGGCGGGATGGCCGGGATGGCGGGCGGCGGCAAGAAGGCGCGCCGCCAGGCCATGCAGATGCTTCGCGACCGCCACTAGGCGGCGCCCGAGTTCCAGCGAAGCGTAGTTTCGGGTTCGAGCTCGGGTCTCGAGTCCCTGTTCCAGGAGAGATCGATGGTCGCCATTCGTCTGCGCCGCGCCGGTTCCAAGAAGCGCCCGTTCTTCCGCATCGTCGTCACCGATTCCCGCGCGGCGCGTGACAGCAGCTTCGTCGAGATTCTCGGCCACTACAACCCGCGGACAAAGCCGGCGCTGGTCGACGTGAAGCAAGAGCGCGTGGACTATTGGATCTCGAAGGGCGCACAGCCATCCGATTCCGTGCGCACCCTGATTGCCCGTCACCTCACCGTCCGCCCCCTCGCGCCGGCCCAGCCCGCACCGGCTGACGAACCGAAGTGACGACCGGGCCCAGCGTCGTGCGGGCGGTGGTGGAGGTGCTGGCGCGGGCGCTCACCGATCGGGCTGACGAAGTGCAGGTTGTCGAGACCGAGCGCAA
The DNA here is from genome assembly GCA_009380045.1 of Luteitalea sp. Classification (GTDB taxonomy): domain Bacteria; phylum Acidobacteriota; class Vicinamibacteria; order Vicinamibacterales; family CAVVIG01; genus WHSN01. Next base: position 74,703 of record WHSN01000002.1, read on the forward strand.
GGGCGCGACTCTCGTCGAGCTCTACGTGGCGCCCGGCGAGCTCGGCCGCGTCATCGGCAAACAGGGCCGGACCGCAGCAGCCCTCCGCACGCTCGCATCGACGGCTGGCGAGAAGGAAGGCAAGATCGTCACGCTCGAGATTCGCGACGGACGACCGTGAGAGGAAATTGCAGGATGGCGGGATTGCAGGATGGTGGCGGATTACAGGATCGCGGGATTACAGGAAGTCAGCATTGCAGAATCGTGGGAGAGATAACGTCGCGGTCGCAGGATTGAAGCCGGATGAGGCGACGGTTCCGCCTCATGCGACGCGAATGGCCGATAATCCCGGCAATTCCGGCAATCCCGGTAATCCTGGCAATCCGGGTAATTCCGACAACCCGGGTAATTCCTGCAATTTCGGCAATCCTGTAATCCCGCCATCGCGCCATTCTGCAGCGCCGCCATCCCGCCCTCCTGCAATCCTGCCCTCCTGCAATCCTGCAATCCCGGAGTGGGGCAGCATGGCGGTGGTCGGGCGCGTCGCCCGCGCGCACGGGATTCGTGGGCAGGTGATCGTGAACATCGAGACCGATTTTCCCGAGGAGCGGTTCCGGCCCGGTGCCGAGCTGTTCGTGGACCGTGGCGGCGTCGGGCCCCTGATCGTCGGGACGGTGCGATTTCAGCACGATCGGCCGGTGATCGGCTTTCTCGGCGTCGACGACATGGACGGTGCGACGGCGCTGGCGGGAGCGGAATTGCGCGTACCGATCGATCGGTTGGCCGCCCTGCCGGAAGGCGCGTTCTATCATCACGACCTGATCGGTTGCCAGGTCCACACGGTGGATGGCGCGCCGGTCGGCGCGGTGACCGGGGTCGAGGGCACGATCGGGCGCAGCCGTCTGGTGCTCGACACCGAGCGCGGTGAGCTGTTGATTCCGTTGGTGTCCGAGATCTGCACGACCATCGATCCGGTGGCGAAGCGGATCGTCATCGACCCCCCGGAAGGGTTGCTCGAGCTGAATACCAGAGCGACGTAGGTCGCAGTCTGCTGACCGGGACATGCGATTCGATATCGTGACGATCTTTCCGGCGATGGTCGAGCAGGTGCTCAGCGCCGGGATCGTCGGCCGCGCGATCTCGCGCGGCACGCTCGACGTGACGGTGCACGACCTGCGGGATTTCACGACCGACCGCCACCGCGTGGTGGACGACGTGCCGTACGGCGGCGGGCCAGGGATGGTGCTCAAGCCGGAGCCGATTTTTCGCGCGCTCGAGACGATCGAGCGCGACGGCGGCGCCAGGCCGTTGGTGCTGCTGACGTCGCCGCAGGGCACCAGGCTCACCCAGGAGGTGGTGCAGCGCCTGAGCCGCGCGGCTCACCTGGTGCTGCTCTGCGGACGATACGAAGGGGTGGACGAGCGCGTCCGGTGTCGGGTCGACGAGGAGATCTCGATCGGCGACTACGTGCTGAGCGGCGGCGAGGTGCCGGCGCTGGTCATTGTCGACGCGATCGCACGCCTCGTCCCCGGTGTGGTGGGGGACCAGCAGTCGGTGGCGGACGACTCGTTCAGCCGCGGGCTGCTGGACTTTCCGCAATACACCCGCCCGGCGGAGATGGTGCCGCCGGCGGACGGGCCGGCGGTCGTGGCCGGGACGATGAAGGTGCCCGATGTCTTGTTGTCGGGCAATCATGCCGAGATTCGGCGCTGGCGCAAACGGGAAGCGGTGTCGCGCACACTGGCGCGGCGGCCCGACCTGCTGGACACGGCGACGCTCGACGACGAGGAACGGGCAATCTTACGGACGTTGAAGGAGCAGGAACATGAGCGCCATTGATCTGGTCGAGAAAACGCAGCTGGCGGCACGGCCGGCGATGAAGTCGGGCGACACCGTTCGCGTGCACGTGAAGGTTCGCGAGGGCGACAAGGAACGGATCCAGATCTTCGAAGGTGTCGTGATCGGCATGCACCGCGGCGGCACCCGCGCGTCGTTCACGGTGCGGAAGGTGTCGTTCGGTCAGGGGGTCGAGCGCATCTTCCCGCTGCACTCGCCGATCATCCAGAAGGTCGAGGTGATGCGGTCGGCCAAGGTCCGACGAGCGAAGCTGTACTACCTGCGCGAGCTCAAAGGCAAGGCGGCGCGCATGAAGGACGTCGCGAAGACGAAGCAGTAGCGGAGCATCGTGGCGCGCATCCCGGCCATGCGGACGCTGGAGAATGCGCTGCGGCGCGTCGGCTTCTGCCATGTGGCGGGCGTCGACGAGGTCGGCCGGGGATGCCTGGCCGGCCCGGTCGTGGCGGCGGCGGTCGTCCTCCATCCGGGACGCCACATTCCGGGCGTGTGTGATTCGAAGCTGGTCCCCGCCGCCGAGCGGGAGCGGCTGTTCGAACAGATCGTGCGCGGCGCGGTGGCGTGGGGCGTGGCGGCATCCGACCCGCGCGAAATCGACGACATCAACATTCACCAGGCGTCGCTCACCGCGATGCGGCGGGCGATCCTGGCGCTGGCGCCGCTGCCCGACATCGTGCTGGTCGACGCGTTTCGCGTCCCTGGGCTGCCGATGGCACAGCGCGGCGTGCGGCATGGCGACCGCCGCTGTTCAGCGATCGCCGCGGCGTCGATCATCGCCAAGTGACGCGCGATCGACAGATGCTCGGGCTGCACGCCGAGGACCCCCGCTACGGCTTCGATCGGCACAAAGGATACGCCACCGCGGATCATCTCGACGCCGTGGCCCGGTTCGGCTATTCGAGCGCCCACCGGCGATCGTTCCGAGCCTCCACGCTGCTCGAGGCGGGGGGGTAGCGCTGCTTCGCCGGCTGCTCTACGTGGCGTTCTTCATCGAGGTCGGTCTGCTCCTGATCGTCCTCCCGTGGTCCACCTTCTGGGAACGCA
>WHSN01000186.1 GCA_009380045.1 Luteitalea sp.
GTGGCAGGTTTCGACGACGTCGAATACGCGAACATGCTGCCAGTGCCGCTGACGACGGTTCGTCAGCCCTGCGCCGAGCTGGGCGCACCGGCGGTCCGAGTGATGGCCGAGCGCTTGAAGAACCCGCTGATGCCGGCTAGGGACGTGCTCCCCAATTTCAGCCTCATCGTGCGGGAATCGACGAGCGGCGCCAGAACGCCCGCCGCTCAGGCCTGAGGCCGTCGTCGCTCCTGTTCTCCGAGTTGCCATTCGACGAGGCATCAGACCGCTCCACGGCGGCGCTGTGTTGACTACGATTCCTCGCTCGCACGCGGAGGCAGTTTGTAGGCGTGCTCGCTGCGTTCTCGCAGTTCGACAACGACTGTCGCTCAGACCGGACCCGCGCCGGCACGAAGGGCGCGCTGGAACTCGGTCGCTGGGTGTTCCTGGCGCCGCTCGGCTACATCAACGCACCACGCGCGATGGGCAAGAGCCTGGTGCCCGATCCGGAACGCGCACCGCTCGTTCGGCGTGCCTTCGATGAGTACGCTACGGGCCGCTTCACGAAGCAGGAGATCCTTGAACAGGCCACCACGTGGGGCCTGCGGAATCGCCGTGGCCGATCCCTCAGCTCACAGGCGATCGGGATGTTGCTCCGCAACCAGCTTTACGCCGGCATCGTCGATGTGCCGGAGTATGGCGTGCGCGGCAGGCGCGGCGACTTCGGGCCGCTGATCCCGGAAGATCTGTTCTATCGAGTCCAGGCCGTGCTCTCTGGCCATGCGCCGAGCATCGCTCCAAGGCTCCGCAGCCATCCCGACTTCCCGCTGCGCAACTTCGTTCGCTGCGAGTCCCTGCGGGCGTGGACTCACCGGCAGCTGGTCCAAGGGCCGCAACGAGTACTACGCGTACTATCACTGCCGCCCTGGTTGCCGAGCGGTCAACGTGACGAAGGCAAAGCTCGAGGAGCTGTTCACAGACGAACTCGCACAACTCCAGCCAACGCCAGGCTACATGCGGTTACTCAAGGAATCCGTGCTGGAGATCTGGAAGGCACGGAAAGCAGCTGTGCGAGATGAACTGGCGAACGCCGAACGCGGGGCGAAAGCGATTCAAGACAAGCTGGACCGCCTCGACGAGGCGTTCCTGTTCGACCGCTCGATCGACATCGAGACCTACGACCGCCACGCGGAGAAACTGCGCGAGGAGCTCACGCTCGCCCGGATCGACCGTCACTCCGGCCAGCTCGATGAACTCGACGTAGAGGGGATCCTGGCGTTCGCAGAACGCGTTCTACCGCGCGCCGCCGACCTCTGGGTGCAGGCGTCACTCGAACAGCGCCAGCGGTTCCAACAACTGTTCTTTCCGGACGGAATCTCGTTCGATGGAAACGGCTTTGTTCGAACCGCCGTAACCGCACCAGCCTTCAGCTACTTGCGGACGATCGAGGATGGGAATGAAAGGATGGTGGCCCAGAGGCGGTCGGAACCTGAAGCATCCTGGTCGTTCCGGACATGGGGCATCCTTCACCAACCTGGGGAACGCTGGCGGCGGTGGGTGGCAGCTCGTGATGCTGTATCTCGTGCTGCCGGGCGTCCTCGTCGGTCCTCCCACGATGGCGATGGGGGCCGGCTTTCCGCTGTTGCAGAAGGTGGTGCTCACCGACATCGATCAGGTGGGCCGCCGTGTCGGATTCGTGCTGATCGCCAACATCGTTGGCAGTACGGTCGGGACCCTCGCGACCGGATGGGCGGCGCTGAACGTTCTCGGATCCTCGGTCTCGCTGGTGTTGATCACGGCGCTGAGCGGCCTGTTCATGATCGCCGCGGCGACGCTGGCTGGAGCAGGCGCCAACTGGCGGCGCCAGGTGCCGCTGGCCTGTGGCGGACTCGCGATCGTCGGGGTGATTGCGGCGCGCATTCCTGACGGTCCGACCTTGTGGGCTCGTCTGCGCGGCGCACCGGTCGAGTGGGTCGTGTCCTCGGAGGATGCGTCCGGCCTGTCGCTGCTCAAGACCGAGGCAGGAAACCTCGGCGCCCGGACGATGGTGTTTGTCAACGGCATCGGTCAGAGCTGGATTCCGTTCGGCAACGTGCACTCGTCCTCGGGGCGCTTCCGGCATTCATACACCCCGACCCGCGGGGAGCCGCCATCATCGGCCTTGGATCCGGCGATACGCTGTACTCGCTCGCCGGCCGCCTCGAGCTGTCGCGCGTGACGTGTGTCGAGATCATCCGGCCACAGCTCGGCACGCTCAACGCGTGGGCCGAGCGGTCGGGATACCCGGCGCTCGTCTCGATGCTGTCCGATCGCCGGATCGAGCATGTCTACGGCGAGCGAGCCTGTTGCGGCTGGTGCGGGCGCCGATCTGAACCAGGATCTGTTTCCGCGTGACGAGTTCAGCGTGGCGCGTCGCTGACGTCGGGGCCCTGCTCGAGATTCGCTTCAGCGTCTTCTTTCGAGTCAGCGAGGCGGAAAGGTCGGAACCGCGCTTCGAGCCAGGGATTGAGCCCTTGTCCGCGACGATCGAGCAGCTCCGAGAACGCTGCATCCATCAGCGATTTGAAGTGATCGGGATGCCGCGCCGCCGCGCCGCCGAGCGCGTACCAGATATCCGCGACCTCACCATCTTCGAGACTCTGGAACCTGATATCAGCCACAAGTCACCCCGCGACCCTGCTGCAAGAATCGAGCGCGTTTCCCGGGCTGAAGCCGCCGCAGCCACGACCATTCCAGGGCTTCGATCTCGTCCTGCACCCAGCAGAGCCTTCACCCCAGCAAGGAGGGGGTTACGAGTTACCCATCGCTCCGGGGGTTGGAAGCCGGGCGGCCCTTTTCGCGGACGGTCATGGCGGCGACAACATGTCAGGGCTTCGGCAACGTCGCAAATGGACCTGCCTCGGGCCTGGGCTGCGTGTTCGCCAGAGGCCCGAGCTCCGCAGCGACACCGCGCGCGATTGCCGCCGTCTCGCTGCCAGCCTGGAAACAGCTGAAGTCGGGGCGCTCCCTCCAGGCGAGCGGACCACACAGGCGGACCCGGGCGTTGATCGCGGCATCGTGCACGATATTGATCGCCCGCTCGTAGTCGGGCGTGCCCTGACGGTAGCCGGTGAAGTTCCCGAGGTCGGCGCTTGCTGCGAACAGGCCGGTCACGCCCGGCACCACGGCGATACCGTCGGCGTTCTTCAACCCTTCAAGCGTTTCGATCATCAGAATGAGCACCACGTTGTCGTTGACCGTGTTGCGGTACCCCCCTGGCACGCCGCCCCACATCGCCGCATCGAACGCCTGGCCGCCGCCGCTGCTCCGCCGTCCGAGCGGCGGAAAGTACACCCAGTCTCGCGCCGCGATCGCCTCGGCAACGGTGTCAACCGTCGGGACGACGATCACGAGCGCGCCGGCGTCGAGTGCGTGCTGAATCTCTCGTTCATCGGTGTAGGCGACCCGGACGCCGGGCACGGCGCGCGCGGTGGGGCAGGTGCGCCACATGCGCGCGACTGCCTGCCAGTCGTGCTGATCGTGCTGCATCTCGGTCCAGATGAAGTCGTAGCCGGCGTTGGCCATCGCACAGTAGGTGCTCGGATCGGTGGCGCTGAAAACCGTTCCGCCGGTCACCTTGCCGCCCTGCATCATCTTGATCTTGACGGGATTCCACAGCTTCGTGCCGGCGGGTGCATCGAAGGCCGGGCCGAACTTCCAAGTGGCCGGGTCGAACGGGCCTTGGTTGGTGGCTCCCGGGAGAGCCGTCTCGCGGGCGCGGCTGTCGGCGCCCGCGGGCGCAGCGAGCGGAAACGTGGAGGCGCCGGCCGCCGGCTTGTTGACGGCGCCAGCGTTCGACGTGGGTGGCCTGGTGTGCGGCGTGGGGGTTGGCGCTTGAGCGACGAGCGTGGCTATTGCGACTGCCGCGGCCAACGCGGCTGCAACGAGCAGCGATCTCATCTTCACCTCCGCATGGAGTCAACACTCAGCCGGCCGCTGCCACGTGCCGCGATATAGAGGAACAGGAAGCAGTACAGCGCCGACAGCTCGCCGCCGTTCTGAATCGGCCAACCACCCCTTGGGAAGTGGGAAAGGAAATAGGCGAAGGCCATTTCGCCGCTGGCCAGGAACGCAACGGGAGAGGTCAGCAGGCCGAGCGCGATGAGTGCGCCGCCGATCAGCTCGATGACGCCGGCCACGCCCGATCGAGACATCAGGTCAACCTGGTTCCCGCCCATGAGGCCGAAGACCTTCTGAATGCCGTGCGCCATGAAGAGCAGGCCCGAGACGATTCGCAGGGCAGAGTACGCGGCCGGAGCGATGCTCGACAAAGCGGATTGAATGGAGGTCACGATGACAGACTATCGCACAAGTCGGGTTCGGCGGATCCGGCGGGCGGTCTCATTCGATGTCGTTTTCCGAACCGGTCTCCGTCCACTCGACCGGCCGGCTGTGGCGCCACAGCCACTGCGTCACCGCGACGAGGGCGACGCCGGCAACGCCGCGCCCTGCCCACCGGAGAGAGCTCATACCTTTGACGTCCGCCCGCGCCGACGGCGTCTGAGGCCCGCGGGGCTGACGCCGGTCGCTGACTGGCACCCAGCGAGTGAGGTAGGCAAAGCTCTCCGAGGCGCAGGCGGGGCACTGTTGGTCGCCGTGAACCTCTTCGCAATTGAGACACAGTCGGGCGCTGCGCAGCTGCATGCCTCAGTTTACGTGTGAATACAGCCGGCAGCTTCCTGGCGTTGAGGTTTGAGCGGCTCATGATCACGCCTTCAACGCAGCGGGACGGTGGCCAGCGGGTCACGGGCCGTCGCGGTGTGAGCGGACGCACCGGGCCGCACGGAGCGGGCCGTCAGTCGACGAGGAAATCGGCGCGCCATACCTGTGCCGCCTGCATCGCGGCGCGGAACCCGCTGAACACTTCGCTCTTGATCACGCGCGACATCCGCATGACTCGCAACTCCCAGAGCTTGGTGCGGTTGGCCTTGGTCGGTTCATGTTTGATGGCGACGCATCGCACGCCGTCGTGTCTCTTCCAGAAAAGGACCAGTTCATCTGCGCTCATGCAGTTCTCCCGACAGAGCGTGAGTTGACGAACTGCATCCTAGCAGAAGCTGGCGCGAGAACGCCGGGCTTGAAACTCACGGCCTGGTTGGTGAACTCGAGCGCACCCTCGCGGTAAGCGGCAGCGGCAGGGAGTACATCTTCAACCGGCAGAACGCGAGGAGGATGTGACCGGCTTCTGCCGCCCCGGTCATGACGCCGGGCGCTTCGTGCTCCTCCATAACATCGCGATCAACTCGCCCATGACACGGCGCGACTGGCCGGGCAATTACCGAGACGTGCGAACTCGGCGGCCGGCGCCGGTGCAGAAAATGCTTCCGCTTGCCGGAAGGTGGGCTACGAGCTGCTGTTGCGCGCCGCGACGACCTCGGTGACCATCGACCGTATCCTGCCGAGGTTCTCCGTGCGAAGCGGGCAGGTCATGTCGGTGGCGACGCACTGCGCCAGCGACATGTTGCAGCCACACGGGCACCGGGCGCGATTCGCTGATTGGAGCGCGCTCCGCTTCTCGCCGGCATCCAGAATCGAGAAGTCGACGCCGTGGAGAACGTCGTCCGAATAGGCGACGCCCGACGATGTGGAGATGCCGTAGACGAGGGCGGCAGCGAGCCCGAGCACGCCCAGCCAGATGATCGGCTTGCGGGAGCGCTGCCACGCGGTCTTGCGGGGTTTCGTTTTCGGACGCGGGCTCACGAGCCACCAGCCTTCATCCGGTGATTAATGCCCAAGTGATCCCGCGGAATCAAGTGGATTCGTCGGCTACCGATCCTTGATGAAGGTGCCGCTCCTCAGGTCGGCCATCGCCTGCTGCAGCTCCTCGTTGGTGTTCATCACAATCGGGCCGTACCAGGCCACCGGCTCCTCGATCGGCTTGCCGGAGACGAGCAGGAACCGGATGCCTTCGTCCCCGGCCTGGACGACGACCTCGTCGCCGGGGTCGAACAGAACCAGCGACCGGTTGCCGGTCCGATCGTAGCGGACGGCGTCGGTCCCGTCGGTCTGTTCGGTGAGCACGCTGCGCGGCGGCGAGGCGTCGCGGAAGGCGCCCGAACCGGCGAAGACATAGGCGAACGCATGTCGTGACCGGTCCACCGGCAGCCGCTTGCGCCGGCCTGGGGGCACCGAGACGTCGACGTAGCGCGGGTCGGCCGCGACCCCTTCAATCGGGCCAATCTTGCCCCAGAATTCTCCGCAGATCACTCGCACGCGCGTCCCGTCGTCGTCTACGACATCGGGGATGTCTGCGCCGGAGACGTCCTGGTAGCGGGGGCGGGTCATTTTGAGCGCCGCCGGCAGGTTGGCCCAGAGCTGAAAGCCGTGCATGCGTCCCTGTGCGTCGCCGCGCGGCATTTCCTGGTGCAGGATGCCGCTGCCGGCGGTCATCCACTGCACGTCGCCGGCGCCGAGCGTGCCGCGATTGCCGAGGCTGTCGCCGTGCGCCACGTGTCCGGCGAGGACGTAGGTGATGGTCTCGATGCCGCGGTGTGGATGCCAGGGGAAGCCGGCGCGGTAGTCGGCCGGGTTGTCGTTCCTGAAGTCGTCGAAGAGCAGGAACGGGTCGAATGCCGACGTGTTGCCGAAGCCGAACGCGCGCTGGAGCTTGACGCCTGCGCCCTCGATGTGCGGCTGCGGCTGGATCACCTGTCTGACGGGTCGGACCGACATTCGAATCTCTCCCTGGTTGCGGCTCGGGCGCTCGGTCCGGCCGCGTTTCAGGTATGAACTATATATGCCAAACGTGCTATATGTCAAGATGCCGCTTGTGAAAAGTAAGCAATTGGACGTAGGCTGGTGGCATGCGCGCGCGTCCGACCATGGCGCCTCCTGAGCTGTGCCGCCGATTTCATCGCGCCAGCGAGCTGATCGGCCGTCGGTGGACCGGCGCGATCCTCTTCGTGCTGACGAAGTCGCGCTGCCGCTTCGCGGTCTTGCGCCAGGCGATTCCTCAGATCACCGACCGGATGCTGAGCGAACGGCTGCACGAGCTCGAAGCAGAGGGGATCGTCGTCCGGACAGTCATTCCCGAGACGCCGGTGCGCGTCGAGTATGCCCTCACCAGGAAGGGCCGGGCGCTTGGCGCCGCGATCGACGCGATCACCAGATGGGCGCACGTGTGGATCCCGGCCGACGACGATCGCCGGTCGCGGCGGTGAGCGTTCGAGGCGAGGGCCGCCGGGCGTATGCTATTATCTTGGGCTCTCACCACAGGTCCCCATCGTCCAGAGGCCCAGGACGCCGGCCTTTCACGCCGGTAACGCTGGTTCGAATCCCGCTGGGGACGCCAAATTATTTTGCGAGCTGTCAGCGGTGGTTAAGTACTTGAACGCGTTGGCGGTTACCCCGGTTCGAACAAACTGATTTCCGTCGAATGCGATGCCCTCGGGGAAAAACAGCTGCTGAAGACGCTGTCGCTGATTCAACGACGCCTGCACCCACAAGTCCGACGCCCTCGGTAAAACGCGTTCTGCGAACGCCAGGATGCCCTCCACGTCGAACTTTTCGAGTTGGTCGGCGTGGTGGTCGATCTGCAGCAACGTGAGTTCCTGACGCAACTTGTCCTTGTGCCGGTCGTATGTGTCGATGTCAATCGACTGAGCAAACAGAAACGCTTCGTCCAGTCGGTCGAGCTTCTGCTGGATCGCCTTCGCCTGTCGTTCAATGTCGGCAACGTCGCGACAGAGCTCAGCCTTGCGCTGCTCCCCACGCACGCAGCACATGCTCTTTCACGAGCCGCATGTAGCCCGGAGTCGGCTGCAGCTCTTTCAACTCGTCGACGAACAGCCCTTCGAGTTTCGCTTTGGTCACGTTCACGGCGCGGCATTGACGCCAGCAGTGGTAGTACGCGTAGTGGCCGTTTCTCCCTTTCGACCAGCTCGCGGTCAACGGTCTGCCGCATGCCTCACAACGAACAAGACCCTTCAAGGGAAAGTCGGGCCGCGTTCTTTGGCGCGGGCCGGTTACCTGCATGCGCCCTTCGGCAATTGCTTGAACGCGGTGGAACGTTTCTTCGCTAACCAGTGGCTCAAAATCACCACGCCGCGACACGCCGAATTCTGGAACATGGATTAGCCCCAATGCCTTTCGGAAATTCGCTGACGTGAGATTCCTCTTGTACATTGATCCGGAAATCGGTACTTACACTGGGGATGTCGACACATTCCCAGAGCGAACGCCGACGATCGCCGACCGGGTTTCTGGGCGCATGGGAGGA
>WHSN01000011.1 GCA_009380045.1 Luteitalea sp.
CCCCAGCGCTGCCGTGGACCCTCGTGCTCGCCGGCACCATCGGGTAGGAGATCAGGATGACGCTCGTGACCCTTGGCGGCAGCCTCCCGATCATCTGCCTCTGGATCACCACGATCGTCGCCACGATCGCCCTGCGGGAGGTCCGGCGCCGCATCGTGCTCGGCCGCCGGACCGAGCGGCGGGTGCTGATCATCGGGACCGGGGTCCGCGCGTTGACCTTGTGGCGGACGCTCTTGCAGGACGCACGCGCCGACTACGAAATTGCCGGGTTCGTCGACACCGCCGACAGCACGCCGGCAAGCCCGGAGATTGCCGGGCAGTGCATCGGCACGCTCGACGACCTCGAATCGATTCTGATGCACCACGCGATCGACGAGGTGTGCGTCGTGCTGCCGGTGAAGTCGCAATACCTGGCGATCCAGGATGCGCTGCTCGTCTGCGAGCGGGTCGGCGTGCGCACGAAATACCAGGCCGACCTGTTCAACAGCCACGTCGCGTGGCCGCGCTACGACGATCCGCACAGTCCGACGGTGACGATGCACGTGGTGCCCGACGATCATCGCCTGACGGTGAAGCGGATCTTCGATCTGACCGGCGCCGCAGCGGCGCTCGTGGTGCTGTCGCCCCTGATGCTGGCGGCGGCGCTCGCCGTGAAAGTCACGAGCCCTGGTCCGGTGCTGTTCTCCCAGGAACGATTCGGTCTCAACCGGCGGCGCTTCGCGATGTTGAAGTTCCGGACGATGGTGGCCGATGCCGAGCGGCTGCAGGGGGCGCTCGAGGAGCGTAACGAGGCGAACGGCCCGGTGTTCAAGATCGCCGCCGACCCGCGCATCACCCCGATCGGGCGGTTTCTTCGTCGCACGTCGATCGACGAGCTGCCGCAACTGTTCAACATCCTCCGGGGGGACATGGCGATCGTCGGGCCGCGGCCGTTGCCGGTGCGGGATGTTCGGCGGTTTACCCGCGCTTCCGACATGCGGCGCTTCAGCGTCCGGCCGGGGCTGACCTGTCTGTGGCAGGTGAGTGGACGGAGCAATCTGAGCTTCGACGAATGGATCAAGCTCGATCTCCGCTACATCGACGGATGGTCGCTCGCGCTCGACTTCCTCATCCTGCTGCGCACGGTCCCGGCCGTCATCCGTGGCACGGGCGCGCAGTGAATCGCGACAACCGCTCGGCCGAACGCCGGGCTCAGGAGGCTAACAGATGGCGGTAAGGCAGGGCACCCACGTTCTCGTCACCGGTGCAGGCGGTTTCATCGGGCATCATCTGGTCACCTTCCTGAAGGGGCAGGGATACTGGGTGCGTGGCGTCGATCTGAAGCATCCCGAGTACAGCCGGACGGACGCTGACGAGTTCGAGATTCTGGACCTGCGGCGCTGGCCCGACTGCCTCGAGGCGACCCGCGGCATCGACGAAGTGTATTCGCTTGCGGCCGACATGGGGGGCATGGGCTTCATCTCGCAGCACCACGCGGAGATTCTGCACAACAACGTGCTGATCAGCACGCACATGCTCGAGGCTTCCCGCCGCAACGGCGCAAACAGGTACCTCTACACCTCGTCTGCCTGCGTCTACCCGGAGTACCGCCAGACGGACGCCAACGTGGTGCCGCTACGCGAGGACGAAGCCTACCCCGCGGCGCCGCAGGACGCGTACGGGTGGGAGAAGCTCGTCTCCGAGCGCCTGTGCCTGCACTACCACGAGGACTACAAGCTCGACACGCGCGTTGTGCGCTTTCACAATATCTTCGGTCCGCTCGGCACCTGGGACGGGGGGCGCGAGAAGGCGCCGGCCGCACTGTGCAGGAAGATCGCGACGGCCAAGCTGACCGGCCAGCACGAAATCGACATCTGGGGCGACGGCGAACAGACGCGGTCGTTCTGCTACATCGACGACTGTGTTCTGGGCCTCTACAAGTTGATGCGGTCCGACTATGCCGAGCCTCTGAATCTCGGGCAGGACCGGATGGTCAGCATCAACGAGCTCGCGAACCTGATCGCCGCGTGCGCCGGCGTCGAGGTCACGAGGCGGCATGTCGCGGGACCGCAGGGCGTCAGGGGCCGGAACTCGGACAATACGCGACTGCTCGACGTGCTCGGGTGGCAGCCGGAAATCTCGCTGGAGGACGGGCTCGCCAGAACCTACGCCTGGATCGAAGGGCGCGTGCGGGAATCGCTGGCGGCCACCGATCGTCGAGAGCTTTACGCGGATGCCGTCTGATTTCAGCGCGGCGCCTGGAATCGCGCGCTTCGACGTGCTCGGGCTGCCGGTCAGCGCGATCGACTTGACCCAGGCAGTCCAGACCATCGATACCTGGATTCGCGAGCGCACACCCCATTACGTCTGCATCACCGGCGTGCACGGGGTCATGGAAAGCCGGCGCGACGAGAGCCTTCGCAGAATTCATGCACGGGCGGGCATGGTCACACCCGATGGCATGCCGCTGGTGTGGCTGGGCCACGTGGCCGGACACGGTCATGTTCGCCGGGTGTACGGTCCGGACCTCATGCTCGCCTGTCTGAGGCGCTCGCTCCAGACCCGCACGCGGCACTTTTTCTTCGGAGGAGGACCGGGCGTCGCGGAACAGCTCGCCGCTCGGCTCTCGGCCCAGTTGCCGGGACTCCTGGTCGCGGGAACCTATTGCCCGCCTTTTCGTCCCCTGACGCCTGAAGAAGACGAGCGGGTCATCGAGGAGATCGATGGCTCAGACGCCGATGTCGTGTGGGTCGGCCTGAGCACACCGAAACAGGAGCGCTGGATGGCTGACCACGTCAGCCGGTTGCGTGCGCCCGTGCTCGTGGGCGTGGGCGCGGCGTTCGACTTCCACGCCGGGCTCAAGCCGCAGGCCCCCGGCTGGATGCAGCGAAATGGCCTGGAATGGCTCTTCCGGCTGGCAACCGAGCCGCGCCGGTTATGGCGTCGGTATCTGATCAACAATCCAGCGTTCATCTGGCACGTGACGAGAGCGTGGATGCGAGGAAACCTCGTGCGACAGGTGCCTCCGAGCGTCGAACGGAGCATGTAGAAGAGAAGCGGGACGGACCCGACCATGGCCGATGACGGAACGGCCGCCGCTCGACCCCGACACCTTGAGCATTCAACGTCCTGCCAGTCCGACAAGGATTGGCAGGCGAGCCTCACCGGACACGATGCACGACAACCACGATGATCCCCGGCGCGACGAAGACGACCGCTTGCGCTCAGCCAGGCCGCGGCGAGCTTCGTCAGACCTCCTGCACGACGTGGCGTCCCCCGTCGACGAGCAGCGCCATGCGTGAGGCCGCTGTCCGGCCCGGGTTCCCGGCAATCGTTCTCATCACCGCCTGCGCGGCCGTCATCGGCGGCGCACTGGCGTTTCGCACGTCGGCGGCCCTCACCGGCCTGAGTGCCCTGTGCGCCATCGGCACCGTGCTGATCTTTGCCCGGGCGATTCCCGGCGCGTTCCTCGCGACGCTGGGGATCGTCCTCGCGGGGTACGCGTTCCTGGGACGCAGCTTCGCCTATCTTGGCGCGCCGCCACTGTTCATCGGCGAGATGATGCTCGCCCTTGGTCTCGTGGCGGCACTGGTGAGCGGGTCGCTCCTGTCGCTGGTCCGTTCGCCCGTGACGTGGCTGATCCTGGCGGTGTCGGCCTGGGGCGCGATGAGGACGTTGCCGTACATCGGCACCTATGGCCTCGACGCGCTGCGAGACGCGACCTTGTGGGGCTACGGCGCCTTTGCCCTGACGGTCGCGGCGTGTGTCTTGAGCACGCGGTCGGTCCCGATCATCGCGCGGCACTACGAGAAATGGATCCTGTGGTTCGCCGCGTGGCTGCCCGCGGGGATGGTCCTGAGCCGCTTGCTGGGCGACAGCGTGCCGACCATGCCGGGCACCGACATCGCGCTCCTCAGCATGAAGCCGGGCGACGCGGGGGTGCATCTCGGAGGCGCAGCGGCCTTCATGCTCCTCGGCCTCTACGGCGGGTTCCGTGACGGCCGCTCCGCTCCCCGGCCGAGTCCCCGCCTGTTCTGGGTGCTGTGGGGCATCTCGTTGCTCGTCGTCACCGCCCTGAACCGTGGAGGGTTTCTCGCCGCCACGGCGGCGCTGCTCGTCGTCGCCATTCTCGAGCCGTTCGTCGTCGGCAAGAAGATCGTTGTCTATGGAATGATGGCGATTCTAGCGGCGGCCGTGATCCTGGTGGTGTCCTTCAACGCCAACAGCGCGTCCCAGGTGGCGGCCATCTCCGAGGAGCGCGAGCTGACGCCGCGGCAGGTGGTGGAGAACGTCGTCAGCATCGTCGGCCGCCAGTCGCAGGCGCGCGGTAATCTGGCTAGCACGAAGGAATGGCGTCTCGACTGGTGGGGGGTGATCGTCGACTACACCATTTTCGGGCGGTACTTCTGGGACGGCAAAGGGTTCGGCATCAACCTGGCCGACGACGACGGGTTCCAGGTTGCGACCGAGGATCAAGCGCCGTTGCGCAGCCCGCACAACGTCTACATGACGGCGCTGGCCCGGATGGGAGTTCCGGGCGCCGCGCTCTGGGTCGCCGTGCAGGTCTGCTTCGGGTTGTCGCTGGTTCAAGCGTACCTGCGTGCGCGTTTTGCCGGCGCCCTGTGGTGGGCGCGAATGAACCTCTGGATTCTCGCGTATTGGAGCGCGTTTCTCGTCAACGCGTCCTTCGACGTATTCCTCGAAGGCCCGCAAGGGGGCATCTGGTTCTGGTGTCTGATCGGCCTCGGTATTGCCGTGTTGGAGATGCAGCGCACGGGCATCCCCGGCGGCCGGTCCGTTCGGACAACGGGATGAAGATACTGGTCGTCCACAACGCCTACACGCAGCCGGGCGGCGAAGACGTCGTCTTCCACGCGGAAATCGCGCTGCTCGAGGCGCACGGCCATCAGGTGGTGCGTTACACGGCGGACAATCACGACCTGCGCGACTCCGCTCGGGCGAGCGTCGCGGCCAGGACGATCTGGAACGGCGCGTCGCTGCGGGACGTCCGTGCGCTGATCCGCCAAACGCGTCCGGACCTGATGCACGTCCACAACACCTTCCCGCTCATCTCGCCGACGGTGTATCACGCCGCCCAGGCGGAAGGCGTTCGCGTTGTACAGACGTTGCACAATTTTCGTTTAATTTGTCCGAACGCGATGTTGCGCCGGGCCGGACACACGTGCGAAGAGTGCGTCGGGACGTCCACCCGCTGGCCGGGCGTGGTGCACGGATGCTATCGCGGCAGCCGCGCCGCGACCGGAGTGATCGCGGCCATGCTCACGACGCACGGCGTGCTGGGTACATGGCGGCACAAGATCGATCGCTACATCGCGCTTTCGGAGTTCGCCAAGAGCAAGTTCGTCCAGGACGGCTGGCCGGAAGCGAAAATCGTGGTCAAGCCCAATTTCGTCGAGTGCGAGCCGCCGGTACGGAACGCGCCCGGCGACTACGTCCTGTTCGTGGGCCGGCTCTCACAGGAGAAAGGGCTGAGCACGTTGCTGCGCGCGATGGCGACGATGTCGCACCCGCCGCTGCTGAAGATTGCAGGTCAAGGTCCGCTGATGGACGCTGGCGGACCCGCCACCCGCATTGAATGGCTCGGCCAGCAGACGCGCGAGCAGACCTTGGCCCTGATGTGCGGCGCCTCCATGCTGATCATGCCGTCGGAATGGTACGAGGGGATGCCGCTGACGATCGTCGAGGCCTTCGCGATGGGGCTCCCGGTGATTACCAGCCGGATCGGAACCATGGCGGAAATGGTGAGCCATGGACTGACCGGGCTGCTGTTCCCGCCCGGCGACGCGAACGCGCTTGCCGACACGATTGGATGGGCGCTCGCGCACCCGGGTGAGATGGAGGCGATTGCGGTCCGGGCGCGGCAGGAATTCGACTGCAAGTACACGCCCGAGCACAACTATCGACGGTTGATGGAAATTTATCACGGGGCTCTCAGTTGAGACGGAGGTGAGATGGCAACTAGAGTCATGGTGGCAACATTCGCGGTAATCCTGTTCGCGTTGGCTCCCGCAGTCGTGGCGCAGGCTCCTCCCAGAGGAAGCGGCGCCGTGGAGATCACCGGACCGGTCCGCGTGATCGACGGCGACACGTTCGAGGTCTACATCAACGGCCGCCAGACGGCGATCGGGATCATCGGCATCAAGGCGTTCCGGGCGAACAGCCCGTGCGGCCGGAGAGCGGCGCGGTTCACCCAGGCGCTCGTCAACTTCATCAACGGCCTCGAAGTGCCAATCAGGCTCCGCTTCGAAGAGGATCCGGTCCACACGTTCGATGCCCGCAAGCGGCGCATGTACTATTTGAAGCTGCCCGGCGGCATCTCAGCGGCCCTCGCGCTGGTCAGCGCTGGTCTGGCGGACCCGGACGGTACGGGCGAAGAGGCCGCCGAGCTCTCGCTCGCCGCGTCGTTGGCGCCCAGGTGCATCGGCTGACGAGAATTGTTGACAGCGGGGCAGCAAGATGAAATTCATCGCCAGCGGAACAGTTCGAACGGCCCTGCTGGTGCTGCTCGCCAGCGCGATCGGCACCGGCGCCATGGCTCAGACGCTTCCGGTCGGATTCGTCGATGAAGCGGTGACCGGTGGGCTCGGCCTGCCCACGGCCTTTACCACCCTGCCCGACGGCCGTATCCTCGTGACGGAAAAAGATGGCCTCGTTCGCATGATCAGCAACGGTCAGTTGCTGCCGACCCCGTTCATCGATTTGCGAGCCTCCGTGAACGACTACTGGGACCGTGGTCTGCTCGGCATCGCCGCCGATCTGAACTTCGCTTCCAATGGATTCGTGTATCTGCTCTATACCTACGAAAACGACCCGAACGACTATTCCGGCCCCAAGACCGGGCGGCTGACGAGGGTGACCGCCACCGGCAATGTCGCGTCGCCCGCCTCCGCCTTCACCGTGCTGGGCACGGTTGTCGGCCGATCGTGCAACGACTTCCCGCTCGGCGCCGATTGCCTGCCCTCGGACAATCCTTCGCATTCCATCGGCACGGTCAAGGCGGCGCCCGACGGCACCCTGTTCGTCACCTCCGGCGATGGAGCGAGCTTCAATGTCGTCGACGACGACGCCCTGAGGGCACAGCATCTCGACTCGCTCGCCGGCAAGTTGTTGCACGTCACCACAACGGGCAGCGGTGTTCCGGACAACCCGTTCTGGAATGGCGATTCGAGCGCCAACCGCTCGAAAGTCTGGGCCTACGGCTTCCGAAACCCCTACCGATTGACCCTGGATCCGGTTTCGGGGGTGCCGTATCTCGGAGACGTCGGCTGGGGTCTATGGGAGGAGGTCAACACGGCGAGTCTGGCGGCTGGAGGCGTGAATTTCGGATGGCCCTGCTACGAAGGCCTGGAGCGCCAGGCCGGGTACGAGACCAAGCCGACATGTCAGGATCTGTACGGGTCCGGACCGAACGCCGTGCAGTCGCCGGCGGTGAGCTATTTCCACAGCGCTGGAGGATCCGCCGTGACGGCGGGCACCTTCTACACCGGAACGTCGTTCCCGGCGCAGTATCAGGGCGTGTTTTTCTATGCCGACTACGCGCTCGGATTCGTCCGCTACTTCCAGGTCGACGATCAGGGCCAGAAGTCCGGCCCCCTCACCGGGTTCGGCGTCGGTCTGAACGGCCCGGTGTATCTCGACACGGATGGTCAGAACCTGCTCTATCTGTCGGTGATCTCGGGAGAGCTTCGACGGATCCGCTACGCTGGCGCGAATCCCGACGTCAGCTATCTGAGCGACTGGGACTACGCGTTCTTCTCCTCCGGGTTCGGTCCCGTCCAGCGGGACCAGTCGAACGGGGAGGATCAATCCCATGACGGTCGGATCCTCACCCTGGCGGGCCAGCAGTATCCGAAGGGGATCGGCCTGCACGCTCCCGCCGACGTGCGCTTTACCCTGGGAGGGGCCTGCAGCCTCTTTACCGCGTTGGTGGGAGTTGACGACGAGGTCGGCTCGGGTGGCAGGGTCGTGTTCCAGGTGTTCAAGGACGGCGCCGCGACGCCGGCCTACTCCAGCGGCGCGATGACGGGGACGACCGCAACCAGAAGCGTATCGGTGAACGTCGCGGGCGTGAACACGCTGCGGCTCGTGGTGACCACCAGCTCGGACGGGCCTGCCGACGATCATGCGGATTGGGCGGACGCCAGGATCACGTGTTCCAGCGCGGACACGACGCCGCCGACGGTGACGACCGTGACTCCGCCTTCGGGCGCGACCGGCGTGGCGGTGAACACCAACGTATCGGCGGCGTTCTCGGAGTCCATGAATCCGGCGACACTGACAACGACGACGGTGACGCTGGCGCCGCAGGGCAGCAGCACACCGCTGCCGGCGACGGTCACCTATGCGGCGGCGACGAACACGGTCACGCTCGATCCGGCGGCCGACCTCACGGGCGGCACGACGTATACGGCGACGATCAAGAGCGGCGGCAGCGGTGTGAAGGACGCCGCGGGCAATCCGCTGGCCGCGCCTGACATGGTCTGGACGTTCACGACGGCGACGGGCGGGACGACCGTGACGTATTTGAGCGACCGGACCTGGACGACGGTGGCGAACGGGTGGGGCCCGGTCGAGAAGGACCGCAGCAACGGGGAAGACGGGGCGGGCGACGGGTTGCCGCTGACACTGAACGGCGTGACCTATGCCAAGGGGCTGGGAACCCATGCGGCGTCGGACATCCGGTTTGCGTTGGGGGGCGCGTGCAGTCTACTCACGGGGCAGGTGGGAGTCGACGACGAGGTGGGGACGAACGGGAGTGTCGTATTCCAACTGTTCAACGGTGCGAACCCGACGGCGCTGTATGACAGCGGGCTGATGACGGGGGCGACCGCGACGCGGGCCATATCGGTGAGCGTGGCAGGGGTGAATACGCTTCGGCTCGTGGTGACGCCGGGAGCAGACGGCGATCCGACCAGCGACCACGCCGATTGGGCCGACGCGCAGATCACGTGCAGCAGCAGCGGGGACACGACACCACCGACGGTGACGACCGTGAGCCCGCCTTCAGGGGCGACCGGCGTGGCGGTGAACGCGAACGTTATGGGCGCCTTCTCGGAAGCGATGACCGCGGCGACACTGACGACGGCCACGGTGACGCTGGCGCCGCAGGGCAGCGGCACACCGCTGCCGGCGACGGTCACCTATACGGCGGCGACGAGCACGGTCACGCTCGATCCGGCGGCCGACCTAACGGGCGGCACGACGTACACGGCGACGATCAAGGGGGGCGCTTCTGGCGCCAAGGACGTCGCGGCGAACGCGCTGGCGCTGGACCGGGTGTGGACGTTCACGACGGCGGCGGGTGGGACGACGGTGACGTACCTGAGCGACCGGACCTGGACGACGGTGGCGAACGGGTGGGGCCCGGTCGAGAAGGACCGCAGCAACGGGGAAGACGGGGCGGGCGACGGGGGGCCGCTGACGTTGAACGGGGTGACCTATGCCAAGGGGCTGGGGGTGCACGCGGCCTCGGAGGTCCAGTTTGCACTGGGCGGCGCCTGCAGCCTGCTGACGGCACAGGTCGGAGTCGACGACGAAGTCGGGACGAACGGGAGCGTGGTGTTCCAGGTGTTCGGCGACAACGGCGCGACGCCGCTGTATGACAGCGGGGTGATGACCGGGGCGACGGCGACGAAGACGGTATCGGTGAGCGTGGCAGGGGTGAATACGCTTCGGCTCGTGGTGACGCCGGGAGCAGACGGCGATCCGACCAGCGACCACGCCGATTGGGCCGACGCGCAGGTAACGTGCGGCGGCACGGCAAACTCTGCTCCGACTGCGACCATCAGTGCGGTGGGCGGCGCAGGCGCAGACGGCAAGTTCAGCGTCGGCGACATAATCACCTACTCAGGATCCGCTACTGACCCTGAAGAGGGAACCCTGCCCGGGTCAAGCCTGAGCTGGGGGGTGGTGCTCTTCCATTGCCCTGGCGGCAATTGCCACGCGCACCCATTCTCGAACGGCACCGGCACGACCGGCGCGTTCACCGCGCCCGATCACGGCGACGACAGCTTCTTCGAGATCACTCTCACCGCGACCGATAGCGCCGGGCTGACTGGGACCACCTCGGTCACGATTCAACCGCAGACGATTCAGCTCACGCTCGACACGTCGCCGACCGGTTTACAGGTGGTTTATGGCGGCATCGCGGCGACGGCGCCGGCGACGTTCACCACCATCGTGGGAGGAGCGCACACGATCCAGACGCCGTCGCCGCAAGGGACGCTGACGTTTGCCAACTGGTCGGATGGCGGCGCCCAGCAGCACAACGTCGTCGTGGGGGCGACGAACGTCACCTACGTGGCGTCGTTCACCGATACCACGGCACCGACGGTGACCATGGTCGGTCCGGCCGCGGGGGCGACCGGGGTGGCCACGACGACCAATGTCACCGGGACGTTCTCGACGGCGATGAACGCCGCGACGCTCACGACCGCCACGGTGACGCTCGTCCCGCAGGGAAGCGGCACGCCGGTTCCGGCCGCGATTACCTATTCGGCAGCCACCAGCACCGTCACGCTCGACCCGACGGCCGCTCTTGCTGCAAACACGTTGTACACGGCTACTATCAAAGGCGGCCCATCGGGCGCGAAAGATGCCGCCGGCCGCCCACTGGCGGCCGACCGGGTGTGGACGTTCACGACGGCGGGGGGCGGGACGACGGTGACGTATCTGAGCGACCGGAGCTGGACGACGGTGGCAAATGGGTGGGGCCCGGTCGAGAAGGACCGCAGCAACGGGGAAGACGGGGCGGGCGACGGGTTGCCGCTGACGCTGAACGGGGTGACCTATGCCAAGGGGCTGGGCGCCCATGCGGGGTCGGAGATCCGGTTTGCGTTGGGAGGCGCGTGCAGCCTGCTGACGGCGCTGGTGGGGGTGGACGACGAGGTCGGGACGAACGGGAGCGTGGTGTTCCAGGTGTTCGGCGACAACGGGGTGACGCCGCTCTATGACAGCGGGGTGATGACCGGGGCGACGGCGACGAGGAACCTGTCGGTGAGCCTGGCGGGCGTGAACACGCTGCGGCTCCTGGTGACGCTGGGTCCCGACGACAACAGCTACGACCATGCCGATTGGGCCAACGCGCAGATTACGTGCGGCGGCAGTGGGGAGACGACAGTGACGTATCTGAGCGACCGGAGCTGGACGACGGTGGCGAACGGGTGGGGCCCGGTCGAGAAGGATCGGAGCAACGGGGAAGACGGGGCGGGCGACGGGGGGCCGCTGACGCTGAACGGGGTGACGTATGCCAAGGGGCTGGGCGCCCATGCGGGGTCGGACGTCCGGTTTGCGTTGGGCGGCGCGTGCAGCCTGCTGACGGCGCTGGTGGGGGTGGACGACGAGGTCGGGACGAACGGGAGCGTGGTGTTCCAGGTGTTCGGCGACAACGGGGTGACACCGCTGTATGACAGCGGGGTGATGACCGGGGCGACGGCGACGAGGAACGTGTCGGTGAACCTGACGGGCGTGAACACGCTGCGGCTGCTGGTGACGATCGGGTCCGACGACAACAGCCACGACCATGCCGATTGGGCCGACGCGCAGATTACCTGCAGCAGCAGTGGAGGCGCCTCCGGTGCCGAGGAGGTCGCCGGCGAATTCGCTGACGCCTGGCACGACCTGGACATTCAGCCCCACGGGGCGGGCGAACGAGTGACAACACAATGAAGATTCTCGTCACCGGCGGCGCCGGATATCTCGGATCCATTCTCTCGCTGGCGCTGATCGAGGAAGGACACGATGTTCGGGTCCTCGACAACCTGATGTACGGAGGCCGGGCGCTTCTGTCGATGTTCGGGCATTCGCGCTTCGAGCTCACGGCCGGCGACATCCGCGACAGCAGCGCGGTTGAGCGCGCGCTCGCGAATATCGACGCGGTCGTGCATCTCGCGGCCATCGTCGGCGATCCGGCCTGCGCGCGGGATCCGGAGGCCGCACGCGCCATCAACGAGCACGGGTCGCTCGGTGTCGTGCGGGCGGCTCAGGCCGCGGGCGTGGGCCGCTTCGTCTTCGCGTCCACCTGCAGCAACTATGGCCGGATGAGCGACACGTCGGTGCTGGCGACCGAGGATCACGACCTGCGGCCGTTGTCGCTGTACGCGGAAACGAAGGTTGCGGTGGAGCGCGAGTTGCTCGGAGCTGGCGCCGCCTCGATGGCCGGCACCGTTCTCCGGTTTGCGACGCTGTTCGGCGTGTCGCCCCGGATGCGCTTCGACTTGACGGTGAACCAGTTCGTGATGGAGATGCTGGCGCACCGGAAGCTGGTGGTCTACGGCGAGCGCTTCTGGCGTCCGTATGTCCACGTGCGTGATGCGGCACGGGCGATTATGACCGTGCTGAGCGCCCCGGTCGATGTGGTGCGAAGCCAGGTGTTCAACGTCGGGCACACGGACGAGAATTACCGCAAGGTCGACCTGGTCGGCATCATCGGCCGGCGTGTCTCCGGAGCGACCGTCGAGTTCGTGTCGGTTGCCGACGATCCGCGGGACTACAAGGTGTCGTTCGAGCGGATACGTTCCACCCTCGGTTTCGTTCCGACGCGGCGCGTCGCTGACGGCATCGAGGAGGTCGCCCGCGTGATCGAAACCGGTGTGCTGGGCAAGGTCGAGGATGCGGCGTATTCGAATATCGGCGAACGCGCGCCGAGCGGCGCAATCGCCGCACCGGGGACGCCGATATGCGTGCCGTAATTCTGGCCGGAGGACGGGGCACCCGTCTCAGGCCGTTCACGGCGAGCTTTCCCAAGCCATTGGTGCCTCTGGGTGACACGCCGGTGGTGGAGGTGCTCATCAAGAGCCTGCTCCGTCACGGGATCTGCGACGTCACACTGACCCTCGGACATCTGGCGGAACTGGTGCAGGCCTACTTTCACCACCGGCAGCGGCTGCTCAGCCGGTTGGAATTGAGCTACGTGATTGAGGCTGAACCGACTGGCACCGCCGGCTCGCTCGCGCTCGTCGAAGGGCTCAACGAGACCTTCCTGGTGATGAACGGCGACCTGCTGACCGACCTGAATTTTCACAACCTGGTCGCGTTTCACCGCCAGCACGAAGCGGCGCTGACGATTGCCACGCAGCGGCGGCACGTCAAGATCGACCTGGGCGTGCTCGAATTCGACGACAACGCCCGGATTACGAAGTACATCGAGAAACCCGAGCACTCCTACGACGTCAGCATGGGCGTCTATGTCTACGAGCCTCATGTCTTGCGTCACATCGTGCCTGGCGAGTATCTGGACTTCCCCGATCTCGTGCTGCGGCTGCTCGCGGATGGGCAGCGCGTGTGCGCGTATGTGACCGACTGCCTATGGCTCGATATCGGCCGGCCGGACGACTACGCCCGCGCGCAACAGATGATCGTCGAACACAAAGAAAGGTTTGAGCTTGCCGCCGACCCCGATTCCGCTCAGTGATCTCGACTACGGGCCCGAGGAAGAAGCCGCGATCTTGCGCGTGTTGCGCAGCCGGTGGCTCTCCATGGGCCCAGAGGTGCAGGCATTCGAGGCGGAGATGGCGAGATTTCTCGGCGTCGAGCACGCGTTCGCCGTCTCGAGCGGAACCGCGGCGCTGCACCTGGCCTGTCTGGCTCTCGGGATCGGGCCGGGAGACGAGGTGATCCAGCCGGCAATCAATTTCGTCGCCGCCGCGAACACCACCGTTGCGGTAGGGGCGACGCCGGTGTTTGCGGATATCCTCGGCCTCGACGAGCCGACGATCGATCCCGAGGCGATCGAGCGTCTGCTCACGCCGCGCACCCGGGCCGTCGTGGTGATGCACTATGGCGGTTACCCGGCCAGGCTCGCCGACATCACCGAGCTCTGCTCCAGGCGCGGTGTGGCGTTGATTGAAGACGCCTGTCATGCGATTGGCGCCCTGTATCTCGACGAGCGCCAACGGCCGCCGCATGGCGCGCAGTCCGGCACCGTCGGGGACATCGGCTGCTTCTCGTTCTTCAGCAACAAGAACATCGCCATGGGGGAAGGGGGCCTCGTGGTGACGAGGCGGCCCGATCTTGCCGAGCGCTTGCGGCTGCTGCGATCCCACGGCATGACGACACTCACGTGGGATCGGCACCGCGGACATGCCAGCACGTACGACGTCGTCGCCCATGGCTACAACTATCGGCTTGACGAGCTGCATGCAGCTCTCGGACGGTGTCAGTTGCGCAAGTTGCCGGGCAACAACGTGCGAAGGGCCGCGCTCGTGGCGGTGTACCGGCAGGCCCTCTCCGCCTTCGACGGCTGGATCGTGCCGTTCGCGACGTTTGCCGGGGAGAGCGCGTGTCATCTGAGCGTTGTGGTGGCACCCGACACCCCGACACGAGATGATGCCGTGAAGCATCTGAAGGGGGCGGGGGTCCAGACCAGCCTGCACTACCCGTGCGTGGCCGGCTTCGATGCGTTCCGCCGGTTTGCCGCGCCGTCGCTCGACCGGTCCGAAGCATTCACGTCCCGTGTGATCACGCTGCCGCTGTTCCCGACGATGACCGTGGATCAGGTCCACGAGATCTGTCGTGAACTGGCTCTCGCGACCGGACAGGAGACCACGAGTGGTTCGGTTGGCCGAGGATAGCGTGCTGGGTGGCCGTCACCTCGCAAAAGGACGCCCGGCCCCGATTCGCGTGGCGACGCTGCTGTCCCATCCCCTGGGCCCAGGGTCGGGACTCGGCACGTTCATCCTTGGCCTCACCGAAGCCCTGCAGCGGAACCCGGGTCTCGATCTCGTCTTGATCGCCCCAGGCGACGTCCGGGGCGCTGCCGGCCGCAGGGTGTCGCAGACGCTGCTGGCGTTTCAGCAACTGTGGCAGTTGCGGCACGAGCGTCCGGATGTCGTCCACACGCACGACCATCCGGCCCTGCTGGCGGCGGCGATTGCCTACCGGGCGCTGTCGGGAGGTCGCGCGCACATCGTCCACTCGTCCCATCTCGATCCGGTCGGACGGCGGTCGTGGTGGAAGCGGATTCTGCTGGGCTGGCTGCTCGCGCGTTGCAGCGTGGTGACCGTGGTCGCCCGCAATAGCGTGGAGAAACTCGCCCTTGTCGCCAGCCCGGTCCCCGGCCTGGACATCGTGGAGGTGGTGCCAGGCGCGGCGACCATTCGACTACGGGACAAGAGCGACCCGGCGGTCGCCGCCTTCGCCGCCAGCATCGGTCATCGGAGCGGCCCGGTGCTGCTTCAGGTCTCGAACTTCTTGTATCCCGCGAAGGTCAAGGGAACGCTGCGATTGATGGAAGCGTTCGTCGAGGTGCGCCAGCGGTGCCCCGGGGTTCGACTGCTCCTGATCGGCACCGGTCCGCTGTTGGGTACGGTCAAGGAGGCTCGCGAGCGGCTCGGGCTGACCGATTCGGTGACGATACCTGGAACCTTCATCGAAGATTTGTCGCTGCCGGTGGGTCTCTCGGATGTTCATTGTCACATCAGCCTGCAGGACGCCTGTCCGATCAGCATTCTCGAGGCGATGCACGCCGGCAAGCCGGTCGTGGCATCCCGAACGGGCGGAATCCCTGAGCTGATCGACGACGGGGTCACCGGGACGCTGGTCGACGACGAGCCAAGTCAGATCGCCGCGGCGATCGTCGATTTCCTCGAGCATCCCGACAAGGCAAGAGCCACGGGCGCACGGGCGCAGCGGGTTGCGCAGTCGCGTTTCACCTGGGAACGGGTGGCCACCGATTTCGAGAGACTGTACGGGGCCATGCCGCAGACCGTCGCCGCACGAGCCGGTGGGGAGATCGCCAACCTTGTCGACTGAAGCGGCCGCCGCGGAGCCGCCAGGCACATGGCCGGCCGGAGTTCTGTCGACCGGCGTTGGATGGATGTTCAAGGGCGCCTGGGCCGTGCTCGACCAGGGGCTGTTTGCGCTTTCTAATTTCGCCATCAACATCGTCGTCGCCCGCTGGTCGTCGCCGACCGAGTACGGCGCGTTCACGATTGCGTACACGATTTTTCTGCTGCTCACCACGGTCCACACCGCGCTCATCGCTGACCCGATGATTGTGTTCGGCACCGGGAAGTATCGCGAGAAGCTGCCATCGTACCTCGCCGTTCTGCTGCGGGGGCATTGGCTCCTCGCCCTGGCGGCCAGCCTGACGCTCGCGGCGACAGGTCTGGCGCTCGGTCTGGCGGGAGAATGGGCCGTCGCCTACGCGCTGCTCGGGCTCGCGGCTGCGAACCCGTTCATCCTCCTGCTCTGGCTGATCCGCCGAAGCTGCTATATCCGGGTTGATCCGCGGCTCGCGGCGTCGGGCAGCGTGCTGTACATGGCGGTGCTGTTGGCCGGCGCGTACCTGTTGATCCGGTTGGACTGGCTGACACCGACGTCAGCATTTTCCTTGATGGGCGTCGGCAGCGTGGTCTCGGCGATTTGGATGCGATCGAAGCTTTCGTTCTGGTCGGCGCCGGGAAACGCTGCCGAGCTGAGCCGCAGCGTCACCGCGGCGCATTGGGCGTTCGGGCGCTGGGGCGTATGCGCGGGTCTGCTCGGCGGCGCCGCCGGGCACCTGTACTTCGTCGTGATGCCAGCCCGCTATGGCCCGGAGAGCGCCGCGTCGCTCAAGGCCTTGATGAACCTCGTCATGCCGGCGATCCAGGCGCTGATCGCGGTGTCGGTGGTGACGGTGCCGGCGCTGGTGCGGGCGCGCGACACCGGCGGCTTCGGCGGCCTGGTTCGCCGACTGCTGATCCTCTATTCGACGGGCGCGTTGCTCTACTGGATGGTGCTCGGCTTCTCACACGAGTATCTCGTCCGATGGCTGTACGGCGGCCGTTACTCTTCGGAATCGTCGCTGCTGTGGCTTCTCGGGCTGCTGCCGGTGGTGAACGCCGGCGCCTGCATCTTCGAATGCGCGTTGCGGGCGCGCGAGCGATCGGATGCGATCTTTCGAGCGTATCTGTTTTCGTTCGTCTCCACGTGTGTCTTGGGCATTCCGTTCGCGCTCGCGTGGGGAACCGGGGGAGCCATCGCCGGCCTGCTGATCTCGACTGGCCTGGCGATGGGCTCGATGGCCTGGAGCTTGCGGCGGCGGCGCACGACACGGGAGCCAGAGTTGCCGAAGTACGCGTCGATCGAGCCGGCGGGCGGCGATACGGCGATGCCGTTGAACCTGCAGAAGCGTCTGTCGCTCATCCTGCGCTTCTGCGAGCCGAACGGAAAGCGGTTGATCGACTGCGGCTGCGGCGCCGGCGAGTACGTGATGGCGCTCGAAAGCCAGGGGGTCCGCGCCTGGGGCATCGAGTACGACCGCGAGAAGCTCCGGGAGTACCGGAAACACTACCCGACGTCGCACCGCCTGTGCGTCGGCGACCTGTTGAAGCCGGGGCTGCTCGATGCCAGCTTCGATGTCGCGCTGCTGAACGAGGTGCTCGAGCACGTGCCGAACGACGCCGAGGCGCTGGCCGAGGTCGAGCGTCTGCTGAAGGACGACGGCACGCTGATCGTGTTCTCGCCGAACCGCCGATACCCGTTCGAGACCCACGGCGTGACCCTGACGTCTTCGTCGCGACGGCTGCCGCACTACTTCCCGTTCGTCCCGTATTTCCCGATGCGTCTCGGCCGCCGCATCTTCACTTATTGGGCCCGCAACTACTGGCCGGGCGAGCTTCGGCGTCTGGTGACCGACGCCGGGTTCACGATCATCGAGATTAACTATGTCTGGCAGACTTTCGAGGCGATCTCGCGCAATCAGCCGGCGTTGATTGCGGTGTTGGCGCCCGCCCTCCGCCGGATGGCGAACGTTCTCGAGCGCGTCCCGGTGGTTCGCTCGTTCGGCACCTCACAGGTCATCGTCGCCCGCAAGAACGGCCGCCGGGCGAGCCGGGTCTCCCCATGACGCGCCAGGCCCTCGTCACCATCGTGGTGCCGGTCTACAACCACTGTCAGTACCTCGCCGAGTGTCTGGACAGTGTCGTCGGCCAGACCGTTCATGACTGGGAGGCGGTCGTCGTCGACGATGGGTCAACGGTCGGCGACCCGTCCGCGATCGTGCAGGAGACCGGAGACGAGCGCATCCGCCTGCTGCGGCACGATCGCAACAAGGGCCTGGCGGCGGCGCGCAATACCGGCATTCGGGAGAGCTCCGGCGACTACATCCTGCCGCTCGATGCCGACGACCGGCTGGCCGCGACATTCCTGGAGGAGACGCTCGAGGCCCTGACTGCCCTGACTGCCCGGGCGCGATGCGACGCGGTGTTCACCGATTTCCTCGCCTTCGGCTTCCGCAGCGGCCGCCTTCCTTATCGCGTGCGCGACGTGAAGGCGCTGCTGAGAGATCAGTGGATTCCCGGCGCCGGCGCGATGTTCGCACGCCGCCTCTGGGAGACAACGGGCGGTTACTGCGAGGCCGACGCCCTGCGTCACGGTAACGAGGATTGGGAGTTCTGGCTCAGCGTGGCCGAGCACGGGCTGCGGGCGACACACGTGCCCCGGCCGCTATACTGCTATCGGCAGCACGCGGAGTCGATGGTGACACGCCTGCACTATCACGACTACCTGACGCGTGAGTTCATTTACGACCGGCACCGGGCGTTGTTCGATCGATATCGGATGAAGCACGCGTTTCTGGCGGGCGGCTACCTTTCGAGCGCCAAGGCGCACTGGCGGAAGGGTGAGAGGTTCGAGGCGCTCGGACTCGGCCGCCGAGCCTTCCGGCTGGCGCCGGCAGACTGTGTCCGGAGCCTTTCGCGTTACACACGGCGCTGGCTGCGCAATCAATGGGTCGCGCCACGGCTCATCAGCACGCCATGAGCCGGACGTCTCACGCGCGATCCGCCACCTGGCTACCTCACAGACAAAGAGCGAATCTGCTCGCCATGTTCAAGAATCTGACCGATTACGACAACAAGGACTCCCTGGTCAATCGGATCCGCAATGCCCGGTTTCATTTCTTCGAGGAGCGCCTCAAAGCGCTCGGCCCAGGGCGGCTGACCGTGCTCGATGTCGGCGGTTTCGAGAAATTCTGGGTGAACCGTGGCTACAACGGGCGCGACTGCCTGGAGATCACGTTGTTGAACCTCGAGGAAGAACCGACGCATTACCCGAATCTGAGGAGCGTGAAGGGCAACGCCTGCGATATGCGCGAGTTCACCGATCGCCAGTTCGATGTCGTGTTCTCCAATTCCGTGATCGAGCACCTCCACACCTACGAGAGCCAACAGGCGATGGCCCGCGAGGTGCAGCGGGTCGGGCGGCATCACTTCGTGCAGACGCCGAATCGCTACTTCTTCATCGAGCCGCACTTCCTCCTGCCGTGGTTCCAGTTCATGCCCAGGGCGGTTCAGATCGCCACGCTCACGAAGACATCCCTGGCGCGCTTCAAGCGGCTGCGCCCGGAGGCGGCGCAGTCACTGCTGGACGAGATCAGGCTGTTGTCGGAGCAGGAGTTCAGGGGACTCTTTCCCAAGAGTCAGTTGTACGAGGAGAAATTCCTCGGCATGATCAAGTCCTTCACGGCCCACAATCTGTAAGACCGCGAGAGGCCGGGCAAACCCTCAACATCGGTGCCCGCCTGGTCCGAGCCATCCACCAGCGTCTTCGTTCGTCTCCGCCGGGTGGTCGTGTGTGTTGCCGCAGTCGTTGGTGTCAATGAAGAAGATATCTCTCGTCTTTGGAACTCGACCCGAGGCGATCAAGCTGTGCCCCGTCGTCAGGGCGTTGCGGGACGCGAAGCATCTCGAGCCCCACGTCTGTGTGACCGCTCAGCACCGTCAAATGCTCGACCCGGTGCTGAACGTGTTCGATGTCGTGCCGGACGTCGACTTGAACCTGATGGAGCCGTCTCAGACGCTCGCGTCGTTGACCGGGCGGGCGTTGGCGGCCCTCGACCGCTACCTCACGGCACATCGGCCGGACCTCGTGATCGTCCAGGGCGACACCACGACCGCGTTCACGGCGGCGCTCGCCGCGTTCTACCATCGGATTCCGGTCGGCCATGTCGAAGCCGGGCTTCGGACCGGCGACAGGTTTTCACCCTATCCCGAAGAGATCAATCGCACCTTGACCGCCCGCCTGGCCGACTATCACTTTCCCCCCACCGAGTGGGCGCGGCAGAACCTGCTGAAGGAAGGTGTGGCCAGCGAGCGAATCGTCGTCACCGGCAACACCGTCATCGACGCGTTGCTGATTGCGCAGGATCGGGCCCGGCGGGCGCCGCCGGCCCTTCCGCTCCTCGGGCGCGAGCTCGAATCCGGCCAGCGAATGGTGCTCATCACCGGCCATCGCCGCGAGAGCTTTGGACCGGGCATGGAGTCGATCTGCCGGGCGATCGCGGAGTTGGCCAGGCGATTCCCGACCACCAGGTTTGTCTACCCGGTGCACCTGAACCCGAACGTGCGTGAGCCGGTCTTTCGCCTGCTGGGGGATGTGGACAACGTCGACCTGATCGAGCCCCTGAGCTACCTGCCGTTCGTGGCGCTGATGGAGCGTTCGACGCTCGTGCTGACCGACTCGGGCGGCATTCAGGAAGAGGCACCCAGCCTGGGAAAGCCGGTGCTCGTGATGCGCGATACGACCGAGCGGCCCGAGGGAGTCGAGGCGGGCACCTCCCGCCTGGTCGGAACCGCCCGCGAGAGTATCGTCGAGAGCGTGTCGCAACTGTTGACCGACCCGGACGTCTACGCCGCGATGTCTCAGATCGCGAATCCGTACGGTGATGGCCGCGCGGCTGGACGGATCGCGCGGGCGTGCGAGCACTGGCTCCTCGATCGAGAGCTTCACCAATGAAGCCGCCGGCGGCGGCAGGCTGGCTCATTTCCGGGCTGGTGCATCGCTCCCGTGAACGGATTCTGCGGTCGGTGCTCGGGACCCGTCTGGCCCGCGGCACACTCTGGTCTCTGGTTGGCTCGTTGGCGGCCCGGACGCTGGCCCTGGTCAGCTCCGTGATCGTGGCGCGCCTGCTGGGGAGAACCGGTTTCGGTGAGCTTGGGGTCGTTCAAAGCACGATCGGCACGTTTCAGGTCTTTGCCGGCTTCGAGCTGGGAGTGACAGCGACCAAATACGTGGCGGAGTTCAAGGTGCGCGATCCCGAGAAGGCCGGGCGCATCGTCGGGCTGTCCACGGTTGTCGCCTGGGCCACGGGCGCCGTGGTCGGCGCGGTGATGCTCGGCGCCGCTCCCGTGCTCGCTGCCAGCACGCTTTCCGCACCGCACCTCACGGGGATCCTCAGAATCAGCGCCGTGTCGTTGCTGCTCGGCGCCGTCAGCGGCGCCCAGATTGGAGCGTTGTCCGGATTCGAGGCGTTTCGCCGCATCGCCTGGATCAACCTCGTCACCGGAATCGTGTCGCTGCCGTTCATGGTCGCCGGCGCGCTGCTCGCCGGGTTGACCGGCGCAGTGTGGGGCGCGGTGCTGACCCTGGCCACGAACGTCATCGTCGGCCACGCGGCCTTGCGGGGCGAACGTCGCCTTCACCGCGTGCCCGTTCGCTATCTCGGAAGCCGGAGGGAGTGGCGGGTGCTATTCGGCTTCAGCTTGCCAGCGGTGCTGTCGGGGCTGCTCGTCGTCCCGGTCAATTGGGTCTGCCAGGCCATCCTGGTCAACCAGCCTGGCGGCTTCGACGAGATGGGGCTGTTCAACGCCGCGAACCAGTGGCGAATGGCGATCCTGTTTCTGCCGGGCGTGCTGTCAGGCGTTGTCACGCCGGCGTTCGCCGGCCTGGCCAGGCCTGAAGACCATCACCGTTACCGGCGACTGCTCTGGTACAATATGGGGTTCAACGTCGCCGCGAGCATCGCGATCGCCCTGCCCGTGTCACTGCTTTCACCGTTCATCATGTCAGGATACGGGCCATCGTTCGTCTCCGGCTACCCGGTGCTGATCGTGCTCTGTTTCACGACCGTGATCTACTCGGGAATGAGCGTGATCGGCTCTGCGATCGTCGGCCGCGGCTTGATGTGGTGGGGCGTCGCGCAGAACGCGATCTGGGCGACCGTCATGATCGCCGCCACCTGGCAGTTGCGGCACCAGGGGGCGATCGGCCTGGCGGTGGCGACCCTGCTGGCTTACCTGGTCCACCTGCTCTCGAGCGCATTCCTGTACGGCAAGATCATAGGCAAGCCAGGGGACACCGATCCTTCGGCGACCGTCGTTTCGTCGCGCTAGAGTGTATTTTTTCGATTCACCGTAGCAGTTTTCTTCATGACGGCACGATGAAACGCGAAGTTCTGTTCCTATGAAAAATCGGCGCTAGCGCATCGAGGGCACAGGGTTTGTTCGATCTCAGGGATGACACCACCGCGGCGGCGCAATTTCCGGCGAGAGTGTAATTCGATGCATGTCGTCTTCGTCTGTCACGAGTACCCGCCGGCCTTGTGTGGCGGCATCGGGCCGGCCGTGGCCACGCTGGGGCGTGGGATGGTTCGCGCCGGGCACCGGGTCTCGGTCGTGGGCATGTACCCCGATGTCGCCACGGACGGTGGACCCGGATTTGCTGCTGAGCTCGATGAAGGGGTTCGGGTCTACCGCCTCGCCGTCCCGGGCCGGATGCCCGGACTGAACTGGTACTGGTTCCGGCGAACGTTACGCGCGCATCTGGTCCGTCTGCACGCCAACGATCCGATCGACGTGGTGGAATGGCCCGACTTTCTCGGCACCTTCTGGCGGCCGATCGACGGGGTCGTCGACGTGTTGAAAGTACACGGCACTGCCCTGAGCAATCGCCGGCACGGTCTGCGCCAGCGGCTCCCCTCGACGACGTTCGCGTTGGAGATGAGAACCTTGCGAAAGATTCGCAATTGGATCGGCGTCTCTGAATGGTTCAACGCCGAGTGGCGTGAGGCGGCGAGCGTGACACCCGAACGCGAAGTGGTGGTCTACAACCCGGTTCACACCGCGATCTTCCGGCCGGCGCCAGACAGGGAGAAGGGCTTGGTCTTCTATTCAGGGGCGTTCCGCGCCCGCAAGGGGGTGATGGCGCTGGCCAGGGCGGCCGGCATCTTCCTGCCGCAGGTCCCTCATGCCCGGCTGGTGCTGATGGGATTCGAAGCCGACCTGACCAAGCAGGACATTCTCGATCAGGCGTCCGGCGTGGCGGACCGAATCGAATTCCTGCCGTTCATGGAACAACGACAGATGGCTGAGTTGATGGCAAAAGCCGAAGTGTTCGCGATGCCGAGCTTTTACGAGTCATGCGGCAACGGCTGGGTGGAAGCGATGTCCTGCGGTGTGCCGGTTGTCGGTTCGACGCTGTCGTGCGGCCCTGAAATCGTCGCCGACGGGGTCTCCGGGCTGTTGGCCGATCCTGCGCGACCCGAGGACATCGCCGAGAAGATCGTCCGGCTGCTGAGCGATGCGGCGCTCGCCGGGCAGATGGGCGCGGCCGGGCGTGAGCGCGCGCTGAAGCGGTTTTCGGTCGAGGTGGCAGTTGCCCGGTCCGATTCCTTCTATCGCGCTTGCATCGAGGCGAGCCGGGCTGAAAGAGGAGGAGATCGGCGCCGGGCCGAAGAGCCCGGCGCCGGGACGTAGAGCGGTTCGGATCGCCTATCGCGAGAACGTGCCGGTCACGTCCTGTCCGTAAGCCACCCATTCCTCTGCCGTGCGGAAGTCGCCGTTCATCCAGACGAACGGGAAGGTCGCCGACCCGAGCTCATAGCGGTTGTTCTCGAAGCGGTTGTTGCGGGAGGTGAAATAGTCGGTGCTCCCGTCCACGTCCTGAGCGAGCCCCGCCGCCCAACCCTCCGAGTTCGTGATCACGTTGTCGTGCACCCAGAGGTTGCGGACTTGATAAGGACCCCACTGGCCTGAACCGCGGTCCTGCTGCATGCCGCCGATGCCATCGGCATTGCCCTCGACGAGATTGCCGTAGACCTCCACGTCGGCGGAGGCGGCGACGAGAATTCCTGCTCCGGCGATCCAGTCGGGCAGCCCGAAGCCATTCCGCCGGACGATGTTGTCTCGAATGACGGCGGCGTAGCTGATCTCGTGAAGGATGCCCATCAGGCGGTTGTCTTCAGCGACGTTGTTCTCGTACAGCGTGTTGAGACAGTCCATGTCGGTCCAGAGCCCGGGGCCGTCGTTGTGATGCGCGAAATTCCCGCGCACGACCAGGTTCGTGGTGTGCATGAACTTCGCTCCACCAGACTCCCAGCGCTGGAAATAGCTCGCGGTGTTGTTGAACGCGATTTCGTTGTTCTCGACCAGTATCTCCTCGCCGATGGCGGCGATGCCCAGCTGCCCGTTGTGATGGACGTAGTTGCTGCGGACCTGGGCGTGGCTGCCGACGCGGATGCCCTGTCCATGATTCGCGCGAACCTCATTGCTGGTGATCACCCAGCCGGTCCGTCCCGATCCTTCGATCGCTCCCCGCTGGTCGAGGCTGGCGAACCGCTCGATGGTCAATCCGGAGATCGTCACGTTGTCGGCGGTCGGCGCGAACGCGGTTGGCGTCACGCTGGTCTCGACCCGCCGCCCGACCGGGTCGTCGGCGAAGAAGATCTCGTCGGCGTCGTAGTCGAAGTAGAAGGTGCCAGGTCTCAGCTCGGCCAGCGAATCGACGTGCAGCAGCGCCTTGTCGTCGATGAACAGTTGTTCCGGAAGCCAGCAGCGCGGATGCGCGGCCTGGCAGCCGCCGCCGCGGTGATCGAGCGCGCCCTGCTGCGTCTGGCTGGTTGCCACCCAGTAGCCATCCGGTTGGGAACAGGAGAGTTGTGCGTCGGCCCAGTCTGCGTGATCGTGGGAGTGGTCGCCGGCATCCAGCACCAGTAACTGGAGATCGTTTCGGCCGCTCACATCGACGTTTACGTCCTGAGTGCCGCTGTCGCCGCTCAACACGCCGCTGTCGTACAGCTTGAGACCGTCGGCCCAGACCTGGAACACGACGCTGCCAAGGGGACCGACCTCGTCGTCCACGCCCACCGACGCGGTGAAGGAGGAGCAGCCGCCTGCCAACGCCAGGCGGAGGTCGGACGGCGCGTGGACCCCGATGCCCTTGGCGAAGGTCTGGCCGTTGAGGGCCAGCACGCTCCCGTCCGTCCCGGCGGTCTCGCCGTTGCTCCGGTCCCGCTGCGCCGGTCCCCAGCCGTTCGACTCGAACGTCCATTCGCGGTCGCTCACGTACGCCGATCCGGTCGCCCGGGTTCCGGAGGCGACCCGGGTGAAGGAGGTCAACGGCCGGGCGCCCGACAACACCGTGCCGGCCTCGCCGATGAAGACATCCCCGTTCCTGGGCCTGATCGTCTGCATGCGGTGCACGCCAGCCTTGAGGAGGAACATCGAGCCCGGTTCCGTGGCGTCGACGCGCGCCTGAATGTTCTCATTCGCCTGGATCTCGATCGGCGTGGCCTGCGCGGTCACATCTTGAAACGCAAGGCGGCCGCCTTGTGGCCAGACGCTCATCCGGACCGGATTGGTGTAGGCGCCGCCGTTGTCTCCGGCAGCGATTATCAGGGCGGCGAGCACCAGACCGCGGCCGCGCGGACGCGCGAAACTGGGCAGGTGACTGATGGGGCGGTGAATCATTTTTCGTTCTCCTGTGAGGCGAGCAGCGAGGGGACGGTCCGTCGCTGGAACGAACGGGACCGTCGGGGCCGGCTGCCGTTGTCCGGCGGCGGCCGCGTCGTCCGTTCGATGAGAGTGATGCGGTGGGCGAGCGGGCGGAATCGCGATGACGCGGCGCGAAGCAAGGCGTCAGCAATCTGCTGACGCCTTGCCTGGGATACCGTTCCAGCCGCGCGCGACAGGCGCGCGACGGCGCGTCACGTCAGGCGGTCCGGCCTCCCGCCCCGCGTGGCGCTAGCGGAGCCCTCCCAACACGTCCTGACCGAACCCGATCCACTCGAGGAACGTCCGCTCGCCGTTCATCCACTGGAGGAACCGTAGGCTGTGGCCGGGCTGATACACGTTCCGCTCGAACCGGTTGTTGCGGGAGGTGAAGTAGCTGTTGCTCGAATCGATGTCCTGGACCAGGCCGCTCCAGCCGTCGGGGTTCATGATGATATTGTCGTGAACCCAGAGGTTCCAGATTTCGTGCGGGCCGTAGGCGCCGACGTTGTGTTCGCGGCTCTGTTGCGCCGCCCCGATGCCGTCGGCGTTGCCCTCCAGGTAGTTGCCGACGATTTCGACATCGGGAGACGCGGTGATGAGAATTCCGGCGCCCCAGATGTAAGCCGAGAACGCCCATCCGTTCCGGCGGACGACGTTGTTTCGGATCACGGCGGAGTAGCTGATCTCATGGAGGATCCCCATCCACTCGTTGTCGTCGCTGGTGTTGCCTTCGTAGAGGGTGTTGATGTTGTCGTTGTCGGTCCAGAGCCCGACACCATGGTTGTGATGGACCCAGTTTCCTCGCACGACCAGGTTGCGGGTGCCCATGAACTTGGTGGCCGCTCCCTCCCACGGCACCTCGAATCTCGAGGTGTTGTTGTACGCAATCTCGTTGTCGGCGACCAGCGCGTCGTCCCCGCTGCCGCCGATTCCGAGCTGTCCGTTGTGATGGACGTTGTTGCCGAGCACCTGCGCCTGCGTGCCGATGCGGATGCCGGTGCCATGGGTCCACCGCACTTGGTTGTTGGTGACCCGCCAGCCGGTTCCCCGGGCAGCGTGGATCGCGCCCTGCTGGGCGATGTTCGCGTACTTTTCCACCGTCAACCCCGAGACGGTGACGTTGTTGGCCCCCGATTCGAAGGCGCTCGGCGTGACGCTCGCCTCCACCCGCCGTCCGTCGGGATTGTCCGCGAAGTAGATCTGGTCGTTGTTGTAGTCGAAGTAGAACGTCCCGGATCTCAACTCGCCGATCGAGCCGACTTGCCACAGCGCCTTGTCGTCGATGAACAACTGTTCGGGGGAGGCGCACCGGGGATTCTCCGCCTGACAGTGGTCGGCCCCATGGCTCTGGATCCCCTGCTGCGTTTGACCGGATGCGATCCAGTATCCTCCCGCCTCGTTGCACGTGACCCGGGCGTCCGCCCAGTCGGCGTGGTCGTAGTAGTTGTTGTTGCCGGCATCCGACACGATCAGCTGCAGGTCGTGTCTGCCACTGACATCGACGTTGACGGCCTGCGGGCCGTTGTTGCCATCCAGCACGCCGCTGTCGTACAGCTGGATCCCGTCGGCCCAGACCTGGAAGACGACACTCCCAAGCCCGCCGACTTCGTCATCGACTCCAACCGATGCGCTGAAGGAGCTGCACTGACCGCCGAGCGACAGCCGCACGTCCGACGGCGCGTGGACGCCCAGTCCTTTGCCGAACCTCTGACCGCCGAGAACGATGGCCCGGCCGTCGCTCGCGGACGTCTCGCTGTTGCTGCGGTCGCGCTCGACCGGGCCCCAGCCGTTGGTCTCAAACGTCCACGACCGGTCGCTCAAGTACGAGGTCGCCGTCTGCGTCCCGGAACCGGTCCTGGTGAAGGAGGTCAGCGACCGCGCGCCCGACAGCACCGTGCCTGATTCCCCGATGAACGTGTCCCCATTTCTCGGACTGACCGATTGCATGCGGTGCAGGCCGGCCATCAGCCGGAAGGTGCTCCCCGCCGGGTGCGCGTTCACAACCGACTGAATGTTGGTTCCAGGATAGATGTCAATTTGTGCCGCGGCCGGGGCCGGATACAGCGCGAAGAGCAGCAGCCCGAAGATGCTCAGGGCCCAGTTCCGGTTCGTCTCTACCATCATGCGTGTCTCTCCTCATGAGTCGGGATCGGTCACGGCCCCGAGACCCGCGTCTCAGGCGACCGTTGACAACGTGATCGAGTTCATCGTTCGGCGCGTTCGAGGTGTCGCGTGGCAACCAGGGTGACGAGCTGCCCAACCGCTCTTCACACAGGGGCGCCCCAACTCCAGGTCAGACCGAGAGACACACCCGTGCTCTCGCCGTCTGGTTCAGCTTCGGACGTCAATGTGTTACGGAAGAGCGGCTCGGCAGGAGCGGGCACCGAAGCGCTAACAGAACAATGGCAATCGACGGTCCGGATCGTCGAAGTCGCCGAAACAAAGGACTAATACCGATGAGTTGGTCGGAAAGGCGGGCGGGACAGACCGGGTCGTGGTGATTTCTGACGGGGAAAGAGGCCGAAA
The DNA here is from genome assembly GCA_009380045.1 of Luteitalea sp. Taxonomy (GTDB): domain Bacteria; phylum Acidobacteriota; class Vicinamibacteria; order Vicinamibacterales; family CAVVIG01; genus WHSN01. The sequence goes on from WHSN01000011.1 coordinate 27,996, forward strand.
TCCGACTAAATTACACTACGGCTAAGTTATCCGACTGAACAGGCCACTTTTCTGATGTAAATGAAGCACTGCTCGGTTCTAAATCTGACACTCATGGCGGATTTCGCTGTTTAAACTCCATACATCAGACGCTCGTGTTACATATTGCTGCATGAAGTCAGGTCATGTGATGTGGAGCTTGCTAGCGGGCGAAGGTCCCGCTCACATCCTGCCGGTAACTCTTCCATTGCGTTTCGGAGCGGTCGGCGTTCATCCACGTGAAATAGACGCCAGCCGAGCCCAGGTTGTAGCGGTTGCGCTCGAACCGGTTGTTCCGCGACGTGAAATACGAAGGGTCGCCCACGTCCTCCACCAGACCCGTCCAGCCCTCGGCCATCGTCACCGTGTTGTCATGAACCCAGAGATTCGAGATTTGATATGGGCCGTATTTCCCCGAGCCGCGGCTCTGCTGGACGGCGCCGATGCCGTCGGCGTTGTCCTCGACCGTGTTGCCGTGAACCTCGACATCGCGTGACGCCGCGATCAGAATGCCGGCGCCCCAGATCCACGCCGGAAATCCGAAGCCGTTTCGCCGGACGATGTTATGCCGGATCACAGCGGAATAGCTGATCTCGTGCATAATGCCCATCCGCTCGTTGTCTTCGCTGGTGTTGTGCTCGTACAGCGTGTTCAGGTTGTCGGAGTCGGTCCACAGGCCGGGACCGCCGTTGTGATGCACGAAGTTGTTGCGCACGACCAGGTTGGTCGTGTCCACGAACTTCGCCCCTCCAGCTTCCCAACTCGGGTCGAAGCGCGCCGTATTGTTGTAGGCGATCTCGTTGCCGTCCACCACGACATCGGCGCCGACCCCCCCGATACCGAGTTGGCCGTTGTGGTGGACGTTGTTGTCGCTCACCCGGGCGCCGGGGCCGATTCGAATCCCGACCCCGTGATTCCACCGCACTTCGTTCCGCGAAATGATCCACCCCGTCTTGCCCTCGGCCGAGATCGCGCCGTTCTGCGCCAGGTTGGCGTATTTCTCGACAATGAGGCCTGACACCGTCACCTGATTGCCGGTGGCCTCGACCGCGGTGGTGGCGGCGCTTATTTCCACCCGCCGGCCCGTGGGGTCGTCGGCGAAATGAATCTGACCGGTACCGTAGTTGAAGTGCCACGTCCCGGGCCCGACTTCCTCCGGCGTCTCCACGTGCCGCAGCAGCACGTCGTCGATGAACAGCTGCTCCGGAAAGCGGCACCGCGGGTAGCCCACTTCACAGTCGCCATGTGCGACGCCGCCCGGCATCTGGCCGCTGGCGACCCAGTGATCGCCGGCGACGGTGAAGTTCACCAGCAGCCGCGCCCCGGACAGAATGGCGCCCGGTTCCCCGCTGAACGTATCCCGGTCCCTCGGGCGGATGGTCTGCATCCGGTGCATACCGGGCTTCAACACGAAGGTGGTGCCGGGCGGCGAGCCGCTCATTCGACGCTCGATGTCCTCGCCCGGGTAGATCGTCACGCCGGCCGAAACCGGCACCACGCCCCTGAACTGCCTGGCGTCGGCATCGCCGCCGCGCCTGGCGTCGAGCGTGGGCGGCGCGTGGAATGCCAGACCCAGGATCGCTGCGGTGAGCACGAACCGGCCGTGCCAGCGCTTCGCGTTGCTGTAGGCGAACGCGGCGCTGACCGTGTCAACCTTCGCACCCGTGGTTGGCCGCCCTCTGTGCCCGTGATCCGTCATCATGCTCGTCGAACTATTCTGCGTCAGAAGGGTACCCACTTCAACGGACACGAAAAAGGCCACCGCCAGTCCGGAATCCCGGCTTGGCGGTGGCCGATCGACCCCGGGAGCGGCGCGCTCAGCGCGCCCCGCATCCCGTGGCGGCGGTGCGTCCGGACGCTCTCATCACGACAGCGCCACGAACCCAAGAGCCCACAGAGCCTCGCCGGAGTAGCCTCCGGTCATTCTGGGTCCTGACCGGAAGACGGAGCGGAGTGTCTGCTGTAGCTGCCGTACGGTGCGAACGTTCCGGTGTCGTCGTTTCCGGTCGCCTGCCACTGCGCGAAGGTGTTGGTGCCGTTGCCCAGCCAGTACCACCAGTTGCCGCTGCCCTCGCCGAAGAAGTAGTGGTTGTTCTCGAATCGATTGTTGTCGCTCTTCCAGATGGAGTCGGTGAACGCATCCTTGTTGATCCCGACGCTGCCGGTATTGCCGGCGACATAGTTGTCGTGCACGTTGAGGTTGACCACTCGATACAGGCCGTGCGGCTGGGTCCCCGAGTCCGACCGCTCCTGCTGTATCGCACCGATGCCGTCGGCGTTGTCTTCGACGAAGTTGCCGTAGATCTCCACGTCCCGGGACGCGGCAACCAGGATGCCGCCGCCCCACAACCAGGGCCCCGCTCCGCCCGACGCCTCGAACCCGTTGCGGCGGACGATGTTGTTCCGGATGACGCAGGCGTAGCCAATCTCGTGGAAGATCCCCATCCACGTGTTGTCGTCGACGATGTTGTTCTCATACGTGCAGTTGATGTTGTTGATATCGGTCCACAGCCCGACGCCGTCGTTATGGTGGACGTTGTTGCCGCGGACGATCAAGCCGTTGGTCTCGACGAACTTGGTGCCGCCCGCCTCCCAGCCGATCGAGTAGCCGACGTGGTTGCTGAACGCGATGGTGTTGCCCTCGACCAGGCCGTTGGTGCCGCCGCCGCCGACGCCGATCTGCCCGTGATGATGGATGTTGTTCCGCAGCAGCTTGATGTCGGTGTGGATACGGACACCGACCGCGTGGCCGAGCCGGATCTCGTTGTCTTGAACGGTCCAGCCGCGGCTGTCGTCGCCGTGGATGACACCGTGCTGCGCCCAGCTGGCGTACTTCTCGATCACCAGGTTCTGAATCGTCACGCCGGTCGCGGCGCCGTGAAACGCATCCTCGCTGACCGAGGTCTCGATCACCTGTCCGGCCGGATTGTCGGCGATGTAGATCCGGTCGGCGCCGTAGTCGAAATGCCACTCACCGGGTCCCAGATTGGTGAGGGTGCGCTCGTGGAACTTGCGGACGTCGTTGATGAACAGGTCCTCTGGATAGGCGCATCCTTCGCCGACGTTGCAGATGCCGAGGCCGACGTAGCCCTGATAGTTCCCTTGCGTCTGCCCGCCGATGTACCAGCGGTTCCCGTCAGCGATCCACCCGGCGCCCCCGACCGTGCTCGGGAGCAGCTTCGCGCCAGAGAGAATTGCGCCGGGCTCGCCAGTGAACGTATTCCGATCCTTGGGAACGATCGACTGCACCCGGTGCACCCCGGCCTTCAGCAGAAAGGCTGACCCGGCTGGCGCTGCATTGACGCGGTCCTGGATGTTCTCTCCAGGATAGATCGGCGAGCCGTAGGCGCCGAGGGTCGTGAACGACCAGACCTTGTCGGACGCCATCGGGTTGCCGGCGGTGTCTTTCGCGCCCGCAGTCCCGCCCTTGATCGTCGCCGTATACACGATGTTCGCGACCAGGTCCGCGGCGGGGTTGAATGTCACCGCTCTCGTCGCTTCGTCGTAGGTGACCGTCGCTGCCACCGGCGTGGAGCTCCCTTGCGCCACCAGCGTCATCACCACCGCCGCCGGGTTCATCGATTCGGAGAAGGTCCCGACGACGTTCGATCCGACAGCCACCCCGGTTGCTCCGCCAGCGGGGCTGGTCGTCGTTACCGTCGGCGCCACCTTGTCGGGGCCGCAAATCACCTGCGCGTTGGCCCAATCGCCGTGGTCGCTGCTGTTGCCGTCGCCGCCGTCGGTCAGGATCAGCGCCAGATCCTTGGCGCCCGAGATGCCGACGTTGATGCTGACGCCCGGCATTGCGCCGGTCATCAGCCCGCTGTCGTACCGCTTGACGCCGTCGGCCCACACCTGGAACACGACCGAACCGTCTGCGCCCTTTTCGTCATCGACACCGACGACGGCGGTCAGCTGGCTGCAGCCGGCGTTGAGCGCGTAGCGGATGTCGGAGCTGCCATGGGCGCCGAGGCCCTTGGCGTAGGTCACGCCGTTGAGGGTCAGCGCCGCGCCATCGCCCGCGGCGTCCTCGCCGTTGCTGCGGTCCTTCTCGACCGGTCCCCAGCCGTTGGTCATCGACGTCCACGTGCGGTCGCTCAGATACGATGTCTCCTGCGAAACGGTCGTCGTGAAGGTCCAGACTTTGTCTGCCGCCATCGGATTTCCGGCGGCATCCTTCACACCGGCCGGCCCGCCCTTGATCGTCGCGGTGTACAGGGTGCCTTCCGCCAGGTCGGCTGATGCGTCGAGGGTGACCGTGCTGGTGCTCGCCGCGTAGCTGACCGTCGCCGCCACCGGGGCGGTGCTTCCCTGGCGCACCAGCGTGACCGTCGCCGGCGTCACCGAGGCCGCGGTCATCGCTTCCGAGAACGTGGCGGTGGCGTTCACCGTGACCGCCGCCGCGGTCGTCCCGCTCGCCGGCGCCACCATCGTGACAGTCGGCGCCGTGGTGTCGGCCTTTTGCTTGGTCGTGAAGGTCCACGTCCGATCGCTCGCCAACGGGTTGCCCGCGAGGTCTTTCGCGCCGGCGCTGCCGCCCTTGACCGTCGCCGTGTACACCGTCGTCCCGGCGAGCTCAGTCGTCGGAACGAGGGTCACGGTGCTGCTGGCCGCGTCGTAGCTGATCGTCGCCGCGATCGGGGTGGCGCTTCCCTGGCCAACCAGGCTGACCGTTGCCGCCGTCACTGTCGTTGCCGTCATCGCCTCGGAGAACGTGGCGACGACGTTCGACGTGAGCGCCGCGCCGGTCGCCCCACCAGCAGGAGTGACGGTCGACACGGTCGGAGCCGTCGTGTCCTTGCTGCAGATCAGCCGCGCGTTCGCCCAATCGCCATGATCGTGGCTGTTGCCATCGCCGCCGTCGGTGACGATCAGCGCCAGCTCGTTCGCTCCGGCGACGCTGACGTCGACGCTGACGCCCGGCATCGCGCCGTTCAGCACACCGCTGTCGTACCGCTTGACGCCGTCGGTCCACACCTGGAATACCGCGCTTCCCAGGTCGCCGACCTCGTCATCGATGCCGACGACCGCCGTGAGAACGCTGCAGGATCGCTCCAGCGCGTAGCGCACGTCGGAAGCTCCGTGGGCGCCCAGACCTTTTGCGTAGGTCACGCCGTTGAGCGACAGAGGGGCGCCATCGGCTGCGCCGTCCTCGCCGTTGCTCCGGTCCTTCTCGACCGGGCCCCAACCGTTGGTCATCGACGTCCACGAACGATCGCTCAGGAAGCTCGCGTCGCCGGCGCACGTGACGCGCGCATCGGCCCAGTCGCCGTGATCGTAGGAGGCGCCATCGCCACCGTCGGTGACGATCAACGACAGCTCGGTGGCCTTGGCGACGCTGACATTGACGCTGGCGCCCGGCATCGCTCCGGTCATCACCCCGCTGTCGAAGCGCTTCACGCCGTCGGCCCAGACCTCGAACACGAGCGTGCCGGCGGCCGCCGTCTCGTCGTCGACGCCGACAACCGCCGTGAAGACACTGCACGCTCCATCGAGCGCGTAGCGAACGGCCGACGCTCCATGCGCGCCGAGGCCTTTGGAATAGGTGATGCCGTTGATGGTGAGCGGGCCACCATCTCCTGCGGCGTCCTCGCCGTTGCTCATGTCCCTCTCGACCGGTCCCCAGCCATTGGTCATCGACGTCCACGAGCGATCGCTCAAGTAGGAGGTCGAGAGTGCCGCCCCGGAGACCGCAATCGCCGCCGAGCCATGGACGGTGCCCCCGGCGATCGTGCCGGTGACCTTGAATGTTCCGGCCGTTGGACCGGCCGTGTAGGTGCCGTCGCTGGCGATCGTCCCGCCGGTCGCGGTCCAGGTGATCCGTTTGTTTGCCGTTCCAGTGACGAGCGCGGTGAACCGCTGGACCGCGCCGGGTGCGAGCGGCACGGAAGCCGGCGACACTGCGACCGCGGGAATCTGCGCCGGTTCATTGTCGGCGAGCACCCGCACGGCGGTGGCAGCGGGAGGTGGGACGACGACCGGGCTCTGGGCCAGCGCGGCCGGCGAGAGAATCGCCACCACGAGCGAGGCCAGGAGCGCGCATATCGTTGGAGTCATGGCTGTGTGTCGTCTGTCCGGGTTCAGCTCGGACGTGGTTCGAGATTCGAGACGAAAAGGCATGGTTCTCCCACCACCGGCCGATGCCGGCAAAGACAAAATGGATTGATTTGAGATGAGCCGCCGAATGTCAGGCAGTCGTCACGAGCTGCCCTGGTGCTCCATCCAAGAGCGAAATGGAGGCCGTCGTCGCGTGGTGGGGTGTCAGCGTTTTCTGGAGCAATATTGATGAAGACGCCAGATGTGCGCCTGCATCAACGTGTCCGCGACGTACAGTGTTGGTCGCGTGATTACAAAACTGACTTCGGCGAACGATGGCAGCTCGTATGATCGGTGGAGCAATGATCGTCTGATCGGCGGAGGAGTGATCGTCGAGGCCAGCTGAACAGTAACGATTCCGTTCGTAAGCGGCGATCTATCGAGTGATGCGGCGGGACTGCCGTGTCCTGGAATTGCACGCTCGGCGCGGCTACTGCAATCGCCGCCGCACGAACCGTCGGGTCGGTGACCGTTGTCGTTGACGGCGTCGCGATCAGTTCGGTACGGGCATCAGCGCGAAATAGTGTCCGGCGAGGCGATTCTCGTTCAGGAGGAGACCGCTGCCGACGATGACGCCGCTGTCGCTCAACGAATAGGCGCGTTCGAGATGCTGCCAGCCCTCGCGTCCGGTGATTGCGAGATCGTTCAGGTCGGTCAACACCCCGTCACTCCACAAAAACGCGTGAACCTCGGTCGATCCGCCACCCAGAAGTGACCATCCGACGACCTGCCCGGAGTTGTTCACATCCAACGCCTTGCTGATGGAACCGCCGAGGGTGCCAAGATCGCGCAGGCCGTCGTGGCGGCGCCAGATGAAGGCATGTGCGGCGGCGTCCGGAAACGACGACCATCCGACGACTTGTCCCGCCTCGTTGATTCCGGTCGCGATCGTATCCGTTCCCCCGAACGTGCCGAGATCCACCGCGCCCTCCGTCGGATCCCAGAACACCGTCCGCTGCCCGGCCTTGCCAGTGAGACGTTCCTGGAGGTACAGCTGTCCCACGGTGTTGACACGAGGCCCCGAACCGCGCCGGAAGCCCTCTGTAATCGGGCCGAGATCGAGAAGGGTGTATCGAGCCGGAGGGGCTCTGCGCCGCGCGTCGCTCCCAAGCGTGAGGTCGTCGAGGTAGAGGCCGCCCGGCCCACGCGCCATGATACTGATCGAACGGGCGGTGCCTGCAAACCTCACCACCGCTGGCAGAAACGGACTGTGGTGGCCCGTCGGGTCGCCCTGGCCGTCCACCGGAGTGGCGGCAAAATACGCGGTCGAGAGCAGCCGCCCCGATTGTGCCGGACCCTCGAAGAGGCGCACCTCCGTCGTCGAGGACGGGTTGGTGTAGAAGAACGAAAGACCGGTGCGAAACCCCTCCGGGACGTTGATCGTGCTGACGCGATTGATGAACAGGGCTGCGGACGGGGATGGTTCGCCGCCGAAATCGCCCGTACCGCCCGCGTCGCTGTCGAGGCGCACGGTGGTCGCCGGCATCGCCACGCCGGCATTGGGGCCAGGCCCGCTTCCGAGGCTGCCCAGCCCGCCGCTATAGAACGCGTCAACCGATTCGCCGTCGAGTAAACCTTCGAAGGTCAAGACCGTCTGGGCTTGCACGGGAAGGCTGAAGCACGCCGCCATCGCGCACGCCATCGCGCATCGCAGGATCCGCTCGACTGTGGACGTCATGGTGTTCTCACTCGCGGCACAGAAAGCTCGAAGCCGCCGTAATCATAATAGGCCGCCAACCCGATCCCGGGCCGTACAGCCTTGCACACAAACCGGACGAGTGGGTGAGGTTCGCTGCTCCAAAGTGTCGTCAGGATTGCGCTCGAGTCGCCCCTCGAGATGGCCAACCTTCAGTCCAACTCTTGTCAGGACTCTGCCGCGCCCGTTCGAGCGGCTTTGGATCCGACGCCGCGGGCCGCGGGCGATGGTACGATCGGATCCATGCCCGCGCGTGAGACGCTTCGCGATGTGTGGAACCACCATGCGTGGGCTGACGCGGAGCACTGGCGGGCGTTCGCGGCGTCGCCCGGAGCGCTCGCGGACGTGGCGTTGTTCGAGCGGTTGCACCATCTCCACTTGACGCAGAGCGCATGGGTGTGGGCGATCGGCGACCGCCGGGGTGAGTTCGTGTTCACCAAAGCCACGGACTTCGTCCCGGCTCTGACGCTCAGGGATGTCGCGATGCGGAACCACGCATCGTTGATCGCGGTCGCATCGGCGTCGGCCGAGTCGGAGCTCGACCGCGTGATCGACATCCCGTGGTTCACGGATCCATCCCTTCGGCTCAGTGTCGGTGACGGCCTGACCCAGGTCGCGATGCATAGCCACTACCACCGCGCTCAGAACGCCACGCGTTTTCGCGAGCTTGGCGGCGAGCCCCCGGCAACCGATCTCGTCACATGGATCTGGAAAGGCCGTCCCGCCCCGGGCTGGGTGGTTTAGCTCGTTGGTCGAGGCCAGGCGAGATGTTCATGCGCGCCGCGAGCCGGCGCGCTATTTTTCCCGAATGACTCCAGGCACGTCGGACTCGTCAGGGCCTTTTCAATTCACCGGCGCAGTGTCATCACGATGGCACGATGGAACCCGAGGTTCTTTTCCCGGAAAGGCTTCGTGATCCTCGTGGTGCTTCGCGCTTGGTGATACGCGCAAGTGAAATCGGGCTCTAGTTGTGCGAGGACAACCAATCGAAGATCTGATCGGCCGCCAGACGGTGACCTAGCTCGTTGAAGTGTCCCAGGGTAATGCCGTCATGGGAATAGAGCTGCTCTGGTGGATAGCGACTGAAGTCGAGTTCGAGCAGCGGCATGTCAATTCGGCGTGACAAGTCTTGCAGACCTTTCTTGAAGTCGACGTAATGATGATTGCGGTACGTGCCTGTACGGTAGAAGGTTGCCGGATTGATCATCACGACGGAGAACTTCACGCTGCCGGCGCCGGTTTCGGCCGACCAGCGTTCGATCAGACGCAGTGTGGCGCTTACCGTTTCGGTCCAGGCCTCAGCGGAATTCACGCCATTATCCGCGGCAACCATCGGTGAGCCCCCGCCGTCGCCACGGTCGGACCACCACCGCCGGAATACGGCATATCCCTGCGCCGCGGTATTCAACAGCGCGGATTGTCTTCTCGCCCACACGAACGCGTGCCGCCTGAGCGATTCATCTTTGACGACGTCGATGCCGCCGTCGGTCGTGACGTAGGGCACATAGACAAGCTGTCGATTTCCGAGACTGAGACCGTTGTCTTCGAGGTCATTTCCCAGAAAGACGAAAATGATCAGATGGTCGATCTCGATCCGCGATTTGAAGAACGTCCGCCACAGGGCATATTGGTGCGCGGTGCCGGTGCCGCTGAAGCCAGCGTTGATCACCTCCGTCGGCACTCCTCGGTCCCGGTAGGTGCGCTCGATCAATGCGGTGAAGGTCAGGCCCACCGGCACCTGTCGGCCCTCGACGAATGAGTCACCCAGCATCAACACCCGGTGCGCTTCCATAGAGGTGCCCCGGTCTCTATCGTGGAAGCCCCAGTTGTTGTATCGAACTTCGCGCACGTTTTCGCTCCGATTGACGAAACGGGCGTGCGGCCGGCCCTTCAACACCAGGTCGTTGTGCACGACGAAGGCATGAGGCGATCCGATATTCGTTGTTCGGAGGATCACCTCGATCAGCGAGAGAGGTAGAACGAAAGTGACGAGCACCATCGTCAGCCAGAGAACAGCCCGCGGGCGGTGGGCTTCCGACCCGCCTCGCGCTGCTACTGGAGGATCGTCCGGGTCTCTCGGCATTCTTGCGACGACCACTGACAGGACGGGAAAATCGAATGGCGGCGAGTAGTATGGCGGTGATTATAAGTGATGAAGCGTCATCCAAAGGGTAACTTCTGAGCATTCGCGTGCCCAGACGTCCCGTTCCAAGCCTGACGCTGAGCTGTCATTGTGGCCAGCCCGCAGGCGGGCGGCCGACTCATCCGAAAGTGCCGGGGGCGTCCCTTACCACCCCAATTCATGAAGACATCGGTAGCCAGTCTCATTGGCGGTTCAGCAGACCTGTTGTCCTTCGCTACCGGTCTTCAGGCGCCGGCACGGTCCAGAAGAACACCTCTTGATTGTCCACGATGATTTCCTTGTCCGGCTCCCAGTCCCTGATCGGAAACCGATACGATACGACGCGCGTGCCTTGTTTGAGCTCGCTCATCAGCTTGGGCCACAGCCGGTCGTTGATCGTCGACAACAGGAACAGCGTCACGACGGTCGCCTCAGAGATATCGGCCTCGAAGATGTCCCCTTCCTTGAACGTGACCCGCTCGGCGACGCCCGATAATTGCGCGTTCCTGGTTGCTTCCGCGACGAGCTTGGGGTCGAGCTCGATACCGACACCTCGTGCCCCGTAGGTGCTCGCCGCCGCGATCACGATGCGGCCGTCTCCTGAACCGAGGTCGTAGACAACGTCGTTCGGCCCGACGCCCGCGAGTTGCAGCATCGCATCGACGACCGGGTAGGGTGTCGGGACGAAGTGGATGTCCGGCGGCCGCCGCGGCAACCGGGCCGCCGGCCGGCCTGAGCCACCGAACGTTTGCTGATCGAGCAGGGACGAACAACCGGACATGCCGGCGACGGCCACCGCCAGGAACACGATCCGGGGAGTCGGCAAGAGGGCACCTCGCTGCTGCGGACGCAGCCGGACGCATGGGCGTCATTAAAACCCATTTCGCCGCAAATCTCGACTAGAAACAGGCGTCAGGGCTGCTCGCTCCCTCATCCGTCATTTCGCGCGATCGCGGTGGGCGTCAGTGGTCCAGAGATGCGGACTGAAGACCGGCGAGAGCCCCCGCCGGCCGTCACCGCCGTGATGGACGGTCGCCGTTTTGTGGGCATGTCGGTGTCACCTCGCATCAACCACGATCAGCTCGCCGGTAGGTCACTTGCTGACCGCCAACCGGACGCCAAGCCCGACGAAGATCGCGCCGGTGGCGCGCTTCAGGATCCGGCCCGATGAACGGCGCTCGCGAAGCCGCCGGCTGATGGCCGACGCCGACCAGACGAGCACGAGGCACCAAAGCGTCCCGTTGAAGATGAACACGCCGCCGAGAAACAGGAATGACAGGGTCCGGGACTCGGCTGCCGGGGATACAAACTGCGGCAGGAACGCCATGAAGAACAACGCCACCTTCGGGTTGAGGACATTGGTCAATAGTCCGGCTCGATAGACGGCCCAGTCCGATTCCGGCAGGAACGAACCCGCCAATCCGCGCTCGGATCGCTCGACGAGCATGCTCACGCCGAGATATACGAGATACACAGCCCCTCCCAGCTTCACGATCATGAACGCCTGCGCCGAGGTGGCCAGGATTACCGACAGGCCGAAGGCGGCGGCCCCGGTGTGCAGGATGCTGCCGGAAACGATGCCGAGCACCGATAGCAGGCCGGCGCGCCGGCCCTGTGACACCGTTCGGCCGAGGATGTACAGCGTGTCCTGACCAGGAGTGAGATTCAGCAGGATCCCGCTCACGACGAAAATCCCCAGGTGTTCTGTGCCGAACATATCTCGGTGCTCCACTATCGAGTGACATTCGGGGACAACAAGAGAGCTTCGTGATCCTTCGCGTCGTCGTGATAGACGGTTGTGACATGTGCTCTCTAAGAACGCCCGAATGCGGCCTCTTGGTCCGTTTACTGGCTCAACCGGCGTGAAGCAAGCCAGCCAAACAGCGCGAACCCCGCCCAGCACGTGATCACGAAGAGAAAGAGCGCGCCGACAGACCGCCGTCGGCTCAGGCTGAGCGCGTCCCGATAGGCGCCCCACGATCTGATAACCCAAATCGCACCGGCAAGCGTCGCCAGAATGCCCAGGCCATTCGCGAACAGGACTTCGGGCCCTGGCTCACGAAAATCTCAGGCACGTCGGTATTGAAGCCGCGCAGATGATTCAGTCGATCTCCAGCTCATCAACGCTCTGAGGTATTGTCCGCCCAGGCAGCCTCGGGCGGGCAAGGCGACGCGACTCATATCGTAGCGTGGTCGTTCCTGCACTCGTTCGGTTCGGTCATCTGGCGGGGGAGCGGTTAACTCCAATGAGACTCGATCATCGATCTGCCGCCTGCCTGTGGCGACCAGCCGAGCGCTAGCTTTTCCAGGAGGGCGGGTAAATCCTCTTACGGCGCGGGCGGATGCGCTGAGTCCGATCTACGCGCAGGCGCCTTGGAGATGATCAGGATGACACCGAGCGTCGATGTGGTTCTCAGGCCGGGGGCTCACCGGCGCGGAACACGTCTCTTCGAATGCCCGGCCGTAAATCGGGCCCGTGACTTCACGGCCCCGGTCGAGCATTGCTTCGTCCCACCTGCGTTGCCAGTGTTCGCCCGCCGAGCGAAGGATGTCGGTCACCATTGCCTCCTCGCTCTGACTAACGGAGATCCGGCCGAGCCCGTACATCGCCAGCTGAGGCAATTCGATCACCGGCGGGAGTATCTCCCAACGGACCGGGCAGCGGGCCGACAGCTAGAACCTCTCGGAACGCCACTAGTTCGCCGGTCTGGCGCCTCTGAACCGCATCGCGCTGCTGACGGAGTTCAGCTTCGATCAAATGGGGAATCTGAACCGCTAGAGTTGGCCGCTTCGACCTCGCTGAAGCGGCGCCCTGTTGTTCCGCGCAGGGCCCGGTCGAAAACTGGAGGGGCGAAGACAATCAGGCGGCTGCGAGCGAGAGCGGCGGTCGGTGGCTGAACCACAAGATATGAGCCCTCAGTTAGGGCTCCACTTCACTTGTTGCCGGCGCCGAGTGCGGCCAGCAGTTTGCCGAGGACGACGTCATCGACCGGCTTGACGAGGTGGGCGTCGAATCCGGCTTCCTCGGACCGGCGGCGGTCCTCATCCTGCCCCCACCCGGTCAGGGCCACCAGTACCGGGCGGCCATCGTCGCTTCGCTGTTCACGGATCCGACGAGCCACCTCGTAGCCGTTGAGTCCCGGCAAGCCGATGTCCAGCAGAATCACATCGGGCTGAAGCGTTTCGGCAGCTTCCACGGCCGCGAAACCGTCATGAGCCGTCGCGCCAAAGAGGCTTATGAAGCATGGCTAAAGAGCCGCTGATTCCCGTGACGCCCAGTTCCAGCATCGAAACCTTCTTCAAGCCCACCGACATTGCGCGCTGTCAATTCGGACGATGCAGCGCGAGGATTGTCACCGCTGAAGCACCGCTGAGCCGCTCGCGTTTGACGTTCATCCAATTGTCGTACAAAATGTCAGACATGCAGAAGACCACCTCGGTCTCCATTCGCGAGCTGCAGCAGAATCTCAAACGCGTGCTGGCACGCGTCGAACGAGGTCAGGTCATCGAGGTCACACGGCGCCGGCGGCCCGTCGCCCGTTTGGCGCCGATGCGCTCCGGCAGCCCGACGTCGCCGTGGCCGGATCTCGATGCTCGAGTACGTGCGGTCTTTGGTAAACGCGTCGTCACGCCCGGAGCGGCCGACGCGGTCTCGGAGGGACGAGGCGACCGGTGACGACCTACGTCGATTCGAGTGCGCTGGTGCCTGTCTACGTTCCCGAACGCTTCTCAAAGGTGGCGCGGCGCGCACTCCGCGGCTCGCCGCAAGTGCCTTTCACTCCACTACACGAGCTCGAGGTTCCCAACGCGTTCGCACTGCTGGGCGCCCGAGGACTGATCAGTGACGAGGAGCATCGCGCGATCCGGACGCAATTGCAGGAAGATATCGAGGCGCAGCGCCTCGTGCCACTGGCGCTCGACTGGGACCGCGTCTTCGCGACTGCCTGCGAGCTGGCCGAGAACCATACGGCCAAGCTGCTCACCCGGAGCTTGGACCTTCTCCACGTGGCCGCCGCACATGCGGCAGGTTGCCGCGTGTTCGTGTCCGCTGACGATCGTCAGCTCGCCGTCGCCAAAGCGACGGGCTTGAAGGTCGTCGACATCAAACGGAGCGGCCGGCCAGCGAAGCGCTGAGCAATCTCGCGCCCCTCACAGCCAGCCGCGCTCGCGAAAGCTCACATAGCGACCCTCACCGATGACGCTGTGGTCGAGGATATCCACGCCGAGCCCGGATCGCGCCGAACGTTGTGGCCTGGATCGAGGAAGACGTTGCGAGTTGGATCGAGCTCAGGACGAGCGTTATTGCCTCGTAAACCCTCGGAAGCGGCCCTTGGTTGCGCCGCTCGGAAAGTAGGCCAGTCCGCCGCCCGGAAAGTGGACCGCTTGACGCGACGCACCGGCGTGAACATCTGGACCTGGCGCGCCTCCCAAGCTGGAGGTTCCAGCGCGCCGTTGATCGGGCCAAGTGCCCAATCCGTACTGCTTGTTACCCGTGTTACTCAGCGGCCAAGCAGGAGACAAGCAGTCGATTCGCACGTCCGGAAACTGCCACCCGGTCACCGACGATGGGCGGCCCGTTGGCTGCTGCCCAAGCGCGCACCTCCTCCGGAGATCCCGCGCGGGTTCACGGTCTACTAAGCACGACCGATAAAGCGGCACTCCACAGATCAAGCCGCTCATTCCTCAAGCCGTCAGCTGCGACACAAGGTCTCTCGACGTTGACGCCGAAGGCGGAGCGAGAGCGCGATACGAAATTGTCACCCAGCCTTTCGCCATCTATTCGGGCTTGACCGACCCAATAGGTCGGATATACGCTCGGCAAATCGAAAGTGAGACTCAGTCTCATTTACCTCACCTTGCGGCGGCTCGCGTCGCGTAACAGCGAGGCCCTGAAAGAAGCGTTTTGGGGGCTGTAGCCCGAGGACGAGGAAGTGCCCGCTGGATGCTGCTACATCCAGCGGGCGTGTCGAACACCGGGTCCTGGAGAGGAACCGCTCACGCGCTGCGCATGAAGCGTCCGACGCCGGAAGTCTACGGCTCCGCTTAGTGGCGCGCAAGTCGGAGGGGACGTCATGAAGCGAAGTCGAAGCCTTGCGGGTTTTGGTGCGGTCGTTCTCCTGGTCGGTGTCATCGTCCTCGTTGGCGGCGCGCAGATAGCCGCACAGTCGAACGGGAGCTCCGGCAGTCGCATTGAGGCGGCGATATCGGGTGTTGTGCGCGATCCATCCGGAGCCATCATTCCACGATCGACGATCGTCATTCGTCACGATTCATCCCGCCTCGAGTACGTTCTCGACGGCAACACGGACGGCAGCTTCGCCGCAACCCGGCTCACGCCCGGCCGTTATATCGTCACGGCTTCGGCTCCCGGCTTTGGCATCGCGACTCACACGGTCGAAGCGCCCCCGGCAGAAGCACTCACCATCACGCTCTCCCCTGCTCCTGTCGTCGAACAGGTGACCGTGGTCTCCGCGTCACGACAAGAGGAGCTCAGGGACACGCTCAACACCCGCGTGGACGTCATCACACGCAGCCGCATCGAGGAAACGGGAGGCCATGAAACGGTTGGTGAGGTTCTGCGTGAACTGCCGGGTGTTATCACCCGACGCGGATCGGAGACTGCTGGTGCGGCGGGCGAACAGATTCAGGGGATCGATTCGCGTCAGGTGCTGGTGCTGGTTGACGGGCAGCCGATTGTCGGCGCGCGAGGGATCAAGCGTGGCGGAGTCCTCAATCTCGATCGTCAGTCCACGGCGCGGCTCGAGCGCGTCGAGGTAGTCAAGGGTGCCGCCTCAGCTCTCTACGGGTCCGAGGCGCTCGGTGGGGTCATCAACTTGATCACGCGGGAGCCGTCCTCGCCGGTTGATGCCACGGTGGCCCTCTCCGGTGGAAACCTTGGCGCGATCGGCGCGCGAGTCGATGCGGGATTCAACCGAGACAGGACGTACGGCGTCTTCAGCGTGGAACGGTACGAGCATGACGGGTTCGATCTCACGCCGGGTACTTTCGATACCACCGGCGCGCCGTATCGACGCTACGACGCTCTCGCCAAGCTGCACCGACAGTTCAGGCCGTCGTTTTCGCTCGCAGGCTTGGTGACGGGCTATCACAACGACACGGCCGGACGGTCGAACGGCGAGCTGGGACCCCAGGAAGATGACATTCGCGACCAGGCCCTGAGCGTCAATCTCACCGGGAATTGGCTGGTCAGTCGGAATACGACCCTCGAGGCGCGCGGGTACTTCTCGAGCTACTCCGAAGAGGCAGCGGGGCGTCTTGCCCCGCCACGATCGACGCCCCTCGAGCCGGGCACGCTTGAGCAGCGTTTCGGAAAAGTGGATCTGACTGCCGCGCACACCATCGGCTCTCGCCAGATGCTGCAGGCCGGCATCGAGTGGTCGCGCGATCACTACGAGGGCACGAATCGGGTACGGGACGAAGCGGCAGGCCACGAGGCGGACACGACGGTGCTCTGGGCGCAACATCGGTGGAGCGTCAGCAGCCGTCTGACCACGACGGTTGGCGCGCGCGTCGATAGGCGCTCCGAATTCGAAACGGCAGTATCTCCGAAAGTTGCGGCGAACCTCCGCGTCACGGACAACCTGCGGGCGCGGGGGTCCTACGGACGCGGGTTTCGCGCGCCAGACCTCGGGCAGCTGTACTACCGCTTTCTGAGCCCCTCAAGCTTCTACCAAGTCATCGGGAATCCGGCCCTGGCGCCCGAGTATGCGCATTCGTGGCAGTTTGGCGGCGAGTACACGGCACCCCGGCGACGGGCCCGTCTGGGTGTGAACGTCTTCCGCAACGATGTGCGGGATCTGATCGAATCCGTCAGCCTGGGTTTCGTGGCGACTCCGGCGCAGCTCTCTGCGCTGCTGGCTCGCGAAGGACTCGATCCGTCATTCCGTCCTGCGTTTGGCCGTCTTCTGTTGACGTATCGAAACCTGTTCGATGTGGTCACGCAGGGTGTGGAGCTGGACACGCAGGCCGCACTCACGAGCGCGATCTCACTGGGCGGCGCATACACCTATCTCTCGGCGCGTGACACTGAGACGGATCTGGCGTTGACCGGCCGTCATCGCCATCACGGGCACGTTCGCGTGTCCTGGCAGCCGGCGCAGTCTGGCCTGCGCGCGAGCCTTCGCGGCACGTTCTTCAGCTCGTGGATCGCCACGCGAGCCACAACCGCAGGCGTCGTACAGGACACCGTCGCGCCGAAGTTTGCGCTCTGGGATGTGTTCGTCTCGCAGCGGATCACACGCGGGCTTTCTGCGTTCCTGACCGTCGATAACCTTGCCGACAGTCAGGACCCAAATACAGGCGTGCTGTTGGCCACTGGCGCGCCGGCTCCAATCTATCGCCCTGACGCAGGACGCACTGCACGTGTGGGCGTGCAATGGTCGTTCTCGGCCCGGTGACACCGCGCCCCAAGGCTGACAGGAGTACGTGCATGTTGAAGATCCGGATCATTTTCGCGCTGCTGGTGCTCGCCGTGCCTGTCGCGCGCACGTCGTACGCCGATACCGGCATCCTGCTGCTCGCGCATGGCGCCAGTGGAGAGTGGAACGCACGTGTGACGGAGCTGGCTGGGCAGATTGACCGAACGAGGCCAACCGAGGTCGCGTTCGGAATGGCGACGCGTGCAAATCTGCAAGCCGGCGTCGATCGCCTTGCGGCGCGCGGTGTGACCGAGATTGTCGCGGTGCCGCTCTTCGTCTCGTCATGGAGCTCGGTCATTACGTCTACCGAGTACCTGCTTGGCCAGCGAGCCGAAGCGCCTGCTGCGCTCGCAGCATACGCAAAGATGAACCACGCGCAACCCGCCCCAGCCGCGACATCGGGTTCTGGGCCTGCAGGGCACGAAGGCCATACCGCGGTCGCGGACGGAACGACTCCGGTGAAATCGCCAGTGCCCATTCGCATGACGCCGGCCCTCAACGATCACCCGATCGTGGCGGACATTCTGGTGAGCCGGGCGCGTTCGATCAGTCGCGATCCAGCCGAGGAGGCGCTCGTCATCGTCGCCCACGGTCCGAATGAAGACGAGGACAACCGGCGGTGGTTGGCGGATATGGCATCGCTGGCGACCCGGATCGGGAACACTGCGCGATTCGCGTCAATTGACTACCTGACGCTTCGTGATGACGCGCCGAAGCCGGTTCGGGATCGAGCGACCGTGGAGCTCCGTGCACTGGTCGCGAAGAGTAGTGCAAGGGGGCAGCGCGTCCTCATCGTCCCGCTGCTCATCTCATTGGGGGGCATCGATCGAGGTCTCCGGGAGCGCCTCGATGGCATGACCTACGTGATGGCCGACGCAGCCTTGCTGCCCGATGAGCGGCTTGTCACGTGGGTGCTGGCGATGGCCGGGACTCGCTGACCTGGGGGAGCAGCCAAGAAATTGTCATTGATGGAGGCCGAGCACACGCGATCAGGCGGCGCTGAGGTGCGGACCGCCTGGCAGCTCAAAGCAACAGGAGCGCTCGTGTACTAGAGAGACGCAAGAAGAAGCGCCCGCCAGGTGCAGACACACCCGGCGGGCTGCCGAACCAAGGCCTGGAACAGACCATTTCATCACGCGCGTGGCGCATGACGCGTCCGGCTCCCGCATCTTACCGGACCTGGCGGTCATCACGCGCGCGGACGGAGGAGACGCGTGCACTCGACCCGACCAAGAGGCTTGCCCATCGATCCGCAGCTAGCCTCCCTCAATTCACGACATCTGCACATCGACTGGATCCTGTGCTGGGCGGTGCGCTCATGAAGCTACGGACGCTCATCTTCTGGCCCCACCTGATTGCCGGCGTATCGGCCGGCGCGGTGATTCTGCTGATGTCGGTGACGGGCGTGCTCCTGACCTACGAGCGCCAGATGATCGCCTGGGCCGACAGCGACTTCCGATCGGTTGTGCCCTCGTCGGGCGCGGAGCGCCTGCCGGTTGAAACGGTACTCGAGAGGTTCAGACAGCAGCGGTCCGTGGTGCCGACTGCCATCACGATCGGCTCCGCCACTGACGCGCCGGTGACTCTCACGGTGCCGCAGCAGACGCTGTATGCCGACGCATACACGGGGAACCTGCTCGGAGAAGGATCGGAAGGCGTCCGCCCATTCATGACCGAGCTACGCGCCTGGCATCGCTGGCTGGCGGTGGACGGAGAAGGGCGCCCCGTCGCGCGCGCCATTACCGGATGGTCCAACTTCATCTTCCTGTTCATCGTCGTCTCCGGCGTGTACCTGTGGTTCCCACGCACATGGATGTGGCGGCAGGTCAAGCCGGTTGTGGTCTTCAACGGCAAACTGCGCGGCAAGGCGCGCGATTTCAATTGGCATAACGTCATCGGCTCCTGGTCGGCCGTGATCCTGTTTATCGTCGTGCTCGGCGCGATGCCGATCTCGTTCCCATGGGCGAACGCGCTCGTGTATCGGCTTGTCGGGGAGGAGCCGCCCGCGCCTGCTGGCGGGAGACGTGCGCCAGTGGCCCGAACGGGCGCCGCGGCATCGGTCCGCGGCGGCGGGAGATCGGACGAAGCGCAGCCGCCCACGGGGCTCGACAGCGGCGCCCGGAATCGGTTCGACGGGCTGAACACACTGTGGGCCCGCGCGGAACGGCAGGTGCCCGGCTGGAGAACGATCAACCTGCGAATCCCGACTTCGGCCACGGCACCAGTGGTGTTCGCCATCGATAAAGGAAACGGCGGGCAGCCGCAGTTGCGCTCGACGCTCACACTCGATCGCTCAACTCGCGACATCCTGAGCTATGAAGACTTTTCCGATCAGAGCCTCGGCCGACAGCTCCGCAGCATTTTGCGGTTCGCCCATACGGGCGAAGTTTTGGGCATCGGCGGACAGACTCTGGCCGGCTTCGCCTCGGCCGGAGGCGCCGTGCTCGTTTGGACCGGTCTGGCCCTCGCGATACGACGCTTCCGCGCTTGGCTGAAACGGCGCGCGGGATATGCGGTGCCGCAAGAGCAATCAACTTCCGCCGAATCTGGCTTCACAGTGCAGAACTGATAAAGGAGAAAAACTCGTGAAAAAGAACAAACTCGAACACAGTCAGGACTCGACCTGCAGCCGCAAGCGACGCCGCGGCAGGACGCGACTGTTCGTACTCGGGACCAGTGCCGCGTTTGTGGCGTCCACGGCCATGACTGACAGCCTGACTGCAACGGTCTACGCACAGGAGCGGCGCCGTGGCTCGCCTTTTACGGCTGTCACATCCACCGCACAGGTATGGGAAGCCCTGGGCGGGGTGCAGAGCGCTCAGGTGCTGCCGTTCAACATCCCGCCAGGGACGATCGGCTCCGTCGTTGCCTCTTTCGAGGCGGTCACTCGGATCAAGGTCACCATTGCGACCGAGGCGCTGCGCGATCTACGGTCACCCGGAGTGTCGGGCCAGTTCACCCCCGAACAAGCACTTGAGCGGCTGCTGGCCGGCACAGCCGTGGGATTTGTGTTCACGGCGCCTGATGCCGTCACCGTCGAAGTGCGTACGTCGGAATCTGTGGTGGTCGGCGGACGCGCACCCGCGGTGTCCTCACCCAAGTTCACGGAACCACTGCGTGACATCCCGCAGACGATCACTGTCGTCCCCTCGTCGGTGATCCAGGCCCAAGGCGCGACTACGCTGCGCGATGTCCTCCGGAACGTGACCGGCATCAGCATCCAGGCCGGCGAGGGCGGCGTGCCGGCTGGTGACAACCTGTCGATTCGCGGATTCAGCGCGCGCACCGACTTCTTCATCGATGGCGTTCGCGACTCCGGCGGGTACACGAGAGACCCCTTCAATGTGGAGCAGGTCGAGGTCGTGAAGGGGCCATCGTCTTCTTATGCGGGACGTGGTTCCACGGGCGGCTCGATCAACCTCGCAACGAAAGCGCCACAGCTCGCGGCCGCGCGCACGGCCGGCCTGGGCGCCGGCTCTTCGAGCTACAAGCGCGGCACGCTCGACGTCAATCAACCGATCGTCGGCCTCGACGGCGCGGCCTTCCGCTTCAACGCAATGTGGACGGACGCGGACACGCCCGGCCGTGACGCAGTAACAAGTGAGCGATGGGGCGTGGCGCCGTCGGTCGCGTTCGGCTTGAACAGCGCAACCCGCGTCACCGCCAGCTACTCCCATCTGGCGCAGGACAACGTGCCGGATTACGGCATTCCGTGGGTACCGGCGGCCAATGTGCCGCTGCAGGCATATGCCGAGCAGCCGCCGCCCGTGGAGTTCGACAACTTCTACGGCCTGACGAGCCGTGATTACGAGGATACCCTGACCGATACCGTCACGGGCGAATTCGAGCACGACTTCACGGGCGCGGCGACGCTGCGCTCGCTGGTGCGCTACGGCCGCACGAAGCGCGATTCCATCATCACAGCACCGCGGTTCGCGAGCAATACGAGCACCGACATCAGACGGACCGACTGGAAGTCGCGCGACCAGAACGACGCGATCGTGGCAGTGCAGAGCGACGTCACGTCTCGTCTGGTGACGGGTACCGTGCGGCACACGCTCGTCACGGGTGTGGAAGTGACACGCGAGACGTCGGAGAACCGGACGCGGATCGAAACGGGGCCCGCTGCCCAGCCACTGACCGATTTGTTCAATCCGAACCCGAGTGACCCGTACCCGAGCCGTCTCGAGCGGAACGGAGCGGTCACTGATGCCACGGCGAATGCTGCTGCGGTCTACGCGTTCGACACTGTGGAGCTGGCGCCGCAGTTGGAGGTGAGCGGGGGGTTGCGCTTCGATCGCTTTGGACTCGATTACGTGTCGCGGGACGCCGCTGGGGCCGAGACCCCGCTCGACCGCGTAGACCGGATGGTCAGTTGGCG
>WHSN01000191.1 GCA_009380045.1 Luteitalea sp.
AGTACTGTTCGGCCTTCTACGGCCCGTTCCGCGATGCGGCGGACTCGGCGCCGAAGTTCGGCGATCGCCGGTCGCATCAGATGGACCCGGCCAATGCGGAGGAAGCGCTCCGCGAAGTGGAACAGGACATCGAGGAAGGCGCGGATATCGTGATGGTGAAGCCGGCGCTGCCCTACCTGGACATCATCACGCGAGTGAAGGACGCCTTCGGCCATCCAACCGCGGCGTATCACGTCAGCGGCGAGTACGCCATGCTGAAGGCCGCGGCGAGAAACGGCTGGATCGACGAGCCGCGCGCGATGCTCGAAACCCTCACGTCCATCCGGCGGGCCGGCGCGGAGATCATCATCACCTACTACGCTCGCGACGCCGCGCGTGCGCTCGCATGAGCGGGCCGACGGAGTTTTCTTCGCGACAATCACGAGGACGTTTGGACGGTCAGCCACGGCGCACACGGAGCCCACGGAGCCTGGTCGGTCTCTGTGATCTCCGTGAGCGCCTCGGTGAGATCTCTTGGACTGCCCGCACATGAAAGTTTCGCGCTCGCGCGCTCTCTTCTCACGCGCCGTCGAGCTCCTCCCGGGCGGCGTCGACAGCCCGGTTCGCGCCTTCACATCGGTGGGCGCGGCGCCGCTGTTCATCAAGCGGGCGGCCGGCGCACGGCTCGAAGATGCCGACGGCAACGTCTTCATCGACTACGTGATGTCGTGGGGACCGCTGATTCACGGACACGCGCCGCCGGGTCTCGTGAAGGCGTTGTGCGCCGCGGCCCGCCGGGGCACCAGCTACGGCGCGCCATGCCACCTCGAAGTGGATCTCGGCGAGCGAGTCCGGCGCCTGATGCCATCGCTCGAACGTCTGCGGTTCGTCAGCTCCGGCACCGAAGCGGCGATGAGCGCGATCCGGGTGGCGCGCGCCGCGACCAGGCGCGACAAGATCATCAAGTTCGAGGGCTGCTACCACGGGCATGCCGACCCGTTCCTGGTGCAGGCCGGATCCGGCGCGCTGACCCTCGGGGTTCCCACGAGTCCCGGCGTGACGGCCGCCGCGGCGGCGGACACGCTGCTGGCCAGTTACAACGACCTCGAGTCGGTGCATCGGGTGTTCGCCGCGAACCGGGGCCGGATAGCGGCGCTGATCGTGGAACCGATCGCCGGCAATATGGGGGTGGTTCCGCCCGCCGACGGGTTCCTGCCGGGACTGCGCGAGGCGTGCTCCACACATGGCGCCGTGCTCATCTTCGACGAAGTGATCTCGGGATTCCGCGCCGCATCGGGAGGCGCGCAGGGTCTGTTCAAGATCCATCCGGATCTCACCTGTCTCGGCAAGATCATCGGTGGCGGCCTGCCGGTGGGTGCCTACGGCGGACGGACGGACCTGATGAACCTGGTGTCGCCGGTGGGTCCGGTGTATCAGGCGGGCACGCTGTCGGGAAACCCGCTCGCGATGACGGCAGGATTGTGGGGTCTCGAACGCCTGACCCCGTCAATGTATCGCGCCCTGGCGGCGCTCGGGACACGACTGGCCGCGGGCCTGGCGTCCGCCGCCCGCGAGGCGCGCGTCTCGCTCCAGGTGAACGCGTTCGGCTCCGTGCTGACGCCGTTTTTCACCGATCGTCCGGTGCGCGACTACCGGTCGGCCACCCGCGCCGACTCCACGAAGTACGCCACGTTCTTCCGTGGGATGATTCTGCGGGGCGTCTATCCGCCGCCGTCGCAGTTCGAAGGCTGGTTCCTGTCAGCAGCGCACACGGCGAAGGATGTCGACAAGACCATCTCCGCCGCGCGTGCCGCCATGCGCGAGGTGGCCAGCGCCGGGTAGGGTCAGCGGCCGTCGCGGCTGAGATTCAGCTCGGAATCCAGACGCACCCGCAGAACGGTGCCGGCCGCCAGGTCGACGTCATTCCCCTCGGTGGCGGCAATCGTGCCGCCGCCGCCGATCAGAATGCCCGCGAGCGCCCCCTTGAAGCCGCCGAGAATGCCGCCGATGATCGCCCCGACACCGGCGCCGGTGCCGATCTTCCCAGCCTCTCCTCGGACGCCTTCACTTTCGATGGCTTGCGTCACCGTCGCCCGGATCGGGTAGTTCCGCCCGTTGATCGTCACCCGATCGAACGCCACGGTCAGGCTGCCCTTCCGCTCGATGCGACCCGCCTTGGTTACCGAGCTGACGATGCCGCGCATGATCGAACCTGCCGGCACCAGCAACCGGTCGCCTTCGTGAAGATCCACCATTGTCGTTCCTTCGAAGCGATCTTCGACCTGCGCGGTGGCCGAGCTCAGGGAGTTCTGGAGGCGCACGTCGAACTCCGTGCCGACTGGCACCTCGAACGAGCCGCGAGCGCTCCCGGTCTTCGGCGCCGACTGACCCGATCGATCTGGGCTGCTGTTGCGGTCGGTATTGCTGTTGGTCGATCCGGCGGATGGAACAGTGCGCCCCCCGGCATCGCCGCGCGCGCGAGAACGAACGGCGTCGATCCGGTCCCTCAGCGAGGAATACTCGCTCCGGGCGATCGGCTCGCCCTTGCGCACCTTGACCCGCAGATAGACGGTCTCGTCGCGTAACTCGTCCAGCTCGGACTCGAGCTCGGTTGCCAGCCGCGAGTCGCGCCCGCGCAGGCCAGTCAGATCGCGCGACGTGTCATAAATGGCGTCTTGAAGCCGCTGAACGTCGGCGCTCGTGACACTCTGCACGTTCTGCGCGCCGGCCGGCCCCACACCAGCGGCGAGGACAAGCGCCAGCGCCAGGGCACTACCACTGGATCCGAGGAATTTCACAGTCACCTCCTCAACGAAACGACACGTCCAGCCATTCTTGCAAGACAAGAGCCGCCCCAGAGGCGGCTCCCTGTCCCTGCTTCCCGGACGAGTGTCCTACCGCCAGGGCATCAGGCGTTCAATCCAGGTGATCCGGGTGAGGTCGTTGTAGATGACGGTAACCATCAACATCATCAACAAGACGAACCCTGCGAGCAACATCTTCTCCTTCACGCGCATGCTGAAGTCGCGCCGTGCGATTCCCTCGAGCGCCATGATCAGGATGTGGCCGCCGTCGAGCACGGGAATAGGCAGAAGGTTGAGCAGACCAAGGTTCAGGCTGATCGAGGCCATGAGGCTCAGGAGAGCGATCAATCCCAGCTGAGCTGTCTCGCCCGACAGCTGCGCAATCGCGACCGGGCCCATCAATTGCTTCGGGGACGTCTCGCGCGTGAAAAGTCCCCAGAGGGTTTCGAGAATCAAGCCCGCATACTGCATGTTCTTCTGCAGGCTCATGGTGACCGCTTCGAACGCGCCCGGATTGATGCGAACCGTGTCGTCGACCGGGAGGATGCCGAGCAGACCCGAGTCTCCTCGTCTGGCCGGTGTCGCCGTCACCGTGATCGGCGAGCCGCCGCGGAGGATCGACATTGTCATCGGCTGCTCGGGCCGCTTCGCGATCGCGTCTCTGAGCTGCCTGGAAAACGTGATCGTTTCGCCGTCAATCGCCAGGACGACGTCATTCGCCTGCAAGCCGGCTTTCTCCGCCGCTTCACCCGGCACGACCGAACCAATGTGCGGGTGAACGTTCGGCAGCACCCCGATCTCGCCGATCTCGAACCGGCTCTCCTTCGACGCGCCCGGCGTGACCGCACGCGTCTGCTCGGCGCCGTCGCGAATGAAACGGATGGGCACTTCGCGGTTCGCTCTCATGCTGACCGCGATGTAGAAGTCCTCCCACGTGTCCACGGTCTTGTCGGCCACCGACAGCACGCGGTCCCCCGGCTCGATCCCGACCTGCGCTGCCGGCGAACCCGTCAGTACCGAGCCGACCACCACCGGCTGATCCTCGTATGCCAGCTTCTCGGCGCCTTGATACAGGATAACCGCGGTGAGGATGAAGGCCAGGAGCAGGTTCATGACCGGGCCCATGATGAGCACCTGAAACCGCTCCCATTTCGACTTCGACAGGAACTCGTCTGAACGTCCGGTTCGAGCGTCCTCCGGGTTCTCACCCGCCATCTTCACGTATCCGCCGAGCGGCAGTGCTCCGATGCTGTACTCGGTGTCGCCGCGCCGGAAACTGAGGACCGTCGGGTTGAATCCGAGTTGAAACTTCAGGACCTTGATGCCGACGCGCTTGGCGGCCAGAAAATGCCCGAGCTCGTGGACGAACACGAGAACGCCGAGAACGAATGCAAAAGCGAGAATGGTCTGCACACTTACACCTTCGTGGATTCTAACCCGCGCGCGATTTCGCGCGCGTACCCGCGCGCCCACCCGTCCACGGCGCGGACCTGCGCCAGGGAACCGACCTCGGCAGGGTGATGGGCGTCCATGGCAGCCACAATCACCTGAGGAATGGCCGCAAACCTCAGTCGTCCATCGAGAAACCGGGCGACGGCGACCTCGTTGGCCGCGTTCAGCACGACCGGCAGGCTCCGCTCCGCGCTGAGCGCCCGATACGCCAGTGCCAGGCACGGAAAAACCGTGAGGTCCGGGGCCTCGAACTCGAGTCGGCCTGCCCGCTCGAGATCGAGCGCGGGCAGCGGCGACGGCCAGCGGTCCGGATAGGAAAGGGCGTATTGAATCGGCAAGCACATGTCAGTCACGCCCAGCTGCGCGATGATCGAGCCGTCGACGAGCTCAACCATCGAATGCACGACCGACTGCGGGTGGACGAGCACGTCGATCTGATCGGCCCGCGTCCCGAACAGCCAGTGGGCCTCAATCACCTCGAGCCCTTTGTTCATCAGCGTCGCCGAGTCGATGGTGATCTTCCGTCCCATTCTCCAGGTGGGATGCTGCAACGCATCGGCCGCGGTCACCCGGTCGAGCTCCAGGGCGCTCCGCCCGCGGAACGGTCCTCCCGACGCGGTGAGCACGATCCGCTTGAGCTGGGAACGCTCGCGTCCGTGAAGGCACTGGTGAATGGCGTTGTGCTCGCTGTCAACCGGTAGAATCGCCACGCCGCACCGGCGCGCCGCCTCGGTGACGATTCCGCCGGCCATGACGAGCACTTCCTTGTTGGCCAGTGCGACCGTCTTGCCGTGCTCAATGGCGGCAAGCACCGCCTCGAGGCCATCTGTCCCCGACGAAGCGCAGAGGACGAGGTCGGCATCGGCATGCGAGGCCACCGCCACGAGACCCTCGCGGCCGGTTCCGACCAGGGTCACACCGAGGGTAGGCGTATGGCGCCGCAGGCGGTCCAGCGCCGCGCCGGATGCCATCGCGGCGACCTGCGGCCGGTACTTCTCAATCTGCTGGGCCAGCAGGTCTGCGTTCTCCCCGCCGGCCAGTCCGACGACGCGCAACCGGTCGGCGTGGGCGTCCACAACGGCGAGCGCGCTGCGGCCGATCGAGCCGGTCGATCCGAGAATCGCGATCCGTTTCACGATGCCACCGCGATCAACGCCGAGCGCGCCGGGCACGCAGAGTCTTCTCCACTGATGTCATCGCTGCGATCTCGGCGGGCTCCGCATTCACACGTGGCTGAGAACAATGTAATACACCGGCGCCGCGAATAGCAGCGCGTCGATGCGGTCGAGGATTCCGCCATGCCCCGGAATCAAGGCGGAACTATCCTTCATTCCCGCACTCCGCTTCAGCATCGACTCGAACAGATCGCCCGCAATGCCGAGCGCGACGACGGTGACGCCGAGCAGGGCACGCAGCGGCGCCGGCACCTGCGGCAGCCACCACACGCCGACCGTCACCAGCACCAGGGCGCCGAACACGAATCCGCCGACAGCGCCTTCCACGGTCTTCTTCGGGCTGATCCGCGGCGCCAACGGCGTGCGGCCGAAGGCACGTCCGGAATAGTACTGGGCGGTGTCGCTGACGACGACGGTCAGCATGAGGAGAAACAGCGCCTCGTGGCCGCGTGTCTCCCGGATGGAAATCATGGCGCCGATGGGCAGCCCGAGGTACAGGGCCGGAAGCAGCGCCGACCCGGTCGAGGCGAGGGCATCCGGACCGCCGTTCCAGGAGGTGAGCGCGGAGGCGGCGATGGCGACAAGCGCGGTCATCAGCACCAGCTCGACCGGAGCGGCCCGGACTCCGCCGAACACGGGACCAGCGAACGACGCGGCGGTCAACATCGCGGCGCAGGTTGGTATCACGACCGGAACGCGGACGCCGCTTGCCCGCGCCATCGACGCCAGCTCGATACACCCGACGATCAGCAGTATCTCGGCCGCAAGGAGGAACAGCACCGGCGGCGCGAACCACACGACGCCAATCGCGACCAGCAGGAGGACGGCGCCGCTGACGACGCGCGTCACTTGGCGCCGAGTGCGACCGGCGACGGCTTGATGCCGCCGTAGCGGCGGTCACGCTTCTGATATGCGACGATCGCCTCCAGCAGGTCGCGGCGGCGGAAGTCCGGCCACAGCGTATCGGTGACCCAGATCTCCGAGTAGGCAATCTGCCAGAGCAGGAAGTTGCTGACCCGCATCTCGCCGCTGGTCCGAATGAGCAGATCGGGATCGGGCTGCCCCGCCGTGTACAGCAGATCGCCGAACCGTCGTTCGTCGAGATCGTCGGGCGAGACGCCGGAGGCGATGGCCCGGCGCGCCGCATCGACGATCTCCGCGCGCCCGCCGTAGTTGAGCGCGATGTTGAACAGCATCCCGGTATTCGTGACCGTCTTCGCGATGCCAAGATCGAGCTCGTGCTGCACGTCCGGGGAGAGCTCCTCGGTGCGTCCAATCACGCGGAAGCGGATGTTGTTCTTCAGCAGCGTGCCCAGCTCGAGCCTGATGTAGCGCTTCAGCAGCATCATCAGGGTGTTCACCTCCGCGCGCGGGCGTTTCCAGTTCTCCATCGAAAACGCGTAGAGGGTGAGCACCTCGATGCCGAGGCGGGCGGCGGTTTCGACCGCGTCCCGGACCGAGTCGATGCCGGCGCGGTGACCTTCCACCCGCGGCAGATGACGCTGCGCTGCCCACCGTCCGTTGCCGTCCATGATGATGGCGACGTGGGCGGGGAGCCGGTCGAAATTCACCTGCCGCGCGAGCGGTTCATCGGGCGATCCTGGCGGCATCCACGCCAGGAGCTGCTCTAGCGACATGGGCGACCATTATAGCTGTGCGTCGTACTCGACGCCGACCAGAAACAGGCCTTGTGGCGGCGCAGTGGGCCCGGCGGCGGCGCGATCGCGTGCGGCGATCACCTCGCTCATCCACGCCGGGCCGCACTTCCCACGTCCAATCTCCACCAGCGTGCCGACGATCGTCCGGACCATATGGTGAAGAAAACCGTCGCCCCGCACCTGGTAGGTGATGAGCGCCGCGCGACCCGAAGCGTCTCCTGTCGCCGTGGCGCCGGCGTCAGAGGCGGTGACGATGCGGGATGAGAACACGACGCGCTCGGTCGAGCGCACACTGGTACCGACCGACTGGAACGACGCGAAGTCGTGGCGTCCTTCCACCAGCGACGCCGCCGCCGCCATGGCGACGACGTCGAGTCCCGGCGCCGGCACGTGCCACGCGTAAGCGCGCTCGAAGGGGTTGAGCACCCCGGTGTTCCACAGACGATAGCGATATGTCTTGGTCCGCGCGAGGAATCGTGCGTGGAACCCGGCCGGAACCTCCGCGGCATCGAGGATGCGGATCGCCGGCGGCAGCCGCGCGTTCAACGCGCGCACCAGCTTCGGGCCGTCGATGATCCGGTGCAGCGAGAACGACGCGACCTGCCCGAGCGCATGGACGCCGGCGTCTGTGCGCCCGGCGCCGACGACCGGAACTGGCCGCTGATCCAGCTCGCTGAGGGCGAGCTCGAGGAGGCCCTGCAGGGAATCGCCGGACGCCTGGCGCTGCCAGCCGACGAAGCCGGCGCCGTCGTAGGCGAGCGTCACTCTGAAGAATGCCACTTAAGGATTACAGGATTGCAGAATGGCAGGATGGCAGGAT
>WHSN01000012.1 GCA_009380045.1 Luteitalea sp.
CGTCCACCGCACGGCGCAACTCGGTGCCGATCTTCCGCTCGTCGTCCAATGCGGCCCGCTGGGCCACGAGCTGCGCCTGCAGCGCGTCCACCTTCTCCTGCGCGGCGGCTGCCGCCTCGCGTGCAACCTCCAGGTCGGCGTGCAGCGCGGTGTTTCTGGCGGCGAGCACGGCGTCGGTCCGTCCCGCCTCGAGCCCGGCGGCCCGCTCCGTGTCCAGCAGTACCTTCGCTTCTTCGGCCACACGCCGGAGATCGCGTCCCGTCGTGCGCTCCTCGGCGAGCCGGACCTGCGCCTCTTCGACGGCTCGACGCAAGTCTGCCGCCGCCGCGCGCTCGATCGCAACTTTGGCCGACGCGTCGTCGGCGCGTCGCCGCCATTCGGTGCTGGCTGCACGCTCGGCGGCAAGGTCGACACCCGCATTCTCTGCCGATCGCCGCAGGTCCACGACCGCCTTTCGTTCGCATTCGAGCTGCGCGCGCAGGTCATCAGCGGCCTTGCGAAGTTCGCCGACAGACCCCCGTTCAGCCGCCAGCGCAGTCTCCGCCTGTTCAGCGGCGCCGCGCAACCGGGCTAACGTCGTTCGCTCGGTACGCAGGCGCTCTTCCCCTTCGACCTGTGCGTGCTGTGACCGTAAACCGGCCTCGCGCTCGAGAGCGGCGGCATGTTCGCTCGCCTGGCCGGCGACCAGGCGTAGGTCGGCGATTGACGCGTGGGCCGCCTCCAGCTGCAGCTGGGCCTCGATGGCGGCATGCTCGAAGCGGCCCTGCTCGTCGGCGCCGCGCGCGACTTCAGCGTCGAGCTGCGCACGTAAGGTCCGCAGGTCGTCTGCCGTGATGCCCTCCACGGCCGCCAGACGGTCCTGTGCCTGTTCGAGCGCCTGGCGCAAGTCCGCGGTGAGCGCCCGTTCGTCATCGAGCGCGGCCTCGGCAGCGATGCGGGCGTCGGCGGCTGCGGCATCGGCCTGGAGCCTGGTCGCTACGCAGGCGCGCGACGCCGCGGCCAGCGCTTCCTCGCTCGCCGCCCGCGCCAGATTCAGGACCAGCTCCTCCAGCGACGCGCCACGGGAAGGATCGGCCAGCCCGGCCTCGAGCGCGGCGAGACGCACGTCGATCGCCGCGCGCAGGGCATCGAGCTCCTGCTGCGCCGAATCGGAATGTCGGGGTTCCATGGAACGCGAGATCGACCTGTTGCGGGAGTCTGACACGACGGCCATCGATCACTCTATCGGCTGCGAGCCGATAGAGTGATCGAGCCATCGCGATGATCACTTCGGAACATGTGCAGAAATGCGCATGTCGCCGGCGGCCGCGCGGATATTTGTGCAGCATTCTCACCCCACTTTCCGCCCGTCCGGGATGGACGATCGGCACGCCCTTCTGGCGGCGGCGCAAGCTCTGCGGACGTGGGTGTACGCGCGTCGGGCCATGTGGACCGACCTGCCGCTTCAGTTGCCGCCGATAGCTTCGCCCCTGCCAGCTCCACCCGTTCCCGCGGCGGACCACCGGGTCGTCGAGCCGACCGTCGCCGTGGCGCCCGCGGCGCGCTCCGCGCCGCCGGTCCCGGAACCGTCACGCCACCTGGCTCCCGCAACGCCGCGGACAACCGGCCGGCAGATCGCGAAGACCGGGAAGCGATCAATTTCTTTGAGCGACGCCTTCGCGTCGTTTGCCGACTGGTGGAGACCGATGGCGATCGCCGCCCTGGTTCTGACGCTCGTCGTCGGCCTGGGACTGTCCGTGCGCTGGTATTGGGCTGGGCTTGCTGCGGCGCCGACAACAGGCACCGTCCTTCTGGAAAGCTCGCCGGCCAACTCCCGGGTACTCGTGGATGGCAGAGAGCTTGGGGACACGCCGCTGAGGACAGAGCTCTCACCCGGGCGTCACACGGTCGAATTCCGCCGGCAGAAGGCCACTCGCAGCCTGGAAGTCGTCATCGTCGCCGGCCGGTCCACGGTCAGCCGGTTGGACTGGACGGCAAAGCGCACCGGCCGCCTCCAGGTGAGGTCCGATCCGGCGGGCGCCAGGGTGCTCGTCGACGGCGCGGTGCGCGGCGTCACTCCTCTCGACCTGGACGACGTGACAGTGGGGTCGCACGTTGTCGTGCTCGAAACGGCGAAAGGATCGGTCGGTCGCACCGTCACGGTGCACGAGAAGCAGATCGCCGAGCTTTCGGAATCGATCTACTCGGGGTGGGCGCATGTGTCCACACCCTTCGAGGTGGCCATCACCGAAGGTGGCGGTGAGCTGCGGCTCGACGAGCGGAACCTCATTCTGCTCAGCCCCGGCCTACACGCCCTGCAATTCGAGAACGCCGCGCTCGGATACCGCGAGACGATCAAGACGGAAGTACAGCCGGGCGCCACCAGCTCGATCGCGATCGTCCCGCCCTTGTCGTCGATTTCGATTACCTCGACGGTCCCGGCGGAAGTGCAGATCGACGGTGAACGGGCCGGCGAGACGCCGATTGCCAATCGTGCGATCAAGATTGGCACGCGCGACATCAGCCTCAGAGACGCGGCGGGATCCGAACGGACGATCACCGTCACGGTCACGACCAGGCCGATCACGGTGGATGTGGATTTCTCGAAGCCGTGAGGCCCTCACTCTATTTCTTGGCTGGCAGTGCCTCGCTCCGGGCATCGGGAGGCCGGCGCCCCTGACCTATTCCGTGGACGGTCCGGCAATTTCTTCACTGTGGCTGGCGGGGAGGCAACATCCGGCGGGCACTCCATCATCGCGTGGTTCGACGGCGAGAGCGGCTGGAATAGCCAGGGAAACTGACCCGTGAGCGTGGATCAAGCCTGCCGAACGGCCGAATCGCACCGGGGGGCGTCACCTGGTCCGCGCGGTGGGCCATAGCGTGTGGCTGGCCTCTGAATGCGGCACGTTACCTGCTAAGATATTCGCCATTATGAAGCTCACAGTGGCAGCAGCACTCCTCGGAGTGGCAACATTCGGGGCCTACGGCGTCGGCGGATCGCTTTCTGCCCAGGACGCGAAATCGCAGTGGGACGGGGTCTACACGCAGGAGCAGGCGAAGCGGGGCGAAGGCGAGTATGCGCAGCATTGTGCGAGCTGCCATGGTCCCGACATGACCGGCGGCGAAATGGCGCCGGGCCTCGCCGGCGGTGAGTTCTCCTCGAACTGGAACGACCTCTCTCTCGGCGATTTGTTCGAACGGATGCGCATCTCGATGCCGCAGAACGCGCCGGGCAGCCTCAGCCGCGCGCAGAACGCAGATATCCTGGCTTTCATGCTGGCCAAGGGCAGCTACCCGGCCGGGCAGACGGAGCTGCCCAGCCAGACGGAAGTCCTCAACACCATCAAGTTCGTGTCGGCCAAGCCGGCCGCGCAATAACGTCGAGCATTCCCACCGAGCACGATTCACCACAGAGCGTTCTGAGATCACAAGGCAGGAATCCTCCCTGAGCTCCTGGGGTTCTGTGGTGAGCATGCTCGAGCGTGCCCGACCGTATCAGCTCCGCCGCAGGTCGCACGCTACCGCGTCGAACGCAGGCGCTGGGCCAGGCGATGCAGAAAAAGGCCGACGTCGGTCACGATTCCGATCGTCTGCGACGACCCGCGATCGGCCAGCTTGGTGACGACTGCCGGGTTGATGTCGACACATACCATCTTCACCCACGACGGCAGCATGTTCCCGACGCCGATGCCGTGCAACATCGTGGAAAGCGCGAGCACGAGCTTCACATCCTGCAATGCCGCGGCATAGCGATCCTGCGCGAGGCGCAGATCCATGAGCGTGTCGGGCAGTGGGCCGTCGTCGCGAATGCTGCCGGCCAGCACGACGTCCACGTTGTGGCGAATGCATTCGTACATGACGCCCGACGTCAGGACGCCCTGATCGACTGCCGCCTTCAGCCCGCCGGCGCGGCAGATGGTGTTGATGGCGCGCATGTGATGGCGGTGGCCCCCCTCGATGGCTTTCCCGGTATTGAGATCGACACCGAGCGAGGTGCCGAACAGCGCCTGCTCGACGTCGTGCACGGCGATGGCGTTGCCGGCGAGAAGCACGTCGACGAAACCGGCGCGAATCAGCTCCTGGAAGTAGATCGCCCCACCGGTGTGCACCACCACCGGTCCGGCGACGAAGGCGATACGCGCACCTGCCGCCTTCATTTCCTGCATCATCGTCGCGATACGCGACACGCCCACTTCGACGCGTCGCTCGGACGAGATTTCGTTGGTCATGAACGCGAAACCGCGGCGATCGCGCTCCTGGAACTCGGGGATCACCCGGATGCCGTTCACGCCGCACACGACCCGCTCGCCGGCACGGACGTCGCGCAGCTTGCGGCACAGCGCCAGGCCGCCTTCGACAACCACCACCGCGTCCATGCGTTGCCGCTCGACCTCGACCCACTGCCCGGCCAGCCGTACCATCGTGCGGTGATTGGTGGTCGAGTAGAAGTCGTCCGGAACGCAGCCGTCCCGGTCGGCGATTCTGACCAGGGCATCGTGCTGATCGGCGAGGCGGCAGCCGAGCGCCACCAGCTCCTCGAGCACCTGCTTCAGCGTCTGCTCGGTCGGCGCCGAGATCCGCATCGCGATCGATGATGGCTGGTCGTTGCTGCGGCCGATGTCGAAGCGGAGCACGTCGAAGGAGGCGTCGTTCTTCACGACCGTGTCGAACACCACGTTCAGGATCTGCGAGTCGATGAGATGCCCCTCGGCTTCAACCACCTCGCTGTGCTCGGCCGGAGCGGACGTCGGCCTGGCGCTCTTCGCCATGTCAGGAGAAGATCGGCAGCGCCAGCGGCGGCTGCACGTGATAGTCGCTCCTGGCCACCTCGGCCAGCGCGCGGTCGAGGACCGACTCCGGGCACTCTTCCAGAGTCGTGACGAACGGCAGCCGATCCTTCCGGAACTTGGGAAGCTGGAGGACGCCTTCGATGTTGATGCCGAACTTGGCGTAGGCGGCGGTGATCTGCGACAGGATCCCCGGCTTGTCGTTGACGGTGAAGCGGACGTAGTGCGGCGCGACGAAGTCGCCGCTCACCTGATGGAAGGCGGTCCGCGGCGCGTCCGCGGGACCGGCGTCACCGCGAGCCGCAACCGAGAGGACGTCGGAGACAACGGCGACGGCGGTCGGTGAGCCGCCGGCGCCGGAACCGGAGAACGAAGTCTCGCCGCCGAAGATTCCGCGGACGGTGACCAGGTTCTGACTGCCCTCGATGCGGCCGAATGCCGAAGAGAGCGGCACCAGCGCGGGGCGCACGGTCGCGAACACCGCGCCGCTGTCCTCGGCCGAGGCTCGTGCGATCTGTCTGATGGTGCAGCCCAATTCGCGGGCGTACTCGAAGTCGACCGGCTCGATCGGCCTGATCGACTTGGTCACGATGTCGGCGACGCGAACCGGGCGGCGGAGTCCGACGGCCGCGATGATCGCGAGCTTCGCGGCGGCGTCGGCGCCGTCGACATCCTCGCTCGGGTCGGCCTCGGCGTAGCCGGCGCGCTGCGCTTCGATCAACGCGTCGGCGAACGAGATCGCGTCCGACTGCATGCGGCTGAGGATGTAGGCGCAGGTGCCATTCAGAATCCCGCGCACCTCCACCAGCCGGTCGCCGGCAAGCCCCTCCTGCAGGGCGCGCAGCACCGGGATGCCGCCGGCCACCGACGCCTCGAACCGAACCTCGAGTCCGCGTGATCGCGCCAGATCGATGAGCTCGGTGCCATGGTGCGCCATCAATTGCTTGTTGGCGGTGACGACCGATTTTCCTCCGAGCAGGGCCGCTTTCGCCCATTCGAACGCCGGATGAATTCCGCCAACCACTTCGATCACGATGTCGGTGTCCGAAGCCAGGATCTCGTCGGCCGAGTCGGTCCAGCACACCGACGCCGGAACCCAGTCAACGCGCTTCTGCTCGACGTTGCGATTGAAGATGTGCGTCAGCCGGACCTGAGGCACTTCGCCGCTGCACAGGATGCGCGCGACCGATTGCCCCACGGTACCGAAACCGAGCAGGGCGACCCGTGAACTGTCGGATGCCACGTATTCTCCTCGTCGTTGGTCGTTGGTCGTTGGTCGTTGGTGCGGGGGCGTCTCGGATGTCGCCGGTATCGCGTCCCTGGTCATAGGGTGGTCGTAAGACCTGACCAGGACCGACACACAAGCAACGACTATCACCGATGACCAATGACCGTCGACCAATGACCAAAGGATTCTACACGCCGTACCCGTAGCCCGCTTCCTCGAGCATCCGCTCCTCGGGTTCCACCTTCACCTCACGCCGTTCAGGCGCCGGCTCCGGATCTGCCGCCGGTTCCGGCCCGGGGCCCTTGTCCTCGCTCTTGCCTGGGCTAGCGTCCTGCTTCATGGCTGTTTCCTCCTCGTCAGGCTTGTTTCGCCGCCAACTGGATGCCGCTGAAAAAGCAAAAGGGCCATCTCCCTGCAGTGGGTGATGGCCCTCGTGGAATCGCGTCGTGCTCGTCCCGGCTACATCACCCTGTGAACAGCCCCGGCGTCGGCAGCAGCAGGCTGCCGATGGCAAGAAGGAGGATGTTGCCCGGAAGGTACGGAGCTGCGGGAGACACGACACCTCTGCCGGCGAAACCAGCGGAAGATGCGGCACCCCTCACAACCAACATGTCCTACTACGAGAACACAGCCTCAGGGCCGAAGTCAAATCGTCGTCCCCCGTAGACTACCGGCGTGCCCAGATTCAAGTTGACGATCGAGTATGCCGGCACGCGCTACAGCGGCTGGCAGGTTCAGAAGAACGCCCGCACCGTGGCGGGCGAAATCGAGCAGGCGGCGCGAACCGTCACCGGCCGCAAGGACTTCGAGCTGTATGGCAGCGGCCGGACGGACGCCGGCGTTCACGCCCTCGGCCAGGTCGCGCACCTCGATGTCGCGACCAGCCTGCCGGCGGAATCGCTGCGCCGGCGTTTGAACGACGAGCTGCCGGCAGACGTCAACGTGCTCGCGGCGACCGTCGTGCCGCATCGCTTCCATGCCCGGCACGATGCGGTGGCGCGGCGGTACCTCTACCAGGTCTCCACCCGCCGCACCGCCTTCGCGAAGCCGTTCGTGTGGTGGGTAAGGGAAGCGCTGGACGTGCGCCGCATGGAGGAGGCCGCCGGCGCGTTTGTCGGCCTTCATGATTTCGCGTCGTTCACGGCGCGCGATGCCAGGCCGGACGACGACCGGTCGTCGCGAGTGCTGCTCGACCGGCTCGAGATCGCCCTCGACGGCTCGCTCGTGTTGATCGTCGTCGAGGGGTCGCATTTCCTTTGGAAGATGGTCCGCCGGCTGGTCGGTGTCCTGGTGGCGATTGGAGAGGGCGGGCTGGACGTGACCTCCGCCGCCGCACTGGTCGGCAGCGAGTCGGACGTTCCGGCGCGTCTCACCGCGCCGGCCTCAGGCCTGTTCCTCGAGAGGGTTTACTACCAGGGCGACTCGAGGGCGACGCCACTGACCGCGGCGATCGGTGTGCGGAGCGTCGGCTGATCGGCCAGGCGTCACGGCGTGGCCGGGCGCTCCACGCCCAGCATGAGGCGCACCACTTCTGAATAGCTGGCGGCTCCGGCAGCGACGCGATTCGCCTTCAGATAGCCGTCGTACACGCGCCAGCCGGCGGCCGACAGGCGCGGGTTGATGTGGCGACGCAGCCGCTCGGCGATCGCCAGGAGATCGGCGCGTGGGCCTGGCCCGAGCTCGGCTGCGACTGCGCGCCGATCGCGCTCGCCGAGCGAGTTGGTCAACTCGCCGTAGGCGAACAGCCAGCCGCTGTACTGGTGGGCGGGTGTCCCGCGCAAGCAGGTAAGCCAGCCGGCGAAGTTCGCCTCCCCCTCGTCGGCGAGACCAGCGGCGTGGCTCCACTCGTGGGCGATCACGATCGGTCGTTCGACCGGTAACAAATCGGACGCAATCAGCGCTTCGACGAAGAACGGATCGGTCATGCCGGCGACCCCGGCCCGGAGGAAATAGGGATCGAGCAGCGATCGTTTGGGCCGCGGCAACACCGGCCGGGAGGACACGCCGAACTGGCCGGCCGCAGCGCGGAACGCCGCCGCGAGCTCCTCATCGAGCACGTACTGTGGCGGTCGGGCATCGGCGTGCGCCGGTTCGTACAAAGCATTCAGACGCGCGGCGCTTTCAACGGCGAGCGCGCGAGCGCGGTCCGCCGACAGCCTCGCCGGGTCGAATGGCAGTCGCTGGACGAGCGGCAGGCGGCGGTAGTTCAGACCCCAGGTCACGAGAAACACGAGATACAGGGCCGCCGCCAGGCCGAGGATCCGGAGCAGTCCCTGCAGCGGCAGCCCGGGCCTGTCGCCTCGGGGTGCCCTTCGTCGAGACGCCACGCCGCGAATCGTCACCACGACGAGCCCGAGCGCCAGCGCCAGAATCAGCACATCCAGGAACGCGACGCGAGAAAGATTGGAG
The DNA here is from genome assembly GCA_009380045.1 of Luteitalea sp. Taxonomy (GTDB): domain Bacteria; phylum Acidobacteriota; class Vicinamibacteria; order Vicinamibacterales; family CAVVIG01; genus WHSN01. The sequence continues at coordinate 8,404 of WHSN01000012.1, forward strand.
AGCGAGGTGAGCGCGGGCTGCAGCCGCGCAAAGAGACCGTTGGAGTACCAGCGCTCGATGGCCGCCGACGACGACGGCGCGACCGCCGCTGCCGTCGCAAGGCCGATGAGGGCGGCTTGAACTTTCACCGGTGTCCACTCTTCAATCTTCAATCGTAGATCTGCAATGACCAACGTGTCGCGCGTCCCTCATCGCGTCCTGGCCGATGGAGACCTGGCCGTCGAGCCCGCCGGGAGTCTGATGTTGAGCGGTGTCCTCTGGCGCCCTGCGGCTGGATACGGAGGGCGGCGGCCCCGGATCGCCGGGTGTCTGTTCGCCGAGACAGGTCACTCGACGCGTGCTAATCTGGGCCGTCGAAGCGAAAGTGGCGGAACTGGCAGACGCGCCGGACTTAGGATCCGGTAGCCGAAAGGCTATGGGGGTTCAACTCCCCCCTTTCGCACCACCGGCCGCCGCCCGCACCGATCGCAAGGCGGGCTCCGGCGCGGTGCCGCGCCGAAGCCGCGGAGATGAATGGCCGCGGTGAAGGCGGGCCGCCTGGAACTGCAAGCTCCCGATCGTACCAAGGATTGAGGCAGCAAAAGGCTGTCGCGCCGAAGCGGCGAACGCCGCGGAGACGGATTACATTCAAGATACCGGGCACTGATGAAAACCGACCTCGTCGACGTCAACGAAACGCGCAAGAACCTCAAGATCGAGATCCCGAGCGAGGTTGTGGATGCGCAGATCGACCGAATCGCGCGCGATTACTCTCGCAAGGCGCGCATCCCAGGCTTCCGGCCCGGCAAGGCGCCGACGCGCGTCATCAAGGCCCGGTTCAAAGAGCAGATCCTCCACGATGTCGCGCACGATCTCGTGCCATCGGCAATCGACGAGGCGCTCCGCGAGCGGGGCGTCGAGCCGGTCGACACCCCCGACGTCCGCGACGTCGTCGTGGACGAGGGACAGGCGCTCACCTTCACTGCCTCGTTCGAGACGCTGCCGGCGTTCGAGGTCGGGGACTACGAAACGATTACGCTTCGCCGCCCCGCCGCGCGGGTCGAGGACGAGGGGGTTCACCAGGCCATGGAGCGGCTCCGTGAGCGCGCGGCGCGCTTCGAGCCGGTCGAAGGACGGGGCGTGATCGATGGCGACACGGTGACGATGGATCTCGAGCGCCGGGAGGAGGGGGGCGTCAGCGACGCTCATACCGACGTCGCGGTGGAGCTCGGCGCGAAGGTGAATCCGCCGGGATTCGACCAGCAGCTGCTCGGGCTCGAGGTCGGCGCGACGAGGACCTTCGAGGTCCACTATCCTGCCGATTACGCGATTGAAGAGCTCCGGAACAAGGACGTCTCGTACACGGCCGCCGTCAAGGGCATCAAGCGGCGCGTGCTCCCGGAGCTGGACGACGAGTTTGCGAAGGACCTTGGCGAATTCGCGACGCTGGAAGCGCTGCGCAGTCGCGTGCGCGAGGACCTCGAGCACGACGCGCGCCATGCGGTGGAGCGCGATGTCCGGGCCAACCTGATGAAGCAGCTCGCCGCCCGGGTGCCATTCGAGCTCCCCGCGTCGCTGATTGAACGGGAGATCGACCGCCGCATCGAGGATTTCGCGCGCCGGCTGATGGAACAGCAGGTCGATCCGCGTCAGGCGGGCATCGATTGGCACGCGTTCCGGGAGAGCCAACGCGGCGCCGCCGGCGAGGCGGTGGCCGGGGCGATTGTGCTCGACGAGGTCGCGCGCCGGGAACAGCTGCAGGTCACCGAGGCCGAAATCGAGCAGGAGGTCGGCCGGTTCGCCGAACGGACCGGGCGCACACTGGCGGCGGTGCGTGCGGCGCTCGAGAAAGAAGGGGGTCTGTCACGGGTTTCGGCCGGTCTGCGCCGGGAGAAGGCTGTTGACTTCCTCATGGCGCGTGCTAAGATCGTGGGAGAGTAAGACTTCCCCGCTCTTCCTTTTCCAAGCGCGCAAATCACCAGTTCAATCAGTCGAACACGTCTATGCGTCATGAGCTTCCGGATCCGCGCATGCAACTCATCCCGATGGTCGTCGAGCAGACCAACCGTGGGGAGCGGGCGTACGACATCTTCTCGCGGCTCCTCAAAGACAGCATCATCTTCATCGGCACGCCAATCGACGACGGAATCGCCAACCTGGTTATCGCCCAGCTGCTCTTCCTGGAAGCCGAGGATCCGGACAAGGACATCATGCTGTATATCAACAGCCCCGGGGGGTCGATCACGGCCGGGCTCGCGATCTACGACACCATGCAGTTCATCAAGCCGGACGTGCAGACGACCTGCATCGGACAGGCGGCGTCGATGGCCGCGGTGCTGCTGGCCTCAGGCGCCAAGGGAAAGCGATTTTCGCTCCCGAATGCACGGATCGTCATCCATCAGCCGCTGATGTCGGGGTTGGCTGGTCAGGCGACCGATATCGATATTGCCGCTCGCGAAATTATCCGGATGCGCGACCGCCTCAATGGCATCCTGGTGCATCATACCGGCCAGACCGAGTCACGCATCCAGGTCGACACCGAGCGCGACTACATCATGACGGCCGACCAGGGCAAGGAATACGGTATTATTGATGATGTCATCCGCAAACGGGCGTAGGAGCCCCTAATGGTGAAAAAAAGCGGCGAGACCGAGGTTCTCCGGTGCTCGTTCTGCAACAAGGACCAGAACGACGTCCGCAAGCTCATTGCCGGACCGACGGTCTTCATCTGCGACGAGTGCGTCGAGGTCTGCAACGACATCATTGCCGACGACAACCGCTTCGAGAACCGCGGCGCCCGCACTTCGCTGCCCACCCCCCAGGAAATCAAGAAGTTCCTCGACGAATATGTCATCGGCCAGGAACGAACGAAGAAGAAGCTGGCGGTCGCGGTCTACAACCACTACAAGCGGATCGAAATCCAGAAACAACCGCGCAGCCGCAACGACATCGAGCTGACCAAGTCGAACATTCTCCTGATCGGGCCGACCGGCACGGGCAAGACCCTGCTCGCGCAGACGCTGGCGAAGCTGTTGTCGGTGCCGTTCACGATTGTCGACGCCACCACCCTCACCGAAGCCGGCTACGTCGGCGAGGACGTGGAGAACATCATCCTCAAGCTGCTTCAGGCCGCCGGTGGCGACATCGAGAAGGCGCAGCAGGGGATCATCTATATCGACGAAGTCGACAAGATCTGCCGCAAGGACGAGAACCCGTCGATCACGCGCGACGTGTCGGGCGAGGGGGTCCAGCAGGCGCTGCTGAAGATCCTCGAAGGCACCGTCGCCAACGTCCCGCCGCAGGGTGGGCGCAAGCATCCGCACCAGGAGTTCTTCCAGGTCGATACCACCAACATCCTGTTCATCTGCGGCGGCGCCTTCGTCGGGCTCGACAAGCAGATCGAGCGCCGGGTCGGCAAGAAGACGCTCGGGTTCAAGGCTGACGTCAAGTCGCTGCGCGGGCGCGACATCGGGGCGACGCTCGAACAGCTCGAGCCGGGCGACATGATCAAGTACGGTCTGATCCCGGAGTTCGTCGGCCGGCTGCCCGTGATCGGCACGCTGCACGAGCTCGACAAGGCGGCGCTGGTGCAGATCCTCACGCAACCCCGCAACGCGATCACGCGTCAGTACATGAAGCTGTTCGAGTACGAGAACGTGAAGCTGCGCTTCACCGACGACGCTCTCGAAGCGATCGCCGAATCGGCGCTCGACCGGAAGATCGGCGCGCGCGGACTCCGCATGATCATCGAGGAGCTGATGCTGGACCTGATGTACCAGGTGCCGAACCAGAAGAAGGTCCGCGAGGTCACAATCACGCGCGAGGTGGTAATGGCGAAAGACAAGCCGATCGCGCTCATCGAGAAGGACGGATGATGAGCGATCCGGGTTTCAGAATGAAGATTGAAGAATGAAGATTGGAACCTGTTGCCCCACCCCCGCCAATCTGAAGTCTTCACACTGAAATCCGCCATTTGAAGGTGCCCATGGAATCTCAGCTGGAAGTCTACGAAACGCTGCCGATCGTTCCGTTGCGCGACGTGGTGGTGTTCCCCCACATGATGATGCCGTTCGTCATCGGACGGCCGAGCTCGACCCGCGCCCTCGACCACGCGCTGCTCAAGGACAAGCGGATTTTTCTCGCCGCGCAGCACGACGCCTCGGTCGACGATCCGCGCCCCGAAGACATCTACACCATGGGCTGCGTCGCCAACGTCGTCCAGAGCCTGAAGCTTCCCGACGGCAACATCAAGGTCCTGGTCGAAGGGGTCGACCGGGCCCGCGCCGTCGAGTGGAAGGAAGACAAGGGCTTCTACCGCGTGGTGGTGAAAGTGCTGGCGAAGCCGCGCGAGACCGCCGGCGAAGTCGAGAGCACGATGAGCCGCGTCGTGGCGCTGTTTGAAAACTACGTGAAGCTGTCGAACAACCTGCACTACGACGCGATGATCGCCGCCGTGCGCGTCGACGACCCGGGCAAGCTCGCCGACACCATCTCGGCCCACCTGCTCGTCGGGGTCGACGAGAAGCAGAACCTGCTCGAGATCATCTCGCCGATCGAGCGCCTGAATCGCATCGCCGGCATCCTCGAGATCGAGGTCGACAAGCTGCAGGTGGATCGCCGCATCCAGTCGCGCGTGAAGAAGCAGATGGAGAAGGCGCAGAAGGAGTACTACCTCAACGAGAAGATGAAGGCGATCCAGAAGGAACTGGGCCGTAAGGACGAGAAGGGCAACGAGGTCGACGACCTGAAGAAAAAGATCGAACAGTCGAAGATGCCCAAGGACGTCGAGGAGAAGGCGATCCAGGAGCTCAAGCGCCTGGAGGCGATGCCGCCGATGTCCGCGGAGGCGACCGTCTCCCGCAATTATCTCGACTGGCTAATCGCCGTGCCGTGGCACAAGAAGACCCGCGAGAGCCGCGACTTGAAGCGCGCGGAGGAGATCCTCAACGAGGACCATTACGGTCTCGAGAAGATCAAGGAGCGGATCCTCGAGTTCCTCGCCGTCCGCGCACTGGTGAAGAAGCCGAAGGCGACCATCCTCACCTTCTCCGGCCCGCCGGGAGTCGGCAAGACGTCGCTGGCGAAGTCGATCGCCCGCGCGATGAACCGCAAGTTCGTCAGGCTGTCGCTCGGCGGCGTCCGCGACGAAGCCGAGATTCGCGGCCACCGGCGCACCTACATCGGCGCCTTCCCCGGCCAGATCATCCAGATGATGAAGAAGGCCGGATCGATGAACCCGGTGTTCCTGCTGGACGAAGTCGACAAGATGTCGATGGACTTCCGGGGCGATCCGTCCGCGGCGCTGCTCGAGGTGCTCGACCCGGAACAGAACGGGACCTTCCTCGACCACTACCTCGACGTCGAGTACGACCTCTCCAACGTCATGTTCATCTGCACCGCGAACATTCTCCACACCATTCCGCAGGCCCTCCGGGACCGCATGGAAGTGCTACAGCTCGCCGGCTACACCGAGCTCGAGAAGATCGAGATCGCGAAAAAGTTCCTGGCGCCGAAGGCGATCGAGGGAACCGGTCTCACCAAGGACAACATCGCCTTCAAGGACGAAGCGCTCCAGACGGTGATCAACCGCTACACCCGCGAAGCGGGCGTCCGCAACCTCGAGCGCGAAATCTCGTCGATCTGCCGCAAGGTCGCCCGCAAGGTGGTGGCGGAGGGCACGAAGTTCAGCGAAGAGATCACCGCCGACAAGGTGACGCAGTACCTTGGTGTGCCCCGCTATCGCAACACCATGGCCGAAGAGTACGACGAGGTCGGCATCGCCACCGGTTTGGCCTGGACCGAGGTCGGCGGCGAGATTCTGGTGACCGAGGCGACGCTGATGCCTGGCAAGGGCCACCTCACGCTCACCGGCAAGCTTGGCGACGTGATGCAGGAGTCGGCGCAGGCGGCGATGAGCTTCGTGCGCACCAAGGCCGAAGAGTACGGCATTCCGAAGGAGTTCAACCGCAAGACCGACGTCCACGTCCACGTGCCCGAAGGCGCGATTCCGAAGGACGGACCGTCGGCGGGGATTACCCTGGCGACGGCTCTCGTCTCGGCGCTGACGCGCGTGCCGGTCCGGAAGGATGTCGCGATGACAGGCGAGATCACGCTTCGCGGCAAGGTGCTGCCGATCGGCGGCGTCAAGGAGAAGCTCCTGGCGGCGCACCGCGCCGGCATCAAGAATCTCATTCTGCCCAAGGATAACGAGAAGGATCTGGCCGACATTCCGAAGAACGTGCTCGACACGCTCAACGTCTACTTGGTCCAGAACATGGACGAGGTCCTGAGGATCGCCCTGACCGAACCGCTCGCCGGCCGCCTGCCGGCCGAGACGCAGGCCGAACCGGTCGACGGCGCCATCATCGACGACACCATTACGCATTGACGGGCAGGTGAGGCCAGGCGCATCCGGTCAGGAGGGTCGAACACCCACGACACCCACCGGTCGCGCCCGCCGAACCCGGCCCATCAGCTAGTGAAAATCACCGCCGAATTCGTCACCAGTGCCGCCGCCGCGAAGGATTTTCCGCACGACGCCCTTCCAGAGCTGGCAGTGGTCGGACGGTCGAATGTCGGCAAGTCGAGCCTGATCAACGCGCTGGTGCGCCAGCGCGTCGCGCGCACGAGTGCCGAACCTGGCAAGACACGGCTGGCCAACATCTTCCGGGTGCGCCGTGGCACCGGGCCGCCGTTCTACCTGATCGATCTGCCCGGGTTCGGGTATGCCAGGGGCGGATCGGATGGGTTCGACGAGCTGGTACAGATGGTGTTCGCACGCGACGTGGCATCCTTGCTGCTAGTCGATACACGACACCCGGGACTCGAGAACGACCTGGCGGCCTGGCGCTGGGTCAGCCAGGCGGCATGCGGCGCCGCACTGGTCGGCACGAAAATCGACAAACTTCCGCGCGGCCAACGGATCCGCGCGCTGAAGGAGCTGGAATCCGTGTTTCAAAACTCCGTGCTGCCGGTCTCGGCGGTCACGGGTGAAGGACTGGACGAACTGTGGAAACTGATCGACAGGCTGGCGAACAGCCCCAACCCACCCCCGCGCAACAGCCCACCAAGGGCAATGGCGCCGCCCCCGCGGAAAAGCCAGGGGCCCCGGAAAAGATAGAGCGCATCGACCTTGCGACGCTCAAGGACATGAGCGTCGGCGCGCTCACCAAGATCGCCAAGCAGCTCGACGTGCCTGGTGCGACCGGCATGCGCAAGCAGGAGCTCATCTTCGAGATCCTCAAGGCGCGCGCCGAGAAGAGCGGTCTGATCTTTTCAGAAGGCGTGCTCGAGACGCTGCCGGACGGATTCGGATTCCTCAGGGCGCCCGACTACAACTACCTGCCCGGCCCCGACGACATCTACGTCTCGCCCTCGCAGATCCGCAAGTTCGACCTGCACACCGGCGATACGGTCTCCGGCCAGATCCGGCCGCCCAAGGACGGCGAGCGCTACTTCGCGCTGATCAAGGTGGAAGCGGTGAACTTCGAGCCGCCGGAAAAGGCGCGCGAGAAGGTGTTCTTCGAGAACCTCACGCCGCTCTACCCGCAGTCGAAGATTTCGCTCGAGACCGACGGCGACAACCTGTCGGCACGGGTCCTCGACCTGATGGTGCCGATAGGCAAAGGCCAGCGCGGGCTGATCGTCGCGCCGCCCCGCACGGGCAAGACGATGCTGCTGCAGAATATCGCCAACAGCATCACGCACAACCATCCAGAGGTCTACCTGATCGTGCTGCTGATCGACGAGCGGCCGGAAGAGGTCACCGACATGCAGCGCTCGGTCCGCGGCGAGGTGATCTCCTCGACCTTCGACGAGCCGGCGCAGCGGCACGTGCAGGTGGCGGAAATGGTGATCGAGAAGGCCAAGCGCCTGGTCGAGCACAAGAAGGACGTCGTGATCCTGCTCGACTCGATCACCCGTCTGGCCCGCGCCTATAACACCATCGTGCCGCCGTCCGGCAAGGTGCTCTCCGGCGGCGTCGACAGCAACGCGCTGCAGCGGCCGAAGCGCTTCTTCGGCGCGGCGCGCAACATCGAAGAGGGCGGCTCGCTGACGATCATCTCGACCGCGCTCGTCGACACCGGCTCGCGCATGGACGAAGTGATCTTCGAAGAGTTCAAGGGCACCGGCAACCTCGAAATTCACCTCGATCGCAAGCTCACGGATCGCCGGGTGTTCCCGTCGATCGACATCCAGAAGAGCGGCACCCGCAAGGAAGAGCTGCTGCTGCCCAAGGAAGATCTCAACCGCGTCTGGGTGCTGCGCAAGGTGCTGACGCCGTTGTCGCCGGTCGAGGCGATGGAGCTGCTGCTCTCGAAGATGGCAAAGACCAAGACCAACCAGGATTTCCTGGCCTCGATGAGCAGCGGAGGCAAGGCGTAGCAGCCCGTGAGCCGGCCAGGCAGCTTGCGCTGGTGCTTGCTGCCGTTGCTCTCGCGGTGCTCGCACTCGGGTCGGGCCTCCGGCCGGATGCGTTCTTCGTCGGCGATCCAGGCATCAAGCTGATCGCGGCGCGTCACGCGCTGGCACACCCTTCGCACCCCTTCGACATCGACCTGCCGGTCATAGGCGCCGACCCCGCGCCGCTGCTCGTCGATCCGTTCTTCATCGTGCACGGCCTTCATTCACACGCGATCACCTCCGAGCTCTTTCCCCTCCTCACCGCTCCGTTCCTCGCCGCTGCCGGACTCCGCGGCCTGTACGTGCTGCCCGCGCTCGGCTTCCTGCTGGCGCTGGCGGGGTGTGGGTGGATCGGCACCGCGCTCGACCGCCGCCGCCGTGCCGCGCCTATCGCGGCAGCCGCGGCGCTGACCACGCCGCTGCTGTTCTACGGCTTGGAGTTCTGGGAACACACCCTGGCGGTAGGAGTCGCGACGATCGCGACGGCGCTGTTCATCAGGAATACGGGCGTGGACGATCCACCGGCCGGCCGCAACACCGGCGGGGTGATGCCGGGCGTCTTCGGAAGCGGATGCCTGTTCGGTGTGGCCGTGCTGCTGCGCCCTGAAGCGGCGTGGTTCGCGATTGCTGTTGTCGGAGCCTCCCCGCTGCTCCCGCAACGCCCCTCTTTGGTGGCGATTGGTGCAGCCGGAGCTGGTGTCGCGGTCCCGGTGGCATCGCTCGGAGTCTACTCGCTTGTCCATTTCGGTACGCTCGCGACGCCGCATCTGAACAACGCCGGCGCGATACTGCAGGACGGCTGGCTCGCCGGCCGGATGCCAATCGTGGCCGCGTGGTTCCTGCACTACAGCGATGTCAACTTCTGGCGAGTGGCCCCGGCGATCGTGCTGGCGGCGGTGCCCCTGCTCTGGGGACCCCGGCGCGGCGGCACCTGGTTCCTCGCCACCATCTCGGTGATGTCGGCGGCGCTGGCGGTTCTGACGGCGCCAAATGACGGCGGCGGACAATGGGGGCCGAGGTACCTGTTGTTCGCATACGTCCCCCTGGCCGTGCTCGTGGCGGATGCCACGGAGATTGTTCGATTCCCCCGCGCCGTGGCCATCGGGCTCGTCCTCTTCATATTCACGGCGGGCGTCTGGACACAGCGGAGCGCCTACCGTCGACTGCAGGGGGCGAAGCAGACCTACGGACACATCGTTGATCTGATCGACACGACAACCGTGCCGGGCGAGTACATCGTGACGGACCTGTGGTGGCTCGACCAGGTGGCAGCGGCGTCGCGCAACGCGCCGCGTTTCCTCTATGCCGCCAGCGAGGAGCGCGCAACCGCGGCCATGCGCCAGCTGAGCCTCGCCGGCGCGGGGCCGGTCACCGTGATACGGAGTCGTGAAACAGACAGCCGCGGGTGGATCGCAGGCACCTGCTTCGCGGAAGAACGGCGCCAGGCGCTCGACGTGACGGAAGTGGTGGCGATCCGGTTCCGTTGCGAGACCGCCGCGCCAACCTCGCGGCGAGTCAGCGCGCTCGGCGGCTGATTCCTCCGGGCGGGTAGTGGGTCGAGTGGGTCGGTGACCACTACCTCAGGGCAAGAGGCAAGCCGTCCGGGCTCCTGGTTGGCGTATAATGGGAGTTTCTCGCAAAGAGCAAGGAGTTCGCCGTGCAGGAAGGCATCCACCCCAAGTATCACGACGTCGAGGCGCGTTGCGCGTGCGGGGCGACCTGGCACACCCGATCGACCAAGCCCGAGCTGCACCTCGAGATTTGCGCCAACTGCCACCCGTTTTTCACCGGACGGCAGAAGCTCCTCGACACAGAGGGTCGCGTCGAACGGTTCACGAAGAAGTTCGGGGCCCAGACCTCGGAGAGCCGCAAGAAGGCTGCGGCTGCGAAGGCGAAGAAGGAAACAGCGGCCGCTCGCTGATCATCTTCCGCTCGATGCGTGCGAGGCGATGCCTGACAGCATCGCCCCATGCCGCCTCCTGTTTCATCCCGAGCGTTCTCAACGCAAACATTCTGGCAGTGGCAAGATCGCGGGCGCGGTGCTCATGATGGATCGCCAGCGCCTCGCTCGCCTGGCTCAGGATTGGGCGTGGACATCCCGGCACGTCGAGGACTTGACGCCAGCGGGCAGCCGCCACCTCGTAGCGGCGCGCCCGCCGTGCTGCGATGGCCAGCGACCTCAGGGCCTCGACCTTCACCGACATCGTCGACGTCGCGCCGCGGTGCAGTGCGCCGCCGACACATCGCCTGTCGCCGAGATATGTATCGCCGACACCCAGTGTGTCGCCGGCGCATAGCGTGCCGCCGCCGCATCGTGTGTCCCCGGCGCATAGCGCGAGCGCGTGCTCGAACGACGCCACCGCGCGGCCTTCGAGCCCGCCGCGTGAATAGGTCCGGCCGAGCGCCAGCGCCTCGCGTGCGTCGCGCGTCTCCGACGGCCCGCACTCGATCAGGTGCAGCAATCGCGCGGTCAGACCGGCAAGTGACAGCAGGTCGAACCGGTTGTGCTCGAACACCGCGGCGAGCGGCCGCGGGTCCCCCGACCGGATGAACCGGAAGTAGCGGGCCGGAATCTCGAACCCCGGAACGTCGCCGATCCGCCGCACGCCGAGCACCTGCCGCTCGAGCGCGACCAACGAACAGCTCTCCCCGTTTTCCCAGAATCGCCGCGCCGGGTGCAGCACGTCCACGTGTGGGAGGCGAAGACAGGGGGATGCCATGCGGTTGTACGAGTAACGGGTCTCGAGAACAGGTGCGTCGAACGACTTGCCGTTGAAACTCACCAACGCGCCAGCGCGCTCGAGCTCCCGCCCGACCGAGTGCAGCATGGCCCGCTCGGACGCGTAGTCGACGAGCAGGTGCTGCTCGGTGACGAAGCTTCCGGCCGGATCGAACCATCCACAACCAACCATGAAGGCGTAGGTGCCCGCACCGCCGCTCAGCCCGGTCGTCTCGAGGTCGAAGAAGAGAAACGGCGCCCGGGCCGCGGCGGCCGACACCAGCGGCGCGGCGGCGGTCGCGCCCGCCAGACGCGACGCCAGGTCACCGATCGCGGCATGCCCGTGGAAGGTATTCGCGGGGTAACGGTGCACCACCACGAAGGAGCGCCCGTGCGGAGCATCCCGCCACTCTCCGCCGAGCACCCGCTCGAGATCGCCTGCCTCCGGCCGGCCGCCAGGCGGCACGGCGACAGAGCCCGCATGCGGATCGGCCGCGGATGGTTGCGACGCTGAACCGGACCGTGACCCCGGATGATTCACGACCGCCCGCAGACGTTCCGCCAGGTTCACGCTGTTCGGGCCTCCCTGTCACCGGCGCCGCCGCCGATCGCACGCCGCTCGTCGAGCAGGTCGAGAATGCGCAATGCCGCCGCCTTGGCCAGGGCGCCGGAGTCGCCGACCGGGCCGACACAACCGGGACATCCGTTCTCGCACCCGCACTCCGCGATCAGCCGCCGCGTGCCGTCGAGGAGCTCTTCGTGCATACGGTAGAGCGGCGCGCTGAAGCCGATGCCGCCAGGATAGTTGTCGTAGACGAAAATGCGCGGGCTCTGGTCTTCGGTTTCGATCGAGATTCCGATGTCGTGCCGATCGCACATCAGCAGCAATTGGGCGAGCTGCTGCATCGCGAACGACAGTCCGACAATACCGTCGCGGCGATCGTCCGGCGCGTAGGGCAGCAGCGCCATCACTTCGGCTGGCAGCGTCACCCAGTACGCAGTCGTGTGCATCTGCTGCTCCGGCAGGTCGAGCTCGCCCGAGCCGACGTTCTCATTCGTGTAGAACTTGATCTTCTTGAAGCCGACGACTCGCGACACGACGTGTACTTCGCCGTGCGATCGCTCGGCAGTGTCGCGGCCGACGTCGGTGTCGGGCGGCGCCGAGAACGTGTCGAGAATGGTCACCTTGGTGTAGGTAATCGCGTCAGTGTAGTAGTTGCAGTCGATCTCCCGCACGAACGCCTTGCGTCCCTCGAAATCGAGCTTCTCGACCTGGAAGAGCCTGCCTTCGATGATGTAGATCGCCTTGGGATGGAGCGTGGACGGGCCACTGGTGAAGTCGGTCTCACCGATCACGCGCGGCTCCCGCGTCGCATCGACGATCACGAAGTTGTCCGACGATACCGACCGCAGGCTCACCGCGTCGGCCGGGTACGACTCACTGGTCCACGTCCACACACCTTCGTCTGAAGGGTGGTCGAGGTCGTCGCTGCCGCCGGTCCGGTGCACCAGTCCCTGCTCCGAGAGGATGGCGAGCACCTGCTGCAGGTCGTGACGGCCGAACCGCTCCTGACCGGTGAAGGGCAGCTCGAACGCGGCGCACTTCACGTGGTCGACGAGGATGTGCAGGTTGTCCGGGTCGATCAGCGCGCGCTCGGGCGACGCATCGAAAAAATACGCCGGGTTCCTGACGATGAACTGATCGAGCGGGGCGCTGCTGGCCACCATCACCGCCGCCGAGCGGCTCGCCCGGCGCCCGGCCCGCCCGGCGCGCTGCCAGGTCGCGGCAATCGTCCCCGGATAGCCGGCCATGACGCACACGTCGAGGGCGCCGATATCGATGCCGAGCTCGAGGGCGCTCGTCGACACCACCGCCCGTACGGCGCCTTCGCGCAGTCCCTTCTCGATCTCTCGCCGCCGATTGGGCAGGTACCCGCCGCGGTATCCGCGGATCCGCTCGGGCGCGCCCGGGATGCCGTCGAAATCGTCCTTGAGGTATGTGGTCAGGATCTCGGTTGACAGGCGGCTCCGGGCAAACACGATCAGCTGAAGGTTGCGCTTCAAGAACTCGGACGCGATGCGGCGCGTTTCGCTCAGGTACGACCGCCGGATCCCGAGCTGGTGATTCACAACCGGTGGGTTGACGAACACGAAGTACTTCTCGCCACGCGGCGCGCCGCTCGCGCCCACGATCTCGAACGGCTGTTCGACCAGCCGCTCGGCGAGCTCGGTCGGATTCGCGATCGTCGCCGACGAACAGAGAAAGACCGGGCTCGAGCCGTAGTGCCGGCAGACGCGCCGTAACCGGCGAAGCACGTTGCACAGGTGGCTCCCGAAGACGCCGCGGTATGCGTGGAGCTCGTCGATGACGACGTATCGCAGGTTCTCGAACAGCTTTGCCCACCGGGGATGGTGAGGCAGGATGCCGGAGTGCAGCATGTCGGGATTGCTGAGGATCAGGTGCGCCCGGCCACGAATCGCGCGGCGGGCGTCCTGAGGCGTGTCGCCGTCGTAGGTGAACACGCCAATCTGCTCGCCGCTTCCCGCGGCCACGGTCTCGCAAAGTCCCTGGAGCCCGGCAAGCTGATCCTGCGCCAGCGCTTTGGTCGGAAACAGATAGAGCGCGCGGCTCGCCGGATCCTCGAGGATGGCATTCAATACCGGGGCGTTGTAGCAGAGGGTCTTTCCGGAAGCCGTCGGCGTGATCACCACCACGTGACGGCCGGCGAGAGCGAGGCCGATGGCTTCGGCCTGATGCGTGTAGAGCTCGGTGATGCCGCGCGCCTCGAGAGCCCGTCGCAGCCGCGGATCGAGCCCGCTCGGAAACGCGGCGAACTGCGCCTCGACAGGCTCCAGCCAGCGGACCGCCGTGACATGGAGATCCGGGCTATCCGGCCGCTCCGGCAGGGCTCCGGGAACCAGTCGCGCCAACGCGGCGTCGAGCGCTCCGTCACGTCCGGAACGTGCTGCAGCATTTATGGTTGGAGCGAGATACCCGTGCGCCATGAGTGAGCGATGGTACCAGTCCGGCTCCAGGCGATCAAGCAGCGAAAACCCTCTGAATCGCAGGTCTGAATCTTGCTGGCGCTGCGCAGCATGACAAGAGGACAACAAGCTGCACTGTCGGCCGGGGCATTGGCGATCGGCGCCTCGCTTCTCGCCTGGGGCCGTCGGTCGGCTCGGCGCATCGACTTTCGGGGCCGTTCGGTGTTGATCACCGGCGGCTCCCGCGGCCTCGGGTTGCTGGTCGCTCGTCAACTCGCTGACGAAGGCGCCCGTATCACCATCGCGGCGCGGGATCAGGCTGAGCTGGAGCGGGCCAGGGAAGAGCTGAGCGCCCGTGGGGCCGAGGTGCGCATCGCCGTCTGCGATGTCAGGATCCGCGGCGACGCCGAGCGGCTCGTCCGGGAAGTCGTCGAGCGCACCGGCACCATCGACGTGCTCATCAACAATGCGGGGATCATCAAAGTCGGCCCGCTCGAGCACATGCAGGTAGAGGATTTCGAGGAAGCGATGGCCGTGCACTTCTGGGGCCCGCTGCACACGATGCTGGCCGCCATTCCGGTGATGCGACGGCACGGGAGCGGCCGGATCGTCAACGTGTCCTCAATCGGCGGCCGCATCGGAGTCCCCCACCTCACTCCGTACTGCGCCAGCAAGTTCGCGCTCGCCGGCCTGTCCGACTCGATGCGTGGTGAGCTGGCCAAAGACGGTATCTCGGTGACCACGGTTGCGCCGGGACTGATGCGAACGGGATCGCCTTTCAACGCCTGGTTCAAAGGCAACCATCGAGACGAGTTTGCCTGGTTCGCCATCTCCGACTCCCTGCCGCTCGTGTCCATCGACGCGGTCCGCGCCGCGAGCCAGTTGATCGACGCCTGCCGGCACGGCGATTCGGGCCTGGTGATTACCTGGCCGGCCAAACTGGCGATTCTCGCGAACGCGGTGATGCCCGACGCGGTGGCGCTGGCGATGAACGTGACCAACCAGGCGGTTCTGCCGGGACCGTCGAGCGACGCAGGGATGGAGTCGCACAGCGGGTGGCAGAGCATGTCGGAGCGCGCGCCGTCGACGTTGACGAAGCTCACCGAGCGCGCCGCCGCGGCCAACAATGAAGTCCCAAGGTGATCCCTCAGTGGGGCTTGAGCACCACCTTGATGCACTCGTCCTGCTTGTCCCGGAACATCCTGTAGCCGGTCGCCGCCTGATCGATCGGCAGGCGATGGGTGATGACGAACGACGGGTCGAGCTCGCCACGCTCGATCCGATCCAGCAGCGGCTTCATGTATCTCATCATGTGGGTCTGTCCCATCTTGAACGTCAACCCTTTCTGGAAGGCCGCACCGAAGGGGATCTTGTCGAGAAACCCGCCATAGACGCCGGGGATGGAGACCGTGCCCCCCTTCCGGCACGCGAAGATCGCCTCACGTAGCGCATTGGGCCGATCGGTCGCGAGGAACGCGGCGGCCTTCGCCTGATCCAGGTAGGCGTCGAGCGTCGCGCCGTGCGCCTCCAGGCCAACGGCGTCGATGCACGCGTCGGGACCGCGGCCACCGGTGATCGACTTGAGCCGATCGAAGACGTCGTCGCGTTCGAAGTTGATGATCTCGGCCCGGTTCATCTCCTTGGCCATGCGCAGGCGTTCAGGGACCGAGTCGATGGCGACGACGCGCTCGGCGCCGAGAAGCCAGGCGCTGCGGATCGCCATCTGCCCGACCGGGCCGCAACCCCACACCGCGATCACGTCGCCCGGCTTGATGTCGCAGTTTTCCGCCGCCATGTATCCGGTCGGGAGGATGTCCGAGAGAAAGAGCACCTGCCCGTCGGGGATGCCGTCAGGGATCTTCAGCGGGCCGACATCGGCGAACGGCACCCGCGCATACTGCGCCTGGCCGCCGGCAAACCCGCCCGTCAGGTGCGAGTAGCCAAACAGCCCAGACGTGGTGTAGCCATACAGCTTCTCGGCCATCCAGGCGTTGGGGTTCGAGTTGTCGCAGAGCGACCAGAGCTCGCGGTTGCAGAAAAAGCAGCCGCCACATGCAATCGTGAAGGGAACGACGACCCGGTCGCCAACTTTCAGCTTCTTGTTCTCCGCGCCAACCTCCACCACCTCACCCATGAACTCATGCCCGAGAATATCCCCGGTCTGCATCGTCGGGATGTAGCCGTCCAACAGATGGAGATCGGAGCCGCAGATCGCCGACGACGTGATTTTCACGATCGCGTCGCGGCCATTCAGGATCGTCGGGTCGGGAACGCGCTCGACCCGCACGTCGTTGGTGCCGTGCCAGACCAATGCCTTCATGGTGTCCTCACACGTGACATTCGCCGCTGGCGGCGAACGATTGTCAGTCGTAGTTCAGAATCGATTGCTTGCCGCGCGGCTGGCCTTTGGTGGTCGGCACCTCGCCGGCTTCCATGAGCTGCTTGAAGCGTCGCAGGTCTTCCTGAATGATCTGCCTCGGATCGTGACCGAGCATCCAGGCAACCGCCGATCCGACTCTCCCTCCGGGCGGCTCGTACTTCAGACGGAGGTGCACCTCAGTACCCCGGTCCGGTCCTGCCGGCGTGAAGCGCACCGAGCCGGCGCTGATCACGTCGGCTCGATCGACGGTGCGCCAGCCGATCAGCTCGTTCGGAATCTCATTGATGATCTCGGCATCCCATTCGACGGTGCGGCCGGCGGGCGCCTTCGCGACCCAGTGAGAATGGCGCTGGTCGACCTGCTGCACGGAGACGAGATGAGCCATGAACCGGGGCAGATTCTCGAAATTCCGCCAGTAGCGGTAGAGCTCCGCCGCGCTTCGGTTGATCGTGGCGGCCTGCTCGACGTGCCCCCCCCGACCTAGGCGAAGCGCGACGCGAGTATCGGTGTCGGCGGTGCTGACGCCCGTGGCCGCATACATCGGGCAGTAGCCGGTTGCTCCACGCGCGATCAGAATGCCGCCGCTTGCGGCGATCATCGCGCCGGCGGCCGATCCCTGACGAATCCCGTAGAGCGCGATCCCTGCCCCACCGAGTGCCGATGCCCAACGCTCCACCTCTGCCACGTTCTGTGCTGAGCTCATCATTCTCCCTCCGCGTTGACCAGGGTCGTTTCAGGAACCGTGCCGGGCAGGTGTCGTGGACGTCGGGGTAGGAAGCCATGCGCCGGGGGCGGAATCGAGACCGCAGCCCCCGATGCTGGAAAAGATCGGCTAGATCTGCGAACGTGACTGGCAGCCGTCGACCGGAAGACTTGCGCCGCTGATCCAGCTCGCACGGGGAGACGCGAGGAACGCGACCACCGCGCCAACCTCCGCCGCGCGTCCGAACCGCCCGAACGGCAGCTCGCGCATCACGAAGTCAGCGATACCAGATGGGTCGTCCCGCTGGCGCTTGTCCCACGATCCGCCAGGAAACAGGATCGAACCGGGCGCGACGCTGTTCACGCGAATGTTGTCGCGCGCGAGCTGCTGGGCGAGCGATTTCGCGAGGCTGATCTCCGCTGCCTTGACGGCGTTGTAGGTCATGCGGCCACCCGACTCACGACCCCAGATCGAGGCGATCACCAGGATCACCCCGCCTCCGCGCCGCCGCATGTGCGGCACGGCGATTCGCGAGGCACGGATCGCCGGAAAGAGGGTTTGATCGAGCGCCTCACGCCATTCCTCGTCGGTGGTGTCGACGATCGTCGTCCCGCGTGCCAGGCCGACGTTGTTCACCAGGATGTCGAGACCACCGAAGGTCTCGACGGTCCGCGACATCACTTTCGTGACGCCGTCGTCTTCCGACAGATCCGCCTGTACCGCCAGCACACGTTCGCCGGCGCCCGGCGCCTGCTGCAGTTCAGCGCGCGCCGCGGCGAGCCGCTCCTCGCCTCTGCCGCAGATCGTCACCTTGCAGCCCTCCGCCAGCAGCGCCTGCGCGGAGGCCAACCCCAGCCCGCGCGTCGAGCCGGTGACGATGGCGATCTTGTCGGTGAGCTCCAGATCCATACGGTGAATTGCAGGATTACAGGATTACAGGATTACAGGATGGCAGGATTGAACTCCGCAATTCCTGGATCCTCGAATCTTGTCTACGATCCCGCCAACCCGCCGTCCTGCCATCCTGCCATCCTGCCATCCTGCAATTCAAGCATTGCAGTCACCTGCCTCCCCTACCGGTCAGGTCATTCAGCGTCCAATCGAAGGGGAGGTACTCGACGCTGAATTGGTTCTTCGCGATCAGCTCACGCTCGGCCGTCAGCAGATGTGGAGCGAAGAACGCGATGGCGGCGCGCTCGATCGGGCTGCGGGCGGCAAGCTCGGGGGACGCCTTATCGGCGTAGGCTCCGGCAAAGTCGTCACGCCTCCACGAGAAGATCGAGCTGATCTGCACCGTGTTGCGCGACGGATCGATTTGCACGCAAGTGGACCGCGTGGCGCATTCGCTCGCCATCTCCCGCAGCTGACGCTCGAGCTCGGCCGCGGTGTAAGCTTCGCTCCGCAGCCGTCCACTGCCGATCGCCCCCCGGCCGAGCGCCAGGAACAGCCTCGGGTCGCGAAACGCCGGCAACACGGTCTGCTCGATCTGGTCGAGGGTCACCGTCCGGCCCGCGACGCGGTGCGGGAGCTTCTCGAAGGCGCCGGGGATCTGCCGGATGCTCTGCGCCGGATAATCCCGCGTACGCTGCCTGATCGGATAATGATCGACGACGGTCCGCAGGACGATCGCGTTGTACGCGTTCAACCAGAACGCGATCTGCTCCTCTCGCGGATCTGATTCGACCGCGGCGGTGGCCAACGACGCGACGTAGCGGTCGAGCCTGCCGCGATCCGATTTCAGGGCGCGGTAATAGACCAGGCCGTCGCGGACGTTCAGGTCGAGAATCTGGTCGAACACCATGCGCCGCGCCCCTTCGCTGTCCTGCTGCGCGTGCGGGGCGGCGATGGCGAGCGCGGCCGCCAAGATGGCGGCAAGACTGCCAGCCTTCAATCTGAAATCTTCAACCTTCAATCGCATGGTGACCTGTGTGTCGCATTGGCAAAACTATACGCGATGCGTCAGGAACCGGGCGAGCGCCGCGTTGAACGCCCCAGGCTGTTCAAGGCTGGCCAGGTGTCCGGCGCCGGGGAGGGTCACGAGCTCCGACCCGGCAATGGCCTCGTGCATGCCGCGGCTGAGCGGCGGAGGCGTGAGGGTGTCCTCCTCGCCGACGATGATCAATGTCGGGCAGTGGATCGAGGGCAGGAGCGGTGTGGAGTCGGGCCGCGTCATCAGCGCCCGGATGGCACCTTCGATGGCGTCCTTGGAGCTGGCGAGAACAAGCTCCTCGACCCGGGCGGCGAGCTCGGGAGGACCGGCTTTCGTCGACTCACCGAGCAACTTGGGGATCATCTCATCGGCAACCGCCTGAGCGCCTTTCTCTCGCACGAGCGTCAGCATCTTCCGCCGACCGTCCACTCCCTCCGGCGTGTCGGCCTGGGGACGGGTGTCGGCGAGCACCATGCCACGGAAATAGCGCGGCGCGTGGCGAAACAGGGCGAACGTGACGTAGCCACCCAGGGAAAGCCCGCCAATCACGGCTTCGGTGACGTGCAGGCCGTCGAGCAGATCGATCACGCCGCCAGCGTAGTCGTCCACCGATTGACCCGGGTCTCGCGCGTCACCATCGAATCCGCGAAGCTGCGGGGCGATGACCCGCCAGCCGTGCTCCGCCAACGACAGTTGCGGTTCCCACATCCGGGCATTGAGCGGAAAGGCGTGGATCAGGACCAGCGTGCCACGCGGTCGAAGCGAGCTGGCGGCGCCGGTTGGCGTCGCCTCGATGTAGCGAAGACCCCCGATGGACGGCATCCGATATTGTTGATCGGCGGCGCGATCCTTGGGGCACACTAACGGGCGATGCTGACCCTGGCGACGCTCGGCATGTTCGCATACGGCGCCTACTCTGTCGTGTGGGCGCTGGTCGATGTGATTCGCGGCGCGCGGCTCGAGCTGTGGGCCGAAGCGGGATTGATGATCTTCGGCGTGTTGCTGGCGCTGAGCGCGGCGTTCGTGCGGGTGCGACTGCCGGGCGGGCTGGCGTTCGCGATTGGCGCGCTGCTCGGCCTGCAGGCGCTCGCGGTCCACAATGCCGTGCATCTCGCCACTGGAACGGGACCGCAGATCGCCCGTGCGGCGCTGGCGGCGGCGCTGGTCGCGCTCGCGGCGTGGGCGAAATCCCCCTAACCGAACGACTGACCGACATAGCGACAGATCATCACATCGGCCTGATCCGCGGCCGTCCCGGAGTCCGTCACGACTATCTGGTGTGGAACAGAAGCCGTGACGGCTCGGCGCCTGGCCGTCAGGCGCAGCCGCTCGTCGTGCCGCAGTTCATGCACTTGTAGCAGGCGCCACTGCGGATCATGATCGAGCCGCACGTGGAGCAGGGCGGCGCATCCTCCTGATTCTGAATCGTCGAGAACGCCGTCGCGCTCGAGGCTGACTTCGACGGCTCCGCCATCCGAGCGGGCGGCGCCGCCGCCGGCCTGTCGCTCATCCCCGACGGCTGGTCGTGTTCCGGCTCGCGGCCATTCACGCCGGCGTGGAACTGCGCCTCCGGAGACATGAACTTCGATGCCAGCCAGCGAAAGATGTAGTCGACGATCGACTTGGCAAAGCGGATGTCCGGGTTCCGCGTCATGCCCGACGGCTCGAAGCGGACGTGGCTGAACTTGTCGACCAGCGCCTGCAGCGGCACGCCGTACTGGAGGGCGTAGGAAATCGCCTGCGCGAACGCGTCGGCGAAGCCGGAGATCGTCGAGCCCTCCTTCGCCATCACCAGGAAGATCTCGCCCGGCTGTCCGTTCTCGAACAAGCCGACCGTGATGTAGCCCTCGTGTCCCTGGATGTCGAACTTGTGGGTGATGGCCTGACGCTCGTCCGGCAGCTTGCGCCGGATCGGCTGCGTCACGAGCTGCGCCGCCGCCTGCGTCGCCAGCTCCGCGGCCGTCCGGTCACGCGACGTGTTCAACGGCTGCGTCCGCTTGCTCCCGTCACGATAGATCGAGATCGCCTTGGCGCCCAGCTTCCACGACTGCACGTACGCCTGCATGATCTCGTCGACCGTGGCGTCCTTCGGCACGTTCACGGTCTTGCTGATGGCGCCTGAGATGAACGGCTGCGTCGCGCCCATCATCTTGATGTGACCCATGTAGTGGATCGACCGCTGGCCCTTCGACGCCTTGAATGCGCAGTCGAACACCGGCAGATGCGCGTCCTTCAGGCCGGGCGCGCCCTCGATCGTTTCATTCTTGTCGATGTAGTCGACGATCGCGGTGACCTGCGGCTCGGTATATCCCAGCTTCCCGAGCGCCATCGGCACCGTCTGGTTGACGATCTTCATCAGCCCGCCGCCAACCAGCTTCTTGTACTTCACCAGCGCGATGTCGGGCTCGACGCCGGTGGTGTCGCAATCCATCATGAAGCCGATGGTGCCGGTCGGCGCGAGCACCGTGGCCTGCGCGTTCCGGTAGCCGAACTGCTCGCCCAGCTCCACCGCATCGTCCCAGCTCGCCTTGGCGGCGCTGAACAGGTCGGCCGGCACGTTGCGTGAATTGACGTCGCGCATCGCGTCGCGGTGCTTCCGCATCACCCGGAGAAACGGGTCACGGTTCCTCTCGTAGCCGGTGAACGGGCCGCCATGGTCGCGGGCGATGCGAGCGGACTGCGCATAGGCCTCACCGGTCATCAGCGCGGTCAGCGCCGCGGCGTAATCACGGCCGCTGTCGCTGTCGTAGGGCAGACCGCGCGACATCAGCAGGGCGCCGAGATTGGCGTAGCCCAGCCCGAGCGGACGATACGCCTGGCTGTTCTTCTCGATCGCCGGAGTCGGATAGCTCGCGTTGTCGACGATGATCTCCTGCGCGGTGATCAGCGTGCGCACCGCCGCCCTGTAGCCGACCGTGTCGAACTCGCCGTCGTCCTTGACGAACTTCATCAGGTTGATCGACGCCAGATTGCAGGCCGAGTCGTCGAGGAACATGTACTCGGAACATGGATTGCTCGCGTAGATCCGGTCGGTGTTCGGGCAGGTGTGCCACTCGTTGATCGTCGTATCGAACTGCATCCCGGGGTCGCCGCACACGTGGGTGCCCTCGGCAATCAGCCGCATGATCTCGCGCGCCTTGTAGGTGTCGAGCACCTCCTTGTCGCGCACCGCGTGCGTCTCCCAGATGCCGTCGTCCAGCACCGCCCGCATGAAATCGTCGGGCACACGAACGCTGTTGTTCGAGTTCTGGAAGAAGACAGACGAGTACGCCGGGCCGGTGAACGAGCCGTCGTAGCCGGCATCGATCAGCGCCCAGGCCTTCTTCTCTTCTTCGACCTTGCAGTTGATGAACTCGACGATGTCCGGGTGGTCGGCGTCGAGGATCACCATCTTCGCCGCCCGCCGCGTCTTGCCGCCCGACTTGATCACGCCGGCAAAGGCGTCGTAGCCCTTCATGAACGACACCGGACCTGACGCCGTGCCGCCCCCCGCCAGCAGTTCCTTCGACGAGCGGATTGGCGAGAGGTTGGTGCCGGTGCCGGAGCCGAACTTGAAGAGCATGCCCTCGGTGCGCGCCAGCGACAGGATGGAATCCATCGTGTCCTGCACCGAGTTGATGAAGCAGGCCGAGCACTGTGGCGCTTTCTCGAAGCCGCAGTTGAACCACACCGGGCTGTTGAAGGCGGCCTGCTGGTAGACCAGGATGTGCTTCAGATCGTCGCTGAACGCCTGCAGGTCCTCGTCGCTGGCGAAATATCTGTCGGCGCGCGCCCAGGCGGTGATGGTGTCCACCACCCGGCCGATCAGCTGCTTCACGCTTCGCTCGCGTTCCGGCGCGCCGATCTGTCCCCTGAAATACTTCGAGACCACGATGTTGGTCGCCTGCTGCGACCAGGACTTCGGGATCTCGACGTCGCGCTGCTCGAACACCACTTCACCACGCTCGTTGCCGATGAGGGCCGTGCGCAGCTCCCATTCGACTTCGTCGAACGGGTCGAGGCCGGCGTCGGTAAAGAAACGCGGGAACGTCAGCCCAGAGACCGCCGCCGCCTTCCTGGCGCGGGGCTTCTCCGGCTCGACGAACGCGGGCACGCTCCCGCCGCTCTCCACGATCTGCTGACCTGCGCTTGCGGCCTGGTAGGCAGCGCTATCTTTCATGTCTCTACTCCGTCCGAAGTGTCTGGATCGTCCGTCGGCTGGTGCTGAACCCGGTTGGACCCGCGTCGCAGCCGGCAATCTGCAGGGTCGCGCGCCCTCGCTCGCTAGTGTTTCGGCGACCCAATATGGAGCCGAGCACACTGGTTTGTCAAGCGTGTAAACACTACATATTGTGCCCTTCTTTTAGGGCAATCGCAATATGTGGACGCCTGCGGCCTTAGTGGGACTCGAGCGCCACGGGCTTCCCTGCGGGGCCCTCGTCCACGATTGCGATTCGAGTTGGAGGAGAGATCTCAAGCGGGATCTCGTCGGGACCGCCCTTGTGGGAGGAGCGAAAGCTGACTACCGACTCAGCAGTCGAGCAGCGAGGGCGGCCGCTTTGTCGGCGAGATTGTTCGCGAAAATCAGATTCTTGGCGCGCAGCGCCTCCTCGGCCTGTGCCCCGAACCGCTTGGCGGTGTCGTACTGCGTTCGCGCGTCGGAGTTCAGGGCCTGATAGTTGATCCGGCTCAGATCGTTCGACGCCTGGGTCAACCTCGTCCGAATGAGGCGTTCGACTTCACCTTCTCGCTGCGCCGGCGTCGTCTGCAGCGTCGAGGGAGGCGCAGCCGCGCGGGGACCTTCATCCGCGGTCTTCGGCGCCGGGGCTTCCACCTTGGGCGGGTCGGCCGGGCGCGGCGACTCGGCGCGCTGCGCCGGCGCCAGTCTCTGCTGCGAGGGAGCGGTGTGCTGCGGTTCGCCGGGCAGCAAGACCGGCGCCGGCATCTGGGGCTCGGTGGCCTCCACGTGTCGCGGCGGAGGAGCCGGCATGTCGAGCGGCGGGAGCTCCGGAATCGTCTTCGCCTGAGCGCCGAAGCATCCGGAGGTGGCCAGTGCCGCCGCCATGAGCCAGCCGAACGCATGTACCATTCGAACCATCAATATCATGCCTGGGGGAGAAGGACGCGGAACGTTGTTCCCTTCCCGATTGTAGACTGTACCTCAATCTCGCCGTCATGCATCTGTACAGTTCTGTATACCATCGACAAACCGATGCCGCTGCCGGTCGATTTCGTCGTGAAATACAGGTCGAAGACGCGCTGCAGGTGTTGCGGCTCGATGCCGACCCCGGTGTCCGAGATGACGACTGACACGCGACGGCCCCGCGCCGCGTCACAGCGGATCCGGAGCACGCCCCCCTCCGGCATCGCCTGACAGGCATTCAGCGCCAGGTTCAGGAATGCCTGCCGCAGCATCACCGGATCCCCGTTGACGTCGGGCGCCTGGCCACACTCGATCTCGAGCTGCACCCGCGCCAGGTCGGCTTCCGGCTTCACAATCGGCACCACTTCGTCCAGCAGGTCCGACAGCCGCACCGGTTGAAGCTTCAGATCCTCGGGACGGCTGAATTTCAGGAAGCCCTGCACCACTTGATCGAGGCGCCGGATCTCGCCGGCAATCACGTCCACGTGCTCGAGGGCCTGGACGGCGTTGGCCGGCTCTTCTGCGGTGGCGGCCGCCGCGCTGCGCGACGACAGTCGAACCAGCGGCGCCGGCGCCGCGAACGTCTGCCTGAGCAACTCCAGGTGAATCATCATCGAGTTCAGCGGGTTCTTCACCTCGTGAGCCACGCCCGCCGACAACCGGCCGAGCGCCGCCAGCTTGCGGGAATAGCGCACGGTCGATTGCATCTGACTCAGGTACTCCAGGTTCCGCACGATGAGCATGATTCCGACCAGCTCTCCGTCGGCATCGTTGACCGGATGGCTGAGGATCAGCCGCTCGCCGGAGTCGGCGCCTGGCACCGGGAACGTCGCCGCGAGCGGGCCGCGCGATTGGCGGCTGGCCAGCGTCTGCTCGGACAGGCATCGCAGCGGATGGTCGACGCCGACGAGGTTCCCGAGCACGGATCCGGGGGACGCGGCCGGTATGAGCGTCCGCATCGCCGGATTCACGAAGAGCAGGGTGCCGGTCGGGCTCACGATTGCGACCGCGTCCTCGAGGTGCTGAACGGCCGATTCGAGGTTTGCCACCTGACCCGCCATCTGCGTCCGGTCCGCCGAGATCTGCGCGCTCACCGCATTGAAGGACGTGCCGAGCTCGCCAAACTCGTCCTGCTGATTCAGGTCGAGGCGAACGCCGAACTCGCCTTGCCCGAGCCGCGTGAGACCGCTGCGGAGCACGTGAATCGGCCGTAGCACCAACTGCGCCAGGAGCATCGCGCCGAACACCGCCACGCCGAGGGCGCTCAGCGCCGTGAAGGTGGCGGGCCTCAGCGAGTCGTCCAGATCGCCGCGAATGAGCAGCGTCGACACGCCGATCCGGATCCAACCGAATTCGGTGTTGCCGAGCAGGAGCGGCTGGCTGAACTCGAGGTTCCGCCCCTCATCCCGATAGATCGCGCTCAGCTGGTAGAAGGGCGATCGCGCCAGGATCGCGCTGAGGTCGTGTGAAAGCGGCAGGCGGCTGCCCTCGAGCGATGGATCGGCATGCGCGACCACGAGTCCGTCCGCATCGACGATCGCCGCGTAGGTGACGTTCTTCGAATACAGGCTCGACTCGAGGATCGACCGCAGGCCCGGATCGCTGTGGAGCGCCTGGTACGGATCGACCCCCTCCACGACCACTTCGCGGGCGCGATGGAACACCGAGTTGGCCAGGAGCTCCGCGCGCGCCTTGCTCTCGTCCAGGCTGACGCGGGCGAGACTCGCCAGGTGCATCAGGCTCAACCCGACGACAATCGCCCCGACGATCGAGGTGACGCCGAGAACCTGTTTGCCTTTGATGCCTAGTCGCATGCCGGGTTCATGTGACGGTTACGCGCTGTCTGGCCGTCGGGTACGAAATGCCAGTGCGGTGGCTACTCCGGTCGCCGGTTCGGCCGCAGCCGCAGCTTGTTCAACTTGTTGTGAAGCGTCTTCAGACTGATGCCGAGGATCTCGGCGGCGCGTGTCTTGTTGTCCCGTGTGTGCTCGAGCGTCATCATGATCAGCCGCCGCTCGGCTTCCTCCACCGTCGTGCCCGGCCCGAGCGCCACCTGGGGCTGGTGCTGCGGCAGCGGTTCATTGAACAACGACGGAGGAAGGTGTCTCGGCTCGATGAACTGCCCCGACGCCAGGATCGTCGCCCGCTCGATCACGTTCCGCAGCTCGCGCACGTTTCCCGGCCAGCCGTACTGCTCGAGCATCCGCATCGCCTGGTGATCGACGCCGGCTATCGATTTCTGGTTGCGGCCGTTGAACTCGTTGATGAACGCCTGAATCAGCAGCGGCAGATCGTCCTTCCGCTCCCTGAGCGCCGGCAGCCGCATCGCGAACACGTTCAGCCGGTAGTACAGATCCTCGCGGAGCCTGCCCCTGTGGACCGCCTCGATCGGGTCGATGTTGGTCGCCGCGATCACCCGCACGTCAACCGACTGCTCGTTCCGGCCGCCGAGCCGCCTGAACCGGCGCTCCTGCAGCACGCGCAGCAGCTTCACCTGCGTTGCCGGTGTCATCTCGCCGATCTCGTCGAGGAACAGCGTGCCGCGATCGGCCAGCTCGAAGCAGCCCTGACGCCGATCTGCCGCCCCGGTGAACGCGCCCTTCTCGTGGCCGAAGATCTCGCTCTCGAGGAGTGTTTCCGGAATCGCCGCGCAATTGATCGCGACAAACGGGAACTGGGTGCGAGGGCTGAGTTGATGGATGGTCTGGGCGATCAGCTCCTTGCCGGTGCCCGATTCCCCGGTAATCAGCACCGAGGCGCTCGTCGGCGCCGCCTGCTCGACGACCGAGTAGATCTTCCGCATTTCCGCGCTGTTGCCAATCATCGGCCCGAACGTGCCGTGCTCCCGCAACTGGCGACGAAGCGCCTTCACTTCGCGCAAGGTCTCCTGCCGCTCGACGATCTTGTCCAGCAGGATCTTCAGTCGCTGGATGTCAACCGGCTTGGTCAGGTAGTCGTAGGCGCCTTCCTTCATCGCCTCCACCGCCGTCTCGACGGTCCCCTGCGCGGTGAGCAACAACGTGGTCACGTCGGCGCCCTGCGATTGCAGCGCACGGAGGAGGCCCAGACCATCCAGTCGCGGCATCACCAGATCGGAGATCACGATGGCGGGACGGAAGCTGGTCACCTTCTCCAGCGCGTCTTCACCGTCAGTCGCTGAGTCAGCGACGAACCCCCAGCTCTTCACGAGCTGCTCGAGGCCCACACGCGCCGCGGCGTCATCCTCGACGATGAGCACCCGCTCAGCGACCCCTTGAGCGGGAGCGGCTTCCAACAATGTCATTTTTACATTCTGAGCGCCGACGAGAGCCGGTTGCAAGCACAACTTGGCGATTTCGTAACTCAGCAGCTGGATGGACTTGCCCACGCCACCAGCGATCCTCGCGCGCTGGAGGTGCGGAATGCGTCACGTGACATCGGAATTTCCTCAGTTCTCATCGGGAACGCCTGCGATCGCCGCCACCACGAACACCAGCGACGCCCTCCTCATCGTAACTCCGTGTCATCTTCGTGAGCCTGCCTGCTGCGGGGACTGAAACCCCCATGATGATCAGCAGGCAGATCCGGAGACCTGACCTCGGATTTGGCAGGTTTCGCGGCCAGCGCGCAGCGGCCCGTAGCGCCCTGGCGTGATGCACTACTCTTGGTCGATGGAATTCGACTCGCCCGAAGCGCCCTCGTCACCTGGTGAATCCGTGACCAGGGCACCGACGCTCGCGGAACGGGCGGTGGCGCTGCTCGAAGTGATCCTGTGCTCCGATGTCCCGACGCAGATTGCGCTCGGCGCGACGTTCGCGGCGTTCGGCTTTTATCCGATGTCCGCGGACGGCTCGCTGCGGATCACTTACATCACGCTGCTCTCGCTTCTCGACACGCTGTTCCTCGTCGGCCTGATGATCTTCTTCCTGCGCACCCACGGTGAGAGCCCGGCGGACCTCTTTCTTGGCCGGGCGCCAATCGGTCCGGAGATCCGCCGCGGGCTGCCGCTGACCTTCATGGCGCTGTTGATCGCGGTGGTCGTGATGCTGGCGCTGCAGCAGCTTGCGCCATGGCTGCACACCGTGGAGCACAACCCGCTTCAGGACCTGATCCGCACCGGCCCAGACGCAGTGCTGTTCGGCGTCGTGGTCGTGGTCGCTGGCGGGATCCGTGAGGAACTGCAGCGCGCATTTCTCCTGCGGCGGTTCGAACGGTGGCTGGGAGGGGCACGCGTCGGGGTGGTCGTGACCAGCACCGCCTTCGGCGCCGGTCATTTCCTGCAAGGCGCCGACGCCGCGATTGCCACCGGCGTGCTGGGGGCCTTCTGGGCGGTCGTCTACCTGCGGCGCCGCTCCGCGGTTGCCCCGATTGTGAGCCACTCGGGGTTCAACCTGCTGCAGCTCGCGCAGTTCCTCGTCGTCGGGAGGTCGGTGCAGGGCATCGTTTGATCAGTCGTGACGGCGTGCGAACGCAAGACGACGGAGGGCACGAGACAGAGCATGCCCTGGAGTGCTCGGCAAGCTCGGCGCGCCCCGCGTCGATCGTTGTGGCCCCGGCGTCAGCGCGCGGCATACAGGTCGACGATCTCGGCGCGGCGCCGCAGGCCGGCCAGCCACTCGGCAATCAGCTCGCGCTGCCGCGCATCGGTATCGGCCGGGAATCGCTGATCGAGGTAGGCCTGGATGCGGAGGTTCTGTCGCAGGATCTCGCGCAGGTGCATGTCTTCGAGACCCACCCTCACGAGGATGGCGCTGAACGCCTCTGTTGACGCGGACCGCGCGCGCAGCGTCGTCAGCGCGGCATTCACCGCATCCTCGCCAGGCTCGGGCGGAGCGTACCGGTCTACTTCCGCCAGCATGAGCGCGCGATCGATGAGGCGGGTCAGGGTCTCCCGGTCGGGATCGGTCCCGCCCTCCGGTTCGACCAGGCCGAGCTCACGCGCCGCCCGCACATCGCTCAGGAGAATGATCTCGCCGGCGACCACCGCGACCACCCGGTCGATCACTTCGGCGGCGCGAACGGCGGTGCCGGCAAGCGAAAGTGCGATCACGATCAGGCCCACGGCAATCGTCGACCGGAGACGCCCGGTTCTCAACCGCACGGTGAACCGCCAGGGCCCAATCTTCAAATCGGAATTCTTCAGTCGGAAATCGGACACCGGCAATTCCACACACGCTCAGAACGCCTGGCCAAGGCTGATGTGAACCGCCGTCAGCCCCTCCCGCACGCCCGCCGCAATCTCCTTGCGTCGCAGCTTGAACCCCAGATCGAAGCGGATCGGGCCGACCGGCGACCTGTACCGGATGCCGAAGCCGACGGCGCTCCGCAGTTGTCCCAGATCGATGTTGGAGGTGCGCGAGAACACATTCCCGGCGTCGAAAAAGCCGACGACGCCCAGGCCGCCGCGGACCGGGGCGCGCAATTCCGCGTTGAGGATGACCAGCGCGTTGCCGCCGATTGGGAACCCGTCTTTGTCGATCGTGTCCGGACTGCCCAGCCGGTCGAGAATGAAGCCGCGAACCGTCGTATCGCCGCCGGCGAAAAACCGCTCGCTCGCGGGCAGGTCGCGAACCTCGGTCACCGTCGGCTGCCCGGCGGCATCGAGAACGGGCACGGTGTCCTCATCGGTCAGCAGCACCTCCCGGCGGAAACCGACGGCCATCCCGAGGCGCGCATTCCCGGCAAAGACGACCCGTGCGCTACCCGGCACGATCTCGAACATCTGGGCGGTCAGGAACGTCTTGGCCAGGCCGACTTCCGACCCAATCCCCCGGGCTGCCAGCTGCCCGTTGGCGCTCACGTAGCGGCCGCGCGACGGGTCGAGCGGGTCGTCACGCGTGTCGCGAATCGCCGACAGGGAAAACGACGACAGCAACACCTGTGGGAACAGTCGATCGACCAGCAGCTTGTCTTCGGCGTTCACCTTCTCGTCGAACAGTTCCGTCCATTGGATCTGGTAGTTGCCGCTGACGCTGACCGTCGGCGTCAAGCGCCGCCCCACTTCGGCGTTGAACGCGCGGCGCGCGAAGTTGAAGCTCGAGCGGCTTTGCTGTTCGACCGTGCCGGTGAGAAAAGCGTCGGCCGCCGTGCCAGCCACGCGGGGCTCGCGGAAGGTGCCGAGCACGCGAAATTCGCTGAAGCCGAACCCGGTGCCGTCGGCCCCGGGAACCGTGGAATCGTTCGGCCGCAGGCTGATGCGTGTGAAGAAGTTGACCGAGCGGTTCTTGCCGAACAGGTTGCGGCGGCCGACCTCGAAGAAGGCGCGGGGCGCGAACTCAAGCTCCTCCGAGCCGACGCCGCCCCCCTGCAACGTCCGGCGAATCCGCTGGCCCGCCTCGAGTCCGCCGCCATATCCCACGGTTGTCGCCGGCGCCTCTTCCACGGTGACGAGCACATCGCGGCGCGTCTCGTCACCGTGACCGAGTTCGGTGATCCGGGCGCGGCGGAACAGCCCCAGGGCCGCGAGGCGGCGCTGGCTCTCGCTGATCGCCGCCAGCCCCAGCGGGTCCCCCGGCTTGAACTGCAGCTCGCGCTCGATGGTATCGGTGCGCGTCCGCTCGTTGCCGACGATCAGGACGTGCTCGACGAACAGGCGCGGCCCCTCGCGCACCGTGAAGACGACCTCCGCACTCCGGCCGTCGGCGCCGAGGCGCGGGTCGCTCTCGACGCTGGCCGACTGATACCCGCGGTTTGCGTACGCCAGCTGGATCGCATCACGATCGATGGCCAGCTGGGTGGCAAAGAAGGGCTGGCCTGGCTGAAGCCCCAGCGGATCCAGCAGCTCGGCGGCGGGCACCGACCGGTTTCCGACGATCGACACCGAGTTGACGACCGTCCGCACGCTCTCGTTGACGGTGATGCCAATCGTCACCGGGATCACAGCGGCGCCATCTTCTGTCGCCTCCGGCTCGACCACCGCTTCAGCCTGCGCGCCGCCGTATCCGTTGCGATGGTAGAGGTCCTCAATCGCGGCCAGATCGGCATCGAGCACCGCCGCCGAGAAGGGCTGTCCGGCGCGAATCCGCAGGCGGGTCTCAATCGCGGCTCCAGGCTCGGAGACGTTGCCCGCGATGGTCACGCGCGCGACCCGGTACTGCCCGCCCTTCTTCACGGTGAAGGTGACGAGCAGCTCTGCCCCCACCGGCTCGCGTGAGTACGGAGCGGCGGCGTCGCGATAGCCCTGGGCGCGCAGATACTCCTCGATGCGGATGCTCGAGTCTTCGAGGAGGTCATCGTCGGCGGTCCCTTCGGCAGCCACCGGCACCAGATCGTCCCGACGGTTCGAGGGCAGCGGATCGCCCTTGAAGACCACTCGAACGCGCGGTCCCTGAGACGCCGCGATGGCGAGGTTGGCGAGGCGGGCGTCTCCGGTGAGGACCGGCGTCACCAGCGCGCGCGCCTCGTAGAACCCGCGGCGGCGCCGGTTCTCCAGGTAGCGGGCGATCCCGGCGGTGAGTCGCTCGGGTTGGTATGGAGCGCCGGCCGCCACGTCGAGCAGATCGAGGAGCTCGGCGTTCGTGACGCCAGCCGTCCCCTCGATCTGTATCGTCCCGATGTGGGTACGGGGTCCGGGCTCGACGTCGAAGCGGAGCGTCGCCTGTTCGAGCGTGTGCTCGATGTCGGCCGCTGGCGCGACGCGCGCGCTCAAATAGGCGGCCTGCCGCAGCTCGTCTTCGACGAGACGAGCGATGTCGACCGCCCGGCCGACGCGCGGCGTGGCGCCGAACCGGTCGGTGATGGCGCGACGGAGCCGCCCCTCGTCGATCCCCTCGAGCCCGGAGATACCGGTGAACGTGATACCCGCCACCGCGTGCAGCGGCATCAGCTCGTAAACCAGGGCGACCCCGGTCGCCGAGCTGCTGGCGTGCACCCGCACGTCTTCGTAGCGTCCAAGACTGAACAGGTGGGTGACCGATGCCCGGACCGCGGCGACGGTGAGCGGCTGCTCGAGGCGCGTCTGCACCATCGGCGGCAGGCGTGGATCGGTCACCCGGCGCCCCTCGGTCTCGAAGGCCAGCGAGACGACCGGTCTGCCAATGTAGTCGCTGACGTCGGCGCCGGCCGGGCGGGCGGACAGCGCGGCCAACAGGGCGGCGCACCCGGCGACCCGAGCCGCCACTCGCATCAGAACGAGCGCCTCACGCGAACTTCGATGGCGTAGGTGGAGTTCTCGTTGCGCGAGAGAATCCACGACAGACGCTCGCTTTCGTCGTACTCCAGCAGGAGAATCTGATCGCTGATCGACGAGCTGAGGCTTCGAGAGAACGTCAGGTAGACACGCTCGGAGATTCGCTTCCCAATCGTGACCCGGGCCGATGGATTGACGCGCGTCGTCGACTGGCTGTACGGATCGAGGAGCGACGGCGTCAGCTGGAATGTGTCGACGCCGAAGGTCTGCTCGACCACGCGCCCGACTTCCGCCGACACCGGGTTGGCGAGCATCTGTGTCGCACGCGTGGTCAGGATGTCGCGCTGCCGCTCGTTCGGGTTCTGCAACGCCCGAAGCTCCGCGTCGCCCGGTCCGTCCTGCTCGTTGCGCCGCACGTCGCTGAAGAGCAGTGCCAGCACGTCGGCGGTCGGCAGCGGCGGGTCGGAGCTGAGCTCGGGCTGCAGACGTTCCATGGTGCCGACCGCCCGCACCGTCACCTGGTAGGTCTGGCCCGGCACACGGACCCGGGTTTCGGCCTCGACATCGAAGAACGGCTCGATCCGCGTCGGGTTCGTGAAGTCGATGTTCCCTCGGGTGACCAGGTAGCGGCGTCCTTCGAACGTCACCTCGCCGCGTTCGACCTCGGCGCGGCCGAACAGCAACGGCCTCTCGTAGGTGCCGCGCAGCTGAAGGTCGGCCCGCGCGACCAGACGAGCCAGGTTGTTCTCGACCCGCAGCGTCGATGGAACCTGGACCTGGATGTCGAAGCGGATCGGCACGGTTGGCGGCGGCGCCGGCGCCACCGCCTCGGCGGCCGAGTCGCTGCCGCGGAAGTCGAGCAGTCCGCCGGTCGCATCGATCCGCCGCGTCCACGTCGCGCTCTTCACGACGACGGTGCCGGCGAGCGTCGGCGTCTTCACGTTGCCGCGCAGCGCCAGGTCGGCGTCGACGGTCGATCGCACACCCTGGGGATACCGCAGGTGCATGTCCTCGCCCCGCACGATCACGTTCAGATCGCCAGGAAGGTACCCCTCGAACCCGATGCGCCCGCCAAACTGCACCCGGCCGCCGCCCATCGTCGCCGCCACATCGTCCAGCGCGACGCCGCGAGCGTCGAACCGGATCGTGCCGTTGATCGAGTCGAGGGAGTTCGGCAGCGAGAAATGCCGGATGCGGCCGTCGGCAATCGTGGCGCTGCCCGAGAACGAAGGCTGATAGAGCGGCCCGTCGATCGCCGCCGAGAGCGCGGCGCGTCCCGAGCCGCGGACGTCGTGAAAGAACCCCTGGAGGATGCCGAGGTTCGCGTCGCCGGCGGCGTGCACGGCGATCCTTTCCTCGTGCAGCGCAATCGAGCCACCCACCGTCAAGCTGGTCTCGTCGCCGACGAGCTGCAGATCGGTGATCGTCACCACCTGCTCGTCGAGCGTGAGCCGGATCGGCTGCGCATTCCTGATCGCGTAGTCGAACAGCCGCATCTCGACGCGATCGACTGTCGCATCGACCAGCAGCCGATCGGCATGCGCGAGCGGTCCGACCAGGTGGATCGACCCGCTGGCGACAGCGGTCGTGTACGGGGACAGCCGTGGAACGAACAAGCGCACGTAGGGGTCGAGAGAGCTGTCGTGAAACCGGAAGGTCAAGTCAGCGGTCGATCCGGGCGTCAGCGCGATACGCCCGGTCCCGGTCAGCGCCAGCCGGGGCGAGGCGACTTCCGCCTCGCCGCTGATCTCCTGGCCGCGAAGCGCGAGTGTGCCGGTGACCTGTCCAACCGGCTCCTGCGACACATACATGTCGTTGATTCGGAAGCGTACGTCGTACCGCGGATCGACAAAGGTGCCGCTGCCAGACGCGGAAAACTCGATCTGCCCGGACGGCTGCGCCCGCGGGAACGCGAACGCGGCGGTGCGCTCCACCGGAATCCGGCGGCCGTCGACGTTGAACGAATAGGTGCCGTCCCAGCCGACGAAGGCCGCGCCGGAGACCGTGCCGGTGGTCTTGGCGAGCGTGATGCCGTCGAGCCGCACGCCGGTGCCGTCGAATCGGAGCGAGGCAGACGCTTTCTGAAACGGCTCGCCGTAGGCGACACCTTCGTCGATGCTCAGCGCGCCGAAGCCGATCGGCGCCTGATAGGCGCCGGTGAGGTGGAATTCGCCCGTCAGCCGGCCGGTCACCGGCCAGTCATCGAGCTCGAATGCGTGGCGGAGACTGTCGAGATCCCGGCCCGCGACGCGGAAGCGGGCATTGATCTCGTCGCCGCCGTCCCGCCGCGGATAGCCGAGCGAGAACAAACCTTCTGCACGGATCTCGTCATCGCCGCGACGGACACTGCCCTCGGTCACGGTGACATAGCTGTTCTCGACGACGATACGGGCCGAGCCGTCGCCCCAGAGCGTGTCCCACGCCCGGAGGTCTTCGCCGCTGAACAGCCCTTCGACGCGCGGCCGCCGGAACGGTCCGGTCATCAGGCCGTCGAACTCCCCTCGTCCGCCGAATGCGACCGGGCGGGTGCGGGCGCCGAAGTCGGTCATGATGCCCGCGAGCACCCGATCGCTCTCCTGCCAATCGCCGCTCGTCACGTGAAATTGAATCGACGACTCGCCGCCCCACGCGGTCGCGCCAGCGAACGACACATGCGTGCGCTCGGTCGCGAACCGGCTTGGCGCGAGGTCGACGACGTCGGGGCCAAACCGGTAGGACACGTCGGCGGCGACCGGCACCGGCTCGACCAGAGGCATCGGCGCGGAGCGCCCAAGATACTGGTGCACGTGATCCGCGTCGGCCGCACGTGCCTCGGTCAGCGACGGCGTCATCGCCTCCCTGCCCGGCGGCGGCACCGCAACGAAGCGTCCTTCGCCGGTGTGGTCACGAAAACGTCCGAGCGGCCATTCGAGCAGGTTCGATCCCGATCCGGCTCCGGCGACGCGCAGGCCCGGGAGGTTGTAGAAGTCGGACAGGCGGGCCAGGTCCAGGTTCGCGTAGAAGGCCTCGAACCTCGCCTGCGGCCGCGTCGTCGACCCGAGC
>WHSN01000038.1 GCA_009380045.1 Luteitalea sp.
CATAGTCATATTCGATGGCATTGCCGCGGTCGTCGTAGCTGCGGCAGATGAGCCAGGTGAAGATGCGCTGGGGATCGTCGGGATCGGCGATCCGCGACTCCGTGCCCTCGCCATAGACCGTCAGGAGGTTGTCGCGGGAGATGGTCCGCCAATGCGTGTCGCCGTCGGTCAGCCGCGTCCAGCTCTCGATGCGGGCGAACGCGCCCTCGATGCGCGGCCGATGCGCGCGGACGAAGTAGTCGTCCGAGACCCTGCAACTAATCCACGGCTCGTCGTCTTCCGCAATCGGCACCAGATCTTCCGAGCCTGACAGCAGGAAAATGTCCGAGTCGGCGTCACCGGCGCCTACGCACGCTTCATTTCGGGCAAATGGTTTATAGCGGGGGACGCCTTTGTCGGTTCGCCGCGAAATGGAGGGATAGCCGATTGCCCAGCCCAGTCCGCACGGGCCGTTGCCCGCCCCTGAGCTGTAGGCCAGCGCCAGGCTGGGCTGGAAATCTCCGCGGCTCTTGCTGACCGGTAGCGGAATCGACAGGGCGCCGGTGCCATTGGCCGGGTTCGTCTCGAACTTTTCCCCCAGGCCTCTGATCGCGCCGCCACCCTTGGGCAGAGTGACCTGCGGCGCCGCGAACGGAGAAGGAGCGTCCGTTTGTTCCGGTGCTGTCGGGGCCATACGAAAGCCTGCATTTCTACTCAGCTCGACGTCGATTCAGGTTCGCGGAGCTGACAATCTGTCCGCGGGTTCTATCTACCCATGACGGCCTGTTCAGTCACCGATGGAAGGATCAACGTTCGGTCAGAAGAAACCGTACAAGGACACGAGCAGAGAACAGCGAAGGTGTTCCGTAGCAGGCGGCTGCTGATAACGTCGGAGCTGTGCTTTCCAGTGGGCAGTGTTCGAACGCGCGCCCGTCGACGTTGCAACAAGATGCCGGACCGCTGATGCCAAAGAAGGGACAGGGCCGTGGCAGGACAACAACCGATGGACGTGGTGGGGGCAGCACACCAAACGGCACACGGACGCCCAGTCATGCGCGAGAGGCGGGTAGGATGAAGCTCACGGAGATCAGGCCGGGTCTATTCCTCAACTTCGACCAAATCGTCAGTGTGAGGGTGCTTCCGCAGCCGGAGGGCGCGACGTACGCGATCCTCCAATTGTCGAATGGCGACAAGCAGAACATCACGCGCGACGAATTCGCCGCGATTGCCGACGAGGCACCTCGTCTCAACGCGCGTTCGTAACGGTTGGCTCGAGGGCCGTGGGCCGTGGGCCGGAGCGTTGATTCGATCGGGTCGCCGGGAGCCGGCTGAAGGTCTCGCTCCGAGTGTGCGTTCTACAGAAGCAGGAACGGGTGTGCCTTGCGGAATAGCTTGGCTGGGTGTCAGGGACGATTTCCGGCAACTACCTCGTCCATGCTGCGTGAGGGTCCGTTGCCTCCATACCTCTTGAACGCACGAAGAGGCGTCCTTCTTTCGCTTCCCTGCCCTGAGATCGTCACCGATTGGCAAACCGTGCGGGTCGGAGGTTCTATGCGCGTGCTCATGACCGCTGCCCCCCACGAGGCAATGCCAGGCGAAGTCATCGCGGTCAACTTCCCGCCCGTGAAATGAGGCGTCACCAAGGCGCAGCAGCCTCGCTCCTGTGGACGGGTGCGGGCCTCTCGGGGCACCGGCATTACCTACTGAAGGAGATGGTGCTGATACGCCCAGGCTGTCGCCGCGGCGCGCGAGGGCAGGTCCAGCTTGCCGAAGATGTTGCTGACATGGCGGTCGACGGTTCTTTCACTCAGGCAGAGCTCGTCGGCTATCGCCTTGTTGGTCTTACCCGACGCGAGCAGCAACAGCACCTCGCGCTCCCTCACGCTGAGACCGTGCGCGTCCGGCGCGCCGGTTTCGGCGCGTGGGGCCAGTGCCTGGACCGCCGCCACATCCGGGACCGCTCCGAGCTGAACGAAGGTCTTCTGTGCAGCGTCGAGCTCTCGCGCGGCGCCGTCGGCATCGCCGAGCGCGTGAAACGCCCGGGCGACAAGGACGCGGATACGCGCTGTGAGGTATGGAGCCCCGACCCGCTGCCAGACGTCCTGCGCATGCCGGAGCGGATCGATCGCACCACCGGCGTTGCCTTCTGCCAACAGAACGGCACCCTTCGCGTGCTGAGCCATCGCGCCGAGAACCTCCATCGCGAAGCCTTCCGCAAGCGCGCCGAGCTCGTCGGTCGCCCGCCGTGCCTCGTCGAGATCGGAGGCGGCCAGCATGATCTCGACGTGCGCCGGCAGGAAGTGCGTGCGGCGGAGGGGCGCCGTCGTTGCCTTTAGTACACGGCGACTCGCAGCCGCAGCCAGATCGACCCGGCCCTGGGCCACACGCAGTAGCGCCAGCCCGGGGTGCGGATCCCGACCGCGCTCCGTGGCCAGAGCATAAGCCTGTTCGGCCTCCGCCATCTCACCCCGAAGGCGATGGATCTCGCCTTGCTGGTAGGCTGCGTCGCCGGCGCCGCCGTCTCTCGTCCGGGACAGCCGGGTCGATGCGCTGCGCGCCTCCTCGAACGCCTCGGGCCACGCGCCGCCGAGTTGCAGGATCTCCGAGCGGTGGATGAGGCACGGCCCCGCGAAGGGGACGAGCTGCGGCTGGGCCTCGCACCACCGGCTCAGCGCCGCGGTCCATTCGCGCGCGCGATCGAGCGCATAACTCTGCTGGCAGGCCGCGATCGTGGCGCAGTAGATCAACCCGGTGACGATCGGCGACAGATCGCCGCTCATCGCCGCCACCATCGCCTCGTCGAGAAGCGGCAGGCCTTCTGCCAGGTGGCCCTGCCGGACCAGGGCGCGTCCCTCGTAGCTCCTGCCGAGCGCACTCAGCTCGCGATCGTTGTAGTGCTCACCGATCTCGACGGCCTCCGCGGCAGCAGCCCTAGCGGCGGCGTGATCGCCTGCCGCCGTGAGGCGGAAGATGCTCGGCAGCCGCAGGTAGCCGCGCTCGACACAGTCCTGCCCCTCGGAATCGACCAGGCGCTGCGCCCGCCCGAGCCAGCCGCTCGCCCGAGCCACCTCACCAAGCGAGGTGCACCGCAGTGCCAGCCAGAACGCGGCCCTCGCCGCCCGCAGGGTCTCGCCCGTGCCGAGTCTCAAATGGTGAAGCCGCTCCAACGCCTCGAGTGCCGATTCGTCCCGGCCTGTGAGCATTGCCGACCACGCGAGGCGCTCCACATCGTCGGCCGCGAGGGGACCCGCCGCGCCGGCCTGCGACAACGCGTCATAGGCGTCGCCCCAGGCCCGCCGCTCATAGGCGCGCCGGCCGGCCAGCGTGGCGTTCTCCATAGGCGACGAGTCTACACACAGGACGCCTTTCGAGGGCGGCACTGGGTAGAACCACCCATTTCATCCGCGGCTCACGATTGGGTGGTCCTGCCGAAGTTGTGGCGACCGGTCTCTCTCTATGCTCTGGGCATCGCTGAGGCGCGCGGTGCGACCGCAGCGGGAAGCGAGAAGGTAGGTATGGAAGGACGCGACCTTGCGAACGCTGTCAACGGTCTGATCGAGGAAGGCGAGGCGCTCCGACGGGTCCGAGCCGCCTCCAGTGCCTGGGCTCGATTGGGCCCCGCGGGCGCCGCCCGCGTTTTTCACTTCGTCATGGCCGCCGCGTTTCTGCTCACGACCTTCGCCGGTTTTGGGCCGACCTATTTTCTGAGGGGGTTTTCCGACAGGCCGCCATTGGACCCGCTTTTTCACCTCCACGGCCTGGTGTTCACGTCGTGGCTGCTCCTGCTACTCGCCCAGACTACGCTCGTCGCGCGGAATCGCGTCGATTGGCACCGCCGCCTGGGGATTGCCGGGGCGGGGCTTTCCGCAGTCATGGTCATCGTCGGGATCATGGCCGCCATTGCCAGCGCGCGTCACGGGATCGTCCCGGGCGGATTGGAGCCGCTCGTGTTCTGATCTTCCCGCTGGGCCAGGTGGTCCTGTTCGCCGCCTTCGCGGGCGCGGCCCTGTGGAAGCGGCGACAACCCGAGATCCATCGACGGCTCATCCTCCTCTCGACGGCTGTCGTCGTCACACCGGCGATCAGCCGGCTTCCCTTCGTTCCGAACGCGATCGTGGCTCTCGTCTTGAGCACGCTGTTCGTGGCCGCCGGGATCGTCCACGACTGGCGGTCGCGGCGTCGCGTGCATCCCATCTACATCTGGGGCGGCCTCATCATTCTGATGTCGGGCCCGGTGCGCTTCGCGCTTGGACAGACGGGCGCGTGGCACGCGTTCGCCCGCTTTCTCATTGAGTAGGGAAGCCGCACGGCGTTTCTCACAAACATGCTCCGGGGGTTCCTCATGACGTAGTTGCTGACAGTCACGCGCGTTGCGGCCGTTCAGGCCGTTCTACTGATGCTGGTCTCCTATGGTTGTGGCGGCGGTGCCGCGGAATCTGTCGAGGCAATCTCGCGATCTACCGGTGACGGCCAGTCCGACGCGGCGGAAGCCGTTCCGCCGCCGGAGCGCCTTTCCGATGCCGATCAGGCGGCGCTGAAGAATCCTTGCTCGTTGCTGCCGGTTGAGGACGTGCGTCGGATCGCGGGCAGGCAGGAGTACCGTGAGGGAAGGCCGGGCGACGCCCTGGGTGAGGGCGTCGGGGGAGGTGCTTCCTGCCAGTGGAGGGGACCGGTTTTCGGCGGGCCGGCCGAGCCGTTGCCGCAGATCAGCCTGGTCGTGATTCCGCCGCGCGACGGTGAGCGCTGGACGTCACGGGTGCGGGCGAACCCGCGGCCGAACTGCTCCTACACGGCGGAAGCGCGGGCCGGCGCGGGAGCGTTCATCGAGAATTGTGCACGCACGGAGCTCCCGATCTACGTGCCCACCCGCGCGCTCGACATCATCGTGGCCATCCGACTCGAAGCACCGGCCACGAATGCGTCGGTCCAGCCCGTGCTCCTGGGGCTCGCCAACGAAGTGGCAACCAGGCTGCGGTGATGCCGTCACTCTTCCTGATTCGGACTGCGTGGTAGATGTCGCGACAGGGTGAGGTCGACGATCGACAGACTATGGGCTACGGGTTCATCAAGGGGAAGAACGCGATTCACTTGGCGTAGGCGGAACACCAGCGCAACGTCGTGGGGCCAGCACTCCTGGCGCCTAACTATTTCGTCTCGCCAGCCGATCGAGACGAGCGGCCCGCGATGCGAGCCGGTGATCTCCCAGACAAGTTGGCGGGGACGTCGAAACCGCCGACGCCCCGGCCGCCGCGTGAGCGCTAGATCCGAATCAGCAGACGTGGTCGACGTCGTTGTCATCGGCGGCGAGCGTCGGAGCGTGCACGTCCGCAGGACCCGGCGGTTGAGGAACTCAGGTGGCTCGTCGGGTACGGCGACTGGAAGGGCTATCGGCGCGGAACACGGTCGAAGAGGGCGAACGCTTTCTATCTATCGTCAGGTCACTGAGCCGCAGGGCCGGCGCACCGTAGATGGTGACCAGGCGGCAACCAGAACTGCCGAAAGATCTGCCCCAGAAGTTGCGTTATCTATGGGCAAGGAGAGGTGTGGGATTCGACGGCAGAGATTGGCTGGGTGTCAGGGACGATTTTCGACCCTGGCTGGTGACAGCCGCGTGATTGGCCGTCGGTGCTGAACTGAAGACCTGCGGCGCGCACCGAGTGAGCTCTCTTCCCCGCCTCCTGACTGAAATGTAATGCAAACCTCGGACATCCGGGTCAGCCTACGTCACGCGCGCGTACAGCGTCTCCCACTGGTAGTGCTGCTGGTGTGATTGGCCACGGCTACCGGCGAAGGTCTGATCCGTGACTACGCAGGTCTCGATCTTGACGACATCGAGCAAGCGCCAGCCGACGGCGCCCTTGCCTGAATCTGGACCGTGCAGCTGGAAGATCAAGAGGCGTTCGGTTCCCTCGATGACGCCGTAGTCGTGCGGCTCCGCGAGACGGACTGCTCTCTTGTAGCGGATCTCGAGAAGCCGCTTCTCGGCGATAGCGCGCCGGATGCGCTCATCCAAAGAATCGAGCGGTGCAATGGTCATGATGCTTCGATCGAGCGACGTGCAGATCCCAGAAGGGTACTGCTCGGGCATTCTGGATGCGACGTCACATAAGCGGGTTCGCCTCCGAGAGAACGACCAGGAACTGGTGTACCAGCTTCGGCCGAGGCGTGCGTTTGCTTACGCGGCGTTGGGTCGCGTCTTCCCCGGGAGCGGCGCGAGGCTCAAGCGGAGCCTGAACGGCTTCAGAAGACGATTGAGCGTGTCCTGCGTCGGATTGTGGCGGGGATTGATTGCGCGCAACACGTTCGGGCTGGCCATCCGCACCCTGACCGCAAACTCCTTAACGCCCATCGCGCGGATCACCTTCCCGAGCGCAAGCTGCAGGTCGACACCTTCGTCGATCGCCGCCAGCAGGAACTCGCGGGCGAAGGCAGGATCGCGAAGGTCCTTCGCGAGTCCGACGTTCCAGTCTTCACTTCGTCTTGCCACGGCGTTTGCCCTCCTGATGCGCCTTCCAGGACTCTTGCGCTCGCGCCACGTCTGCCGACTGGGTGGACTTGTCGCCACCGAGCAACAGGAGCACGAGTTGTGCGCCGTCCTTGGCGAAGTAGATCCGATACCCCGGCCCGAACATGACCCGCGCCTCCCAGACGCCGGCGCCCACGCTCTTGTGGTCGCCGAGATTCCCGGTCGAGAAGCGGAGCACCCTCGCCTGAATGCGGGCCCGTGGCGTGACGTCCAGCGTGTCCAGCCACTCGCGATACGGGTTCTTGCCGTCAGCGGTCAGGTACTCTCGGACGTCCACAATCGGCGAACTCGTCCTAAATTATCTCATACGATAAGAATTCGGTGCGGTCGAACGTGGCCCAGATACGTGACCCGTCGAGGAGCTGGGTGTCCGGGACGATTTCCGCAACTGTTCAGGTGGGCCTCCGGCCCCCGAACGCAATGAAACTCGTCAGTTGACGATTTTCGACCCTGGCTCGTCCGTGCGGCCTGAGGGTGCCGGTTGCCTCCATGCTCTTTTGAACGCCTGCTCCGAGTCCGATCTTTCTGTGGCAACACTGGGAAGCCCTTCACCGGTTCGTGCCGCGGCATCAAGGGACCGCTAGCAGCGCGCTTCGGCAGAAAGGACTGCAGCGTGAGTATGGCTGCTGCTTGCGAGTCCTCGCGCGCAACCCCCTGAGACAGGACGCCGCGCCGACTTCTCTACTGCCGGTGGTCCGTACTCTACTGCGCGCGCGAGAGCCCCATGCGAGGGGCTTGATCGCGACCGGGCGACGACCCGATTCACTCGGGCGATACTGGTCCAACATGTCACTGGATCGATTCTTCAGCCGATACGCAGAACTCTCGATGGAACCGCAACCGAAGGCGCTGGCCGGGCTGTACGCGCCGACGTTCATTGTCGGAGGCCCCGAGGGTAGTCACGCGTTTGCGAACGACAGTCACTTCCTCGAGTGGCTCGGGCAAGTGGCCGCCTTCAATCGCGAGCACGGCATGCGCAACATTGCGGTGGTCTCGATTGAGGGCATGGAGCTGAGCCCGGTCCACACACTGGCGACCGTTACGTGGGGCGCACGATTCGACAAGACTGGCGACCGCAAGATCGAGTTCACGATCTCATATCTGTTGGAGAGGTCAGACGGTGACTGGCGAATCCTCTCGTACATCTCCCGGACCGATCAGAACGCCGAAATGGCGAAAGAAGGGTTGCTCTAAGTCGCAAGCATGCGCGCGGACGCACGGCGGACGCCTTCGTCACGCTTCTCGCCGCCGAAGTGCCGCCTGGCGAAGGCGCGACCTGAACCCGTCTTGAGGCAGCGCTCGAATCGCACCGCCGTCGTCGCATCCGCGAACTCCAGCGCGACGACAAGGGACCAGGGTCGATGATGGACGGTCACACCTGATGGACCAGTGTTGTGCCACTGGAGCCGTCGCTCCACGTCACTGGTGACGCCGACGTAGTGGCGATCCGGGTGCGTGTCGCTGCGGAGGATGTAGACGAAGCGCTTCGAGTTCCTGCTGGAGGCGCGGCAGGAACAATGCCGGGGGGGCCTGCGACGGATCGTGCGGGACACCGCAGGTTGTGGGCGTGATCGTTACGGATTCTGTGATCCGGTGAGCGTGGCAGATCGCAGAAAGTGCAAAGGGTCCGCCTCCGCTCGCTTCGCGTGAGCTACGGCGAGACAGACTTCGCGGGTCGAGGGCTCGCTGACCTGGGCGGCGGAGCCGCCCCAGCCGAAGCTCGCGCGCAGCGCGAGCGAAGGCTGGCTGGGTGTTACGGACGATTTTCGACATTACCTGGTCCATGCAGCGTGACGTCCCTCCATCGTGGGTGTTCGGCCTCACACCAAGGCGTCAGCAAGTGCGCGGACGAGCCGACGTGCGCCGTCACCTTGTTTGTCGAGCGTCGGGTTGTAAATCGTGACTTCGAGGCCCACGGCTCGATCCGACCGCGTTGCGACGTGCAGGGCGCGGGTCAGGCTTTCCCAGGACAGGCCGCCGGGCAGACGGTAGTCGACGGCCGGCATCACTGCGTCGTCAAGGACATCGGTGTCGACATGAATCCAAAATCCTGAGCGAGGCCCGTCCGCGCGGGTGAGATGGGCCACGGCCTCAGTGATCGTGGCGTCAACGCCCAGCCGTTGAATCTCGGTCAGTTCGAGCGAGAGCAGCGCTGGAGGAAGGGGCTGGCTTCCGTACGTCGCCTGCTGCTGCCCGTCGCGAATCCCGAACGCCACGACATCGTCGTCCCTGACCAGTGGCCTGAGATCCTCGAGATTCGAGAGGACATCAGGACCGCGGCCGGTGGCGAGCGCGAGTTCCATCGACGCCACCTCGCCGTTCGGATTCGCGCTGGGCTGGTAGAAGTCGGCGTGGCCGTCGATGAACAGCAGGCCATAGTGGCCGCGACGCCTTAGCGCCAGCAATCCACCCAGCAGGATCGAGCAGTCGCCACCGAGGACTATCGGGAACTCGCCGCGGCGGATCACGTCGGTCACCGCGTCGGCGAGAGCCTGTGAGAACGAGGCGATCGTGGTCGCGTTCAGGACGCCTGTCTGAGGGTCGCGCTCGGGGTTGTATGGGCCGCCGGGCTCTACGCGGCCGGCATGGCGCGCGCCCAGCAGACCGAGCAGATCCGCCGGGGCGCAGCGGTTGATGCCGAACCGCGCACGACAAGACCAACATCTCATCCGGCTCGCTGCCTCAGAAGGCGTGATGCGATGAGAGCGAGGGGCGCTGCACTGAAGCTCAGGAGCGCTCCCATCTTCGTTTCGGCCAAGGCCGCACCCGCCGGAAACGCGGCCGTGGCGAAGAACAGGGAGACCGTGAACCCGATCGCTGCGGTGATGCCGATGACGACCAGGTCGGCGAGGTGGAGCCCTGCGGGAAGACTCGCACCTGCCAATCGAG
The DNA here is from genome assembly GCA_009380045.1 of Luteitalea sp. Lineage (GTDB taxonomy): Bacteria > Acidobacteriota > Vicinamibacteria > Vicinamibacterales > CAVVIG01 > WHSN01. Next base: position 9,395 of record WHSN01000038.1, read on the forward strand.
CGGCGCCAGAGAACAGCATGATGCCGATCGGCTTGCCGAGCAGCAGTCCCGCCAGCACGAAGTACGTGCCCGGCCCGACTTGCTCGAACGGGACGCCGGCATTCGCCAGTCCGAAGAGGAGCAGCACGAACTGCACCGGCGTCCCCCACCAGTGCTCGAACTGATTCAGCGTGTCGACTTGAACCGTTTCTCGCGGATCGAACAGCCCAAGATCACGTGGACTGTGCGGCATGAAGGGCACGATGGGAACCAGTGCCAAGGCCGGATGGAAGCCGCCGAAGTACAACGCGGCCCATGAGAGCGACCCGGGCCCCAGCACGTAGGGCCAGAAGCTGCCGACACGGCGACGCTTCAACCAGAGCGCTGCCAGCACGGCCGCCGTCATCAACATCCCAAGCGCCGCGACTGAGAGAGGCCCTGAGGGGTAGAAGACGGCCAGGATCATCAGGCCGAGGGCGTCATCGGCAATCGCCAGGAGCAGTAAGAACGGAATGGCTGGATGCCCGCTCGGAAAGATGACGCGGGCGATCATCGCCGAGAAGGCGATGTCGGTCGCGCACGGAATCGCCCAGCCGCGGCTCAACTCCGCGGGGCCGACGGTGGACGTGAGAGCCACGTAAATGAGGGCCGGCGCGACCATGCCACCGACCGCCGCGGTAAGCGGCGCCATCGCGTGACGCGGGGATGCGAGCGGTCCGCCCGGCAACGTGGCTTCGAACACCTCTTTCGCAGCCAGGGCGAAGAAGAAGACCATGCCGACGTCATTGACCCAGAAGTGCAGCGGATGCGTCAGCCGGTCGTAGCTGCTGAGATCCAGATTGGCCCACACCACGGCCGCGATGGTCCCAGCAAGAAGCAACAGCGAGTTGTCAAAGATGAAGCGAGCGAGCGTGGAACGCGTATGGGCCATCAGTGCTCAGTCGGTGGGCTGGGTGGACGCTGAGCGGCGTCGCGCGCCTTGAGCACGGCAAGCAACAACAACATCTCCCCGACGAGCAGGAACACATGGGCGAGATCGCCCACGCGATAGACGCCGACCATGTCGAGCAGCCTTCCGAGCAGCCAAATGGCCAGTAGAGCGAATGCGGCCTTGAAGAGCATCTCGCCTCCAGATATACAGCCCGACCGGCCGCGGAGCGACCGCCTGGCTGCGGGTTATCGTGGGGCGAGATATTCCAGCGATTCAGCCGGCTGGCAGACAGGATCGAGGGCGGGCACGAGGCGAGAGAGCGTCCGCGCGGAAAACGAACGCCCGCGATGCGGATGGTCCGCTGACCGAGCCTGCCAAGCGATTCCTCCTGGTCTCGCGACCACGAGGATGGCGGCCCGACCATCCGATTTCCTGCAGCGAACGGCCGCTGCACCCTTGACGAAGTGGCTTCCAGCATATGCGCTCAGGCGCCAAAAGGCGAGGTGCGAGCGCGCGCCAAGCGTGGTGAACAAGCCGGCGGTTCCAATTCCTGGAGCGACTCGCAGCTTCCCCGCCGCAGCAATGCGAGCCCGGCGGTGATCGAGGCCTGAGGAGATTCGGCTCCGCGCGCACAGCGTGGTCCGAACCAGAGCGGTCCCGTTGAACGGCGAACGAGTTCCGGCCATTCGTAAGGGTTTGCCCGAGAACTGGCGTTCTACGAATGGAGGGGTACGCTCGGTTGAGCTGGCTGGGTGTCAGGGACGATTCTCGCCCCGAAACGCAATGAAACTCGTCAGTTGACGATTTTCGACCCTGGTTCGTTCTGAGCGCGGCCTGACCAGCCTGCCAGCGGGGGGCGTTTCCGCTCCTCGATGGCCTCGCCCACCCCGTTGACGCAATGCCGCTGAACCACAGGTCGCCAGAGGCCAACGCCCTGTTGACACAGCCCATCGACAGCGTACACTTCCGCAATAGACCGATCGGTCTAGGAGAGACTGACGCAGCCAAGAGGAGGAACGACCATGCGGGTGGCGAAAGACGATGTCGAAGTAAGGATGGAGATTCCGGGCGCGGTGATCCGTCAGCGGACGGAGTTCGGCGAGGCGGGTTTGCGGCCAGGAGAGATCGTCGCCCTCGAATGGGTCGATGTCGATCTCGAGCGACGGCAGATCCGGGTGCGGCACTCGGACTGGTGCGGCGAACTGACGGCGCCGAGGAACGGGCGTATTCGGTTCATCGGGATGACCGATCGATTGGCGATGGCTCTTCGGCAGCAGCGACCTCTCCGCAGCCGCCGGGTGCTGTGCAAAGACGACGGCATGCCGCTCACCAGACAGGGTGCGTGGTCACGAGTTCGCTACGCAGCCAAGCGGGCCAAGGTGCCGACGGGCGTCCACATCCTGCGACACACGTTCTGCTCGCACCTGGCGATGCAGGGTGCGCCGATGCGAGGTGTGCAAGAGCTTGTCTTGCATCAGAGCCTCACGATGACCGCGATACTCGCACCTGGTGCCGGCGGCCCTCGACGCGACGATCAAGCTGCTCGAAATCCGGTCGATGTTGGAGACGCCGAAGGGGTGAAACGCGTAAGTGCAGCGGTTAGAACAGGATAGCTGGCTGGCAGCCTGGGATTCGAACTAGGCCGTAGACCAGAGCCGCTCGACCACTCGCAACCAACTGGTCACCTGGTTCCAACTGGCGCTGCTCGGGTCCGTGACACTGGTTTCGGCGATTGTCGCGACGTCGTGGATCTCGCTGTCCTTCCCCACCCGGAACGCGATCCAGAGCACCGCGGCGGCGGCAATCAGGTTCGACGCGGCAGCGACGCGGGTGCCGCCGTCCAGGCCTCCCTGCGGCAACAGGATCCACGTGGTGCCGAAGGCGCCGAGTCAGGCGCCAATGGTGTTCAACCCGTAGAGCAGCCCCACGCGTCTCGCGGCGCCATCGATCCCACGCGTAACCGCGGCCGAGAAGCGGCAGCGACAGACCCATCCAGAAGGTCGGCCAGAGCAAACTGAAAAAGACCATCGTCGCAGTCACGACGGGATGCATCTCGACCGCGCCCAGCTTCAGATACTGCCAGTCGTAGAACACGAAACGGCTGACGAAGCCGAACGAGCCCACTGCCGCTTCCGCGGCGACGAACGCCAGCAGGTTCCGCGACGGCGTCAGCCGATCGGCGAGGTGCCCTCCGGCGAGGCTGCCGCAACCCAGGCCCGCCATCAATGCGGCGACTATCAGCGTCGTCGAGTGAACCTCGGCGCCAATCGGCAGGACGAGCAGGCGCTGCCAGACGATCTGATAGACCAGCGCCGCAAACCCCGAGAGGAAGAACGCGAACAAGGCGAGCAGCAGGACCATCGACGGCTGGGAGGCCAGCGGGTCCTAGCGCGCCGACGATCCGGTGTCGCGTGACACCTCGCGCACCATCTTCCCCACCTCGCGCTCGTCTTCCGACCATGCGATATCGGCCTGCGCGACGATGCCGACCAGGCAGCCCTCGGCATCGACGACCGGCACGCGCCGGATCTGGTGCTTCTCCATCAGGTCCACCGCCTCAGAAAGTGGCGCCTCGATGCTCACGGTCAGGACCGGCTGGGACATGCACGTCTCCGCGGTGTAGGCCAGCGGATTCTTGCCGCGCGCGACGAGACGACAGACCATGTCGCGGTCGGTCACCACGCCGATCGGCTCGAGAGAGCTATGGCTCTCGACCACTGGAATCTCGCCGCATTCGTGCAGGACCATCAGCTTCGCGACGTCCTCGAGGCTGGTCTCAGGCGTGCAGAACGCCGGGTCCGCGGTCATCACATCCCTTACCGTACGTGGCATGAGCACTCCTTCGGGACAATCCCCGACCGCCGCTCCCCGGCTGCGATCGGGCGCAGTTCGCGTCTACGAACCGGAAATCTCCGATCGAGCACGGACGCGTTGGGCGACACTGACATCGCTTGACCTCAATGAGGCGGCATTGGCAGCGAACGATCATTCTAAGTGACTCGTGCGCGCCGGCCGCGACCCTCAGGCTGAGCTTTGCGCTGCACGGCGACACTACTCCGGCGTTCCTTCGATCACCTGTTTCAGTCGCCACAGCGTGCTGTCGGAAGCGACGAACAGGTCGTCGGGAAAGACGCGGTACTGCAGGATCTCGCGGTCGATGGTATCTCCCTCGTGGAGGTTGACACCGAAGCCGGCCAGATATTGCAGGCGAAGGTTGCGATCGCGGTTGATGGTGGCGTCCAGCAGCCAGCCTTCGAGGTCCCTGGCGCGCCCCCCGTACTGCCTGAACAGGTCGGTGGCGGTATACAGCCCAAGCTCTCCGAGCGACCGCATCACCGGCTGGTACGCCGGCTGACCTAGCACCTCCTCTGCCCAGGCACATGCCGCTCATGAAGGTGCCAAGCAGCACGCCGAGCGACACCGATGACGACCCGATCACGAGCTGCAGCAGCTGCTGCCAGACAATCTCGTAAATCAGCGCCGCGATTCCGCTGCCAACGAAGAGCAGAAACACTAGAATGCGCATCGGTGCTCGTGAGCCGCCGCGATTTCCTCGCTGCCTCGTCGCTGGCGCTGGTGGCGCGGCCGCTCGCCGGACAAGAGCTTACGCCAGGCCGGTACCCGTTGAAGCTCGATACGCACCGCGATGGGCTGGTCTACGTCCCTCGCGGATACAACCTGGCGTGCCGATGCCGCTGGTCATGGTGCTGCACGGCGCCGGCGGCAGCGGTTCTTCCGTCTCCTATACGTTCTCGCTGGCCGACGAGCTCGGCATCATCATCCTCGGACCCGACTCCCGCGACGAGCGGACGTGGGACGTCATCCTGACGGGTTTCGGTCCAGACCTCGAGTTTCTTGGCGCCGCCTTTCAGCAGACGGCACGGCGGTGCGCGGTCGATCGGCGGCGGCTGGGGATCGCCGGGCATTCCGACGGCGCCACCATGGCGCTGTCGCTCGGCATCGGGACGGGCGACGTGTTCGGACGAATCATGGCCTTCTCTCCCGGCGTGATGACGCCGGCGGAGGTGCGCGGCAAGCCGCGCATCTTCATCTCGCACGGGATCAGCGATTCCGTGATGCCAATCGACGACACCAGCCGCGTCTTCGTGCCGCGGCTCGAGGCGCTCGGTTACGACGTCACCTACCGGGAATATGAAGGCCGGCACGCCGTGCCACCGAGTGTCGTCGGCGAGGGATTCGAGTGGTTCGTCCTCTGAAAGCTCTGCTACACTCAGCGCCTTGATATCCGCAGGAGGGTTGATGCGTCGAGAGCTAACGCTCTGGTGTGGCGTCGTGTGCCTGTCCGCCCTCGCCGGCTGCGGAACGTCCGAAGAGGCGAGGAAGGTGGAAGAGGTCGAGAAGGCGGCGGAGCAGGTTCAGGACAGCGCCGGCGCCATGGCCAAGGGTCTCGAGGACATGGCGAAGGGCTTCCAGGGTCTCCAGGGCCTGACCGGCGGCGATCCGAGCCAGAAGCCGGTCGATCCAGTCGGCTTCCGCGACCTGCAGACGGCGTTCGGCGACCTGCCCGGGTGGGAGAAAGGGAAGCCGACCGGCGAGCGGATGACCAACCCGATCAACTACTCGCAGGCCAAGGTCACCTACCGGAAGGGCGAGCAGTCGATCGAGGCCGAGATCAGCGATTCCGCATTCAACCAGTTGATGCTGGTGCCGTTTGCGATGTTCCTGACCGCCGGCTACGAGAAGGAAACCGACCACGGCTACGAAAAGTCGATCAAGGTCGGCGACTTCCCCGGCTGGGAGAAATGGGATGCCGCGCAGAAGGATGGCGAGCTGAGCGCGCTGGTCAACAAGAGGTTCGTCGTGCAGCTGTCAGGACGGAATCTGACCGCCGTCACGGAACTGCAGGCCGCGATGCAGTCGGTCGATCTGCAGAAGCTTGCCGGGCTGAAGTAGACAATCGGACGTCTCCATCATGGACATCAAAACACGCGCGGTGAACGTCCTCAAGACGCCCGGCGCCGAGTGGGCGCGGATCGCAGCCGAGCCGGCGACTGTCAACAGCCTGATTGTCGGCTACGCGGCGCCCCTCGCCGCCATTCCGGCGGTCTGCAGTTTCATCGGGTCCACCGCGGTCGGCGTGCCGGTGCCATTCGTCGGCACGATTCGAATCGGCGTCGGGCGAGGGCTGGTCACCGCGATCCTCTCGTGGGTCTTCGCGCTCGTCGGTGTCTACGTCGCGTCGTTGGTCGTCGAGAAGCTGGCGCCGCAGTTCCGTTCGCGCGGCGACCTGGTCCAGGCGATGAAGCTGGTCGTGTTCGCCTACACGCCGGTGTGGGTCGCGGGCGTGCTCAACATCTTTCCTCCGTTGAGCGTCCTCGCGATTCTCGCGGCGTTTTACGCCATCTATCTCTTCTACCTCGGTCTGCCGCCGGTGATGGGCACACCGCAGGAGTCGGTGATCCCGTACATGGCGGTTGCCGCGATCGTGATTATCGTCATCACGGTTGTGCTCGGCGCCTGCGCCGCCGCGATCGCCGGCCTTGGAGCCATGAGCGGGATCTGAGCGTCGAGGATCAGGCGGACGCGCGCCTCGCCGCGAAGCGCCGCCGCAGCGCCCCGACGATCATCGACGCACAGGCGACGATCACCACCAGCAGGACCACCGCGATCGCGGTCGCCCACAACGGGTGTTGCACCGCGAAATAGGTCAGCCCGACCACGAACAGATCTTCGGTGAGGCTCAGAATCCAGTTGCTGAACGGTTCCGGCGAGGCGTTCGCCGCCGCGCGCGTGCTGGCCTTCGTCAGGTGCGTGGTCATCGCCACCGATCCACCGAGCAGCGCGGCCAGCGTCTGCATCGACGGCGAAGCGGTGCCGAGCGCGGTCACCGCGACGAGCGCACCACCCGCCGGCCGGATCACCGTATGCGCCGCATCCCACACCGAGTCGACCCACGGAACCTTGTCGGCAACGAACTCGATCAGGTACATGCCGATGGCGGCGGCGATGACAACCGGGTTGTCGAAGGCGCGAAACGACTCTGGCAGCGCAATCAGGTCGTAGCGCGAGCACAGCCCGAGCACCGCGATCGTCGCATAGAGGTTGATCCCCGACGTGAAGGCGAACGGCACGATCCGCCCGAGCGCGGTCATCAAGTCCACGCCTTGATTCTACGACGCGGAGCACAACCATCCTCGCCCGCAACCTTCGTGTTTCGCGGTCGCTGATTGGAGTATTCCAACCCACGCTCGCGCCGGCCAGCGCCACTACCGCGCCGGGCGTCCCCTGCGCGGCGTTCAGCCCGAGGCGGAAATCCTTTCCGAAAGTCGCTAAAGCTCTGCAGTTTACTGGTTTCCCTGACCGGCGTGGTCAGGTCCTTCGTTGATCCACTCCGGGACGCGTTTTTGAGTGGAGTGGACTCTTGAGCACTGCGCGACTTTCGCGCCCTGATGACTCATTCGCGGTTTGTGTGATTTCCTGCGGCGACGCGTCCGGCACGCTCTGGCTTATTCGAGCGATCTGCCGCAGCATCGAACCGGCGCTGGAATCGCTTCTCACACATCAGGCGCCGCTCTCTAACCCGCAGGAGCCGCTGTAAGTGACAGGGCGAAGCTGTGCCAGCCAACCCGCACGACACACCCGAGCGGTCCTGTCGGCGGCCGTTCGAACATCGACCATGGATCGTTACACGACATCGTCATGCTGTGTGGCGCTGATGGCTGCGCTTGCCCTCGCCGCGCCGACCCCCGTGGGGGCCCAAGGGCAAACGGATGGGGGCAACAGCGCCAGTGTCAAGATCGGCCCGCTCGCGCTCACCCCGGCAGTTTCCCTGACCACTGGACTGGACACCAATGTTCTGAACCAGGAGGCTGACCTCGCGCAGCAGGATGTGACCGCTCGACTGACTCCGGAAGTTGACGCGTGGCTTCGGATTGGCAGGCTCCGTCTGCACACCAGAAATCAGCTGGCGAATGTGTACTACAAGAAGTTCGTCCAGCAACGCTCGCTGAACGTGTTGTCCGAGGCCGAGCTCGACGTCGATCTCAATAGATTTGTTCCTTTCGTGTCCGCTGGCTTCATCTCGACGCGCGACCGCGTATCATCCGAGATCGACGGGCGGCCGCCGAGTCAGGAGCGGCGTGTGACGCTCGGGCATCGGTTCCGGCTTTCGAGCAAGACCTTTCTGGAAGTGGCGCACCAGCGTACCGCGATAACGTTTGGCGACAGCGCCGACTTCCGCGGCGTCGACCTGCAGCAGAGCTTGAACAGTCAGCGGATCCGAACCAGTGCGGCGCTGCGGATCACGGCGACGCCGGTGACGACCGCGTCGGTGCAGGTCGATCTCGAGCGGGAGGAGTTCGAGTTCTCGCCATTCCGGGACGCTCGGACGGTGCGGGTCGTGCCGGTGGTCGAATTCAGCCCGTTCGCGCTCGTCTCCGGCCGGGCCGCCGTCGGCTTCCGCTCCTTCACGCCGAACGATCCGACCGTGCCGCCGTTCGAGGGTCTGGTCGCGGCCGTTGACCTCGGATACACGATGCGCGGGGCGACGCGGCTTTCGGTCCGAGCCGATCGAGACGTGACGTACTCATACGATCCGCGGCAGCCGTACTACCTCCTGAACGGGTACCAGGTGGGGCTCGCGCAGCGGCTCACCGACACTCTCGATGCTACCGCGTCGTACCGGCAGCAGCGGCTGAACTACCGCAGTGTGGCGGCTTCGACGCAGCAGGATATCGCGACGAGCATCACCGTCGGGTTGTCTCAGATCGTAAATCGGCATACGAGATTCGGTGTCGTCCTCGAGCACGCGAGGCGCGCGTCGGCCGTGGTCACCAGCCAGTACGAAGGTATCCGCGTCAATACTTCCATTGACTACAGGTTCTGACGATGTCCCTTGAATGCTCTCATCACCTCTTTGGGAAATACGCCAAGCCAGGCCGGCGGGCGGCCCTGGCTCTGCATGTTCTGCTGGCGGCCATGATGTCGGCAGTCATCGGCGGCCAGACCAGCGACTACGTTCTCGGGGCCCAGGACGTTCTGGCGGTCACGCTCCGCGATCGGCCCGAGTTCTCGGGTGAGTACGTCCTTCAGAACGACGGAACGTTCGCCTTCCCGCTGGTCGGCACAATCGCGGCGGGAGGCCGGACGGTTTCGGCGGTGGAAACGGAGTTGCGGAACCGCCTCGCCGACGGGTACTTCAAGAACCCGCAGATCCTGGTTGCGATCCACCAGCACCGCAGCCAGCGCATCTTCGTCGTCGGTGAGGTCGAGAAGCCGGGCAACTACCCGCTTTCCGGCGACACGACGCTCCTGCAGGTGCTGACCCTTGCCGGTCCGCTGAGCGTGAACGCCGGAGACGAAGTCATCGTCGTCAGGCCCAAGGCGGACCGCTTGGCCCAAGGGCCTGTGTTGCCGGCTGATGGCAGCGGCGCCGAGGTCTCGCGGGTCGATCTCGAAAAGCTGCAGAGCGGCCAGCTCGTTGAAGACCTGCCGCTGCACAACGGTGACACGATTTTCATCCCGAAAGCCGAACACGTGTTCGTCTTCGGACAGGTGAAGAGCCCCGGGTCGTACCCGGTACGAAAGCAGACCACCGTCCTGCAGGCGCTCTCCCTGGCGGGCGGCCTCAGCGATCGGGGCTCCACCAACCGCATCAAGGTGGTGCGCATCGTCGACGGCAAGGAGAAGGAGGTCAGGGTGAAGCTGAACGACCTGCTCCAGCCCAATGACACGATCATCGTCCCGGAAAGGTGGTTCTGATGGCCGACCGAAGCTCTGGGACGTCCGCACACGATTCGGAACCGGCGGCGCAGAACGGGACCGTCTACGTCGGTCCTCAACTCACCAGCGGCGAGGGGTTTCATCTCCTCGATCACGTTCGCGTGCTCTACAAGCGGCGAGGGCTTGCGGCTGCGATCTTTCTCGTCGTGATGATCACCGTCACGTGGGTGGTCTTCGCCGCGAACCCGATCTACGAAGCGCGGGTTCAGCTGTTGATCGAGAACGAGAACCGCCAGATCGTTCTCTTCAAGGAGGTGATCGAGCAGCAGGATCCCGAGAAGGACTATCAGCAGACGCAGCACCGCATCCTGCAGAGCAGAAGCCTTGCTCGCAGCACGCTGGACAGGCTGCAGCTGTGGGACCATCCTGACCTGGCGGTCGCGGATGAGGGCGGGGGCGGCCCGGTTTCATTCCGACGGCTGGCGGCCTGGGTCAAGTCACCGTTCGGATCCACGAAGGCCACCGCCGTGGACACCGACCCCGACGAGGTCCTGCCGGCGGCCGCGGAAGCGTCCGGCTCCACCGAGACAGCCGAGACCGAGGCCGAGGCCGCAGTCGCCGAAACCCCTGAACAGGCGGCCGTGCTCGACGCGTTCTTGAACCGCCTGACCGTCACTCCCGTGCGAAACAGCAGTCTCGTGGACGTGAAGGTCCAGTCTCTGGATCCGGTTCTTGCGGCGCAGCTCGCGAATGGATTGGCGGCGGCCTATATTGCCCAGACCGAGGACCGCAAGCAGACCGCATCGCGTCAGGCGTCGGTGTGGTTGAGCGAGCAGCTGCAAGCGCAGCGCAAGCAGGTCGAGGACAGCGAAGTCGCCCTGCAGCGGTACCGCGAGAGCAACGATGCGATGTCGCTCGAAGAACCGAACAATATCGTGGTGCAGAAGCTGACCGAGCTCAACGCCACGGTGACGAAGGCGAAAACCGACCGGATCGGCAAAGAGGAGATCTACCGGCGCGTCCAGGCGGTCAAGAACGACCCGGAGCTCCTGAACAGCATCCCGCAGATCCTTTCGAACACGTATGTGCAGCAGCTCAAGGCGGAGCTCATCTTGCTGCAGCGCGAGGAGCTGCAGTTGTCCAATCAGCTCGGCGATCGAAATCCCGAACTGATCAAGCTGCGCTCGGTGCTCCGGATGGCCGAAGGGCGCCTGGCGAGTGAAGTCGACAAGATCGTGCTGTCGCTGCAAAGCGAGTACGAATCGAGCCTCGCACAGGAACAAAGCCTGGTCGCGGCGCTCGAAGCGCAGAAGGCGGAGGCGCTGGCGCTCAATCGCAAGGGGATCGACTACGGCGCACTGCAGCGCGAGGCCACCAGCAACCGGCAGATATTCGAGACCTTGCTGCAGCGGGCGCGGGAAACCGGGATTTCGGGAGGCCTGGCGACGACCAGCAACATCCAGGTGGTCGACTCGGCGAACATCCCCCGCGCACCGGTGTGGCCGCGAAAGCAGCGCAGCCTGCTGCTGGCGGCTTTGAGCGGCGCGGTGCTTGCTGTTGGCTTCGCGTTCTTCGTCGACTACCTGGATACGCGCCTCAGGTCACCGGAAGACTTCAAGAAGCACCTGGGCCTGCCCTTCCTTGGCCTCGTTCCGCTTGTCCCGGCCGAGCACCTGTCGGGGGGAGAGCCGCTCATCAACAGCGGCGTGCCGCCGACGTTCGCCGAGGCGTTCCGCGCCGTCCGGACCAGCGTGCTCTTTTCGTCCACTGAGAATAGCCCGCGCACGCTGATGGTGACCAGCACCGGGCCAAACGAAGGCAAAACCACCGTTGCCGCCAACCTCGCCATTGCGCTCGCCCAGGCCGGCCAGCAGGTGGTGCTGATCGATGCCGATCTCCGCCGGCCCCGGGTGCACACGGTGTTCGGCCAGCCTCAGGAACCCGGCTTGTCCAACGTTCTGACCGGGCTGACGTCGGCAGCGGACGCGTTGAGAACCACCAACGTCTCCGGCATGTGGCTGCTGCCTGCGGGGAGCAGTGTTCCGAACCCCGCCGACCTGCTCGGCTCGGCGCGGTTCAAGACTTTCCTGCAGGCGCTCGGCAAGCAGTGCGAGTGGGTGATCATCGATTCACCCCCGGTGCTCGCCGTGACCGACGCGTCGCTCATCGCTCATCTGTCATCCGGGGTGTTGTTCGTCGTCGGCGCAGACAAGACGAACCGGCATGCGGCTCAGGCCGCCCTGGAGCGGCTCGATGCCGCGCGCGCCCCATTCCTCGGCGGCGTCCTGAACCTCGTCGATCTGAATCGCCACGCCTACTATTTCGCCAAGTACTACCGCCACGAATACGCCCGGTACTATTCACCAAATCCGGCTGCATGACCGACAACAGGTTGACATCGTGAGCGTCGGCACCACTCCGCTGGTGACGACGCTCGAAGAGCGTTCGGCGCTCACGCACTTGCGGATCGAACCGTCCCACGGATGGCGATCGCTCAGGCTCAAGGAGCTGTGGGACTACCGCGAGCTCCTCTACTTTCTCACCTGGCGCGACGTCAAGGTCCGCTACAAGCAGACCATGCTGGGAGCCGCCTGGGCCATCCTGCAGCCGTTCGCGACGATGGTGGTGTTCAGCCTGTTCTTCGGGAAACTGGCGAAGATGCCGTCCGATGGCGTGCCCTATCCGATTTTCGCCTACACCGCTCTCGTGCCCTGGACGTTCTTCGCCAACGGGCTCACCCACTCCGCCGGCAGCGTCGTCGCGAGCTCCAACCTGGTCAAGAAGGTGTACTTCCCGCGCCTGACGATCCCGATTGCCGCCGTCACATCGGAAGGCGTCGATTTTCTCCTCGCCCTGCTGGTGCTGTTCGGAATGGTCGTCTACTACCAGGTTCCGGTCACCCTGAACGTCGTGTGGCTGCCGCTGTTCGCTGCGCTGGGTCTGGCCACCTCGCTCGGGGTCGGCTTCTGGCTTGCCGCCTGGAACGTGCAGTATCGCGACGTCCGCTACATGTTGCCGTTCATCACTCAGTTCTGGATGTTCGCGACCCCCATCGCCTACCCGAGCAGCCTGCTCGCAGAGCCCTGGCGAACGCTCTACGGGATCAACCCGATGGCCGGGGTGGTTGAGGGGTTCCGGTGGGCGCTGCTCGGCACGGGCGACCGGCCTGGTCCGATGTTGGCGGTCTCGGCGGTCACCGCGGTGGTGACGCTGCTCGGCGGCGCTTTCTATTTCCGGCGTATGGAGAAGCGGTTTGCTGACGTGGTCTGAGAGGCAGACCGGCGGTGGCGCTGGCGAAACCGTCCCCCGTGCGGTGGTGATCGGTGAAGTCGCGCAGGCGCACGATGGCAGTCTGGGCGCCGCGCACGCGTTCATCGACGCCATCGCCACGGCCGGGGGCGATGCCGTCAAGTTCCAGACGCATATCGCCGAGGCTGAGAGCACACCCGCCGAACCGTGGCGCATCCGGTTCAGTTATCAGGACGCCACCCGGTACGACTACTGGAAGCGGATGCAGTTCACCGAGGAGCAGTGGCTCGGCCTCAAACATCATGCGGACGAGCGAGGGCTGTTGTTCCTCAGCTCGCCGTTCTCGATCGAAGCGATGGAGCTCCTGCAGCGAATCGGCGTGACCGCATGGAAGGTCGCCTCCGGCGAGCTTTCCAACCTCGCGATGCTCGAGCGCATGGCGGCCACTGGCCTGCCGGTGCTGATTTCCTCGGGCTTGAGCCCGCTCGCCGAAATCGATCGCGCGGTGACGCTGTGCATCAGCCGGGGGGTGACACCGACCGTGATGCAGTGCACCTCGGCCTATCCTTGCCCGCCCGAGAAGGTGGGACTCAACATGATTCCGCTCTTCCGGGCGCGCTATCGATGTCCGGTCGGGCTGTCGGATCACTCGGGGACCATTTACCCTGGCCTGGCGGCTGCGGCTCTCGGCATCGACGTCCTCGAAGTGCACGTGACGTTGAGCGCCGAGATGTTCGGTCCCGACGTGTCCGCTTCCGTCACGACCAGCGGGCTTCGCGAGCTGGTGCGGGGCGTCAGGTTCATCGAGACGATGCGGATGCACCCGGTGGAGAAGGACGCCCTCGCCGAACAGATGGAGCCGTTGCGCGCGCTTTTCACCAAGAGTGTCGCATGCCGGATCGATCTGCCGAGAGGCACTATTCTGCGACGTGAGCATTTGACCGTGAAGAAACCCGGAACCGGAATCCCACCGGCGCGACTCGACGACCTTCCGGGGCTGCGACTCTGCCGCACCGTCAGGGCCGACGAGCTCCTCTCAGAGAACGACCTCGAACGCGTCTAGGCCCGCTTCCCCGACAACCTATCAAGAATCCCATGCGCCGAAAAGTGTGCGTCGTCGTCACCGCTCGTCCAAGCTACAGCCGCATCAAGACGGCGCTCGACGCCCTGAAAGCGTCTCCGGAGATCGAGCTGCAGGTGGTGCTCGCCGATTCCGCGCTGCTCGATCGCTACGGCTCCGCGATCAGCTTCGTCGAAGAAGACGGCTTTTCGATTGCCGCCCGCGTCTACAGCGTTCTCGAGGGCGAAAACCCCGCGGCGATGGCCAAGACCGCCGGCCTCGGGCTGCTGGAGCTCGCGACGGTGTTCGACAATCTGAAGCCGGACGTCGTCGTCACCGTGGCGGATCGATACGAGACGCTGTCGACCGCGGTGGCGGCGGCGTACATGAACATCCCGGTCGCCCACGTGCAGGGCGGAGAGGTCACCGGCTCGATCGACGAAAAAGTCCGCCATGCGATCACCAAGCTTGCCGATCTGCATCTTGTGTCGACAAAACGGGCGGCCGAGCGCGTCATTCGCATGGGCGAGTGTCCGGACACGGTTTTCGTCACAGGCTGCCCGTCGATCGACCTCGCGGCGCCGGTGCTCGAGGAGCCGGGGCTCGATTTCGATCCGTGCGAGAAATACGGCGGGGTCGGTCCCGAGCTCGATCTGACCAATGGCTACCTGGTGGTGATGCAGCATCCGGTGACGACCGAATACGAGCTGGCGCGAAGCCATGTCCTCGAGACGCTGGAGGTGGTCTACGATTCCGGGCTTCCGACGCTGTGGTTCTGGCCGAACGTCGATGCCGGATCCGATGGCACGTCGAACGGCATCCGTTCCTTCCGCGAGCGCGTGCGTCCGGGGAACATCCGGCTGTTCAAGAACATGGCGCCGACCGACTTCCTGCGCCTGCTCTACAACAGCAAGTGCCTGGTCGGCAATTCGAGCGTGGCGATCAGAGAATGCTCGTACCTCGGCGTCCCGGCGGTCAACATCGGATCGCGGCAGTCAGGTCGCGACCGCGGCATGAACGTCCGCGACGCCGGCTACGACCGGCATGAAATCTCCGACGCGCTCGAACACCACCTGCACAACGGCGGGCGGTATGCGTCGGACGCGCTGTACGGCGACGGTCGCGCCGGCCCCCGCATCGCACAATGCCTGCGCGATGCGCCGCTCACGATCCAGAAACGCCTCACGTATTGATTGCCATGGGCTGGACCGGATTCGAGCTCGCATATCTCGCCGTCGAGCCGTTCATGATGCCGCTCCATCGTGAAGTGCGCCGGCGCCTGCTGCGCCTGGCCGCGTCAACACGGTCGGCCCGCATCCTGGACGTCGGGGGGCGAAAGTCCCACTACACCGTCGGCGTGCCGGGTCAGGTCACGATCAGCGACCTGCCGCGGGAAACGGCGGTGCAGAAGGCGCTGCGTCTCGGCATCGACCAGGACGTGATTCGCCAGACCCGGGCGCGCCGAAGCAATGTGTGCGAGATCGTCCTCGACGACATGACCCGTTCCGGCCTGCAGAACTCGATCTTCGACTGTGTGGTGGCGGTGGAAGTGCTCGAGCACGTGACCGAGGACGAACGCTTCGTCAACGAGGTGTTTCGCGTGCTCAAGCCGGGAGGCACGTTCCTGATGACGACGCCCAACGGTGACGCGGTGAAGAACTCGAATCCCGACCACAAGCGGCACTACACGCGCGAGCAGCTTGGCGCGCTCCTCCGCTCGACCTTCTGCGACGTCGAAGTCGAGTATGCCGTGGTCGGCGGGCGGTTCCGAAGGCTCGGTCTGCGGCCGTGGATGGCGCGGCGTCCCCTCTATACCGCGGCCGGCATGCTGAGCAACGCCATCAACTCGATCCAGTCATCGCGCCATGCGGTCAAACACCAGGCCTCCGGCACCAGACACCTGCTGGCGACGGCGCGGAAGCCCTGAGGCGGCGGCGGAACCCCCGACATGCGAACGTTGATCCTCATCCCGGCGCGCGGCCAGTCCAAGGGCATCCCTCGAAAGAACCTGCGTCCTCTCGGAGGCAGGCCGCTCCTCGCCTATACCGCGGCAACCGCGCTGGCGGTTCGGCGCGCGACGAGAAGAGTTCTCAGCACTGACGATGCCGAGATCGCCGAGGTCGGACGAGAGTGCGGATTGGAGGTGCCGTTCATGCGCCCCCCGGAGCTGGCGCTCGACGACACCCCGACCTTGCCGGTTGTTCAGCACGCCGTCGCGTGGCTGGAGACCCGGGGCGAGGGCGTCGATGCGATCTGCCTCCTGCAGCCGACCAGCCCTTTCCGGCGCGCCGAGGACGTCGACTCGTGTATCGAGCTGCTCGAGACGAGCGGCGCCGATGCGGTCGTCACGGTCGTTCCTGTTCCGGCCCGGCACAATCCGCATTGGGTGTACTTCAGAGACGATGAGGGGCGTCTCAGGTTGAGCACCGGCGAGTCGCAGCCGGTGACCCGGAGACAGGATCTGCCGGCCGCCTTCCATCGAGACGGCTCGGTGTACGTCGTCCGGCGAGATGTCCTGATGAAGCAGAACAGCCTGTACGGAAGCAGGCTGCTGAGCGTCGTGGTCGACCCTGATGCCACGGTCGATATCGACACGATGGACGACCTCGAGCGCGCCGAACGCGTGCTCGCGCAGTCGGCGGGCCAAGCCTGATGTGCGGACTCGTCGGCATCGTCGGGGAAGGCGTCTCACTCGACGACGCACGTCGTATGCTGGCGCTGGTCCGGCATCGTGGTCCGGACGATGAAGGGGTGTATCAGGCGGACCGCGCCTGTCTCGGTCACGTCAGACTGGCGATCGTCGACCCGTCGCCAGCGGGCGCCCAGCCGATGACCACCCCTGATGGCCGGTATTGTCTCGTCTACAACGGCGAGCTCTACAACCACGGCGACTTTCGTCTCGACCTGACGCAGCGCGGCGTGACGTTTCGCGGCCATTCCGACACCGAGACGCTGTTGTGGCTGCTGGTGCACTACGGCGAGAGCATTCTGCCCCGCCTCAACGGCATCTTTGCCTTCGCCCTCCTCGACACCTGGTCGGGACGTCTGCTGCTCGCTCGCGATCATCTGGGCGTCAAGCCGCTGTACTACACGCAGACCGCGCGTGGCCGGCTGCTGTTCGCATCGGAAATCAAGGCGCTGTTTGCGACCGGCGAGGTCGAGCCGCGGGCGAACGTCGACGACCTCGCCGAGCTGTTCATGTTCCATTTCATCGCCGGTGCACGGACCGCGTTTGCCGCCGTCGACGAGCTCAAGCCTGGGCACGCGCTGACCTACGCGCACGGCGTGATGACGCTCCGTCGTTTCTGGAGCCCGATTCCGGCGGAACACCACACCGGCGCCGGGTTGGACGAATCCCTCGATCGGCTCCTGGCCGCCGGCGTCCAGCGGCAGCTGATGGCCGATGTGCCAATCGGCATCATGAGCAGCGGCGGGGTGGACTCGGGCGTGGTGACGGCGCTGGCGCACGGCGAGCGATCCGGATTCTGCTTTCGGGACCCTCAGTACGGGTACGACGAGTTCGAGCAGGCGCGCCAGCTGTCCGAGGCGTTCGGCGTGTCGGTTGAGGAGGTTCGCATCGACCCGGCTGACATGCCGGACCTCCTGATGAAGTTGACGTGGCATCATGACGAACCGATTCCACGACCCCATCATCTGGCCGCGTTCGCCATCTCGAGGCAGGCGCGCGCCCAGGGTCTCAAGGTCCTGGTTTCCGGCGAAGGCGGCGACGAGATCTTCGGCGGCTATGCACGGTACGTGGACATCGCCGCGGACATGGACCGCTCGGGGGACTCGACGGCGCTGGTCTTCGGCCACAACCGGGTGGCGGTTCCGCGCCTGGCGCGGTTCTGGTCGCGAACGCACTTCGCCAACGACTACCGGTTCCTCTGCGCGCGTGAGACCGAGGGCTTCGATCACATCAATCGTCAACTGTTCGTCGATCAACAGACCTTCCTGCAGCACTTCCTGCAGCGTGCCGATCGGATGGGGATGGCGGCCGGCGTCGAGATCCGCGTGCCGCTGCTGGACATCGACGTCGTCGAGCACGTGAACGGTCTGCCCGGCCGCTGCAAGATCGCCGACGGCCGGACCAAGCTCTGTCTCAAGGCGGCGATGCGCGGCACGCTGCCGCAAGCGGTGCTGGATCGTCCCAAGCAGGCGTTCGAGCTGCCCATGTCGCCGCTGCTGTGTGCCGGACCGGTCGCCGGATTGGTGAACGACCTGCTCCTGGCTCATCCGCGCTGCGGCGCGCTCTTCGATGAAGTGGAGATCCATCGGCTGGTCCACGACTTCCGCCAGGGCGATAGCGAGCTGTGGAAGATGGTCTGGCTTCTGCTCACCACCGAAATCTGGATGCGGACCTTCAATGTCTCTGCCTGATTCGTCTCTGCCTGATTCGTGGACGACCGGTTCCTGCAATGGCCCCGCGCATGAGTGACGTGGCGATCACAGCGGCGGATCTCTCCAAGCGGTACCACATCGGCGCCTTGCATGAACGTTATCCGACGATTCGGGCGAAGCTGGCGAACGCGGCCGCAGGACCGTTCCGGGCGTTGCGCGACCGGCGGCAGGGCGGTTCGCGCCGGCCGGCGAAGGATGTGTTCTGGGCGCTCAAAGGCGTGTCATTCGACATTCGACGGGGCGAAGTCGTCGGCGTGATCGGGCGCAACGGCGCCGGCAAGAGCACCTTGCTCAAGATTCTGTCGCGAATCACCGAGCCGACCGGCGGCCACGCCGAGATCCGCGGCCGCGTCGGGTCGCTGCTCGAGGTCGGCACCGGCTTTCACCAGGAGCTCAGCGGTCGCGAGAACATCTATCTGAACGGCGCCATCCTCGGCATGAAGCGCGCCGAGACCGACCGGAAGTTCGACCAGATCGTCGACTTCGCGGAAGTCGGGCCGTTCATCGACACGCCAGTCAAGCACTACTCGAGCGGGATGCATCTCCGGTTGGCGTTCTCGGTCGCCGCCCACCTGGAGCCGGACATTCTGCTCGTCGACGAGGTGCTGGCGGTCGGCGACCAGGCGTTCCAGCGCAAGTGCCTCGGGAAGATGGAAACGGTCGCCGCTCATGGCCGGACGGTGCTGTTCGTCAGCCACAACCTCGGCGCGGTCAAGGAACTGTGCGACACCAGCATCGTGCTCGAACAGGGGGCGATGGTGTTTCGCGGCCCGGTCGTCGACGGGCTGTCGCACTACAGTCGAAGTCTCCACGAGAATCCGGCAAGCACGCCCGAGGGCAGCACCCGCTGGTGGTCGCTCTCGGTCAACGGCCGCGCCCACGGGCTCGGATGCCGCATCGACAGCCACGCGCCATTCGAGATCGACGCGTCG